>PMSX01000051.1 GCA_003167495.1 Bryobacterales bacterium | reverse complement strand
ACTAAGCGTGAGTGTTTGAGGAAAATTTCACTTCCCGTCGAAGTCGATGCCGCGCGGGTTACCACTGAACTAGATGATAGAGACCTTGCCATAAGACTCCCGCTTCTCGCGGGAGCTCTTTCGTTTTCGGAATCCGCAAATGTTTAATAAATACGATATTGATCGAAAAACGCTATTGCCTGCGACTTAAAGACTCATCCGGGAAGTTTATGTGGCAGCCTTGGCGATGGTCCGGTCTGCACAACCGGCCAGTGACCAGATCAACACCACGATCTCGGATTGGACGTGCGAGTTCGATTGCTTCCCGAACCAAGGCCGCCGTGAACGCTGCTATTTCCGATGAGTTCGATTTGCTGCTCGTCCACTACTGCGCCTTTTGAATTTCTTTCTTACGCCAGTCGTAATGGTCACCCACTGGTTCCAAGTACAACACCTGTGTAATCTTCCAGTCGCGCCTTGTGCGCTTGCGGCCAAACTGCTCCGCCCTCTCTTGGTGCTGTTCAATGAGTTTGGAATCTATCGAAGAATTCACCACGCGATAATTTCCGACATACTGCCACTCGCCAATGTCCAACTTGATGAAGGTGGGAACGGCGTACCCACCTCGCCTAAACTCGTCTGCCGATGATTCTATGATCGGCCCAGTTCTCGGCAGAACGATTTCGGGAGCGTCGGGATTAAGATCGTAACGGAAACACCCCGCCGCAACTTTTCCGCCGCCATCGAGAGGCAAGTATCGTTCTTCGCTGTCTTCGGCAGCGATACTTTCGCGCCGATAACATTTTCCGAGTTCAAACATCTTGGAATTTTCTCAGTTTGGTTGGCGCCCAATTATAATCCCTTCAGTTTTCAAGGCTTCCTACCGTTCGGCATTTCCACGGCTTCCGGCGTCCGCCGGCTCCGCGCGGATCCCCCACGGGATCAGGAGCGAACTCAGCTTTTGCTCTACACATCGCCGTCACACACGACATACGCGAAGCGAGCCTCACACGAAGCTTGCCATTTGTGTACTGTGAAAGCAAAGGATTGCTGGAAGCGTACAATCGGTCGAGGATCTGATGTGTGGAGACTTAAGAAACTCGGACGGCCGGCTGCCATTCTGATTCTGGCCGTTGGCGCGCTTGCTGCTTACCTGCTGCGGGGCGGATTTCGGCGATTCGAGATCACGCCGTACCCGGTTCCTCCCGCCGCATTCGTAGACTGGAACGACGTGCTGGCACATCCGCGTGACATCTCATTAGTTACTTTTCAGACAGGTGTAGTCCATATGGATGCTTGTTTGAACCTCGATCCAGTGAGTCCCAAGCAAGCCGACTGCGATCATGTACCGCGCGATCTCGCCGTGCTGGTTCACTGGGTACACCATAGCCACTTCGGAGACCTCCTGATCGACACAGGCTTCGACGACTCCTTTGCGAAACATCCGCCGTACGGCAATTACACCGACGCGATGAGGTTCTTCAATTGGGTTAACGGCGTGACCAACCGGCAGCAGCCGGGTGAAGATCTGTCGGCGCAACTCGCTCGCCTGAACGTACACCCGAAGAAGGTGTTTTTCACGCATCTCCATCCAGATCACACCGGGGGCGTTCCGGCGCTCGGGCCCCAGACTGAGTTCGTTTTCGGCAAGGCCGAAGCTAGCTTCTTGGCGCGAGCCGCTGTGGCGAACGACTTTTCAGCTGAATCGAAGTTTTCAAGCATCGATTTTGCGGCCGCGCCTGCGATGGCCCCTCTCGGGCCATCTGTGGATCTTTTTGGTGACGGATCGTTTTGGGCGATCTCGGTGCCAGGCCACACTGACGATGACATCGCTTACCTGATCAACGGCACGTCGCCCGTTCTATTGACCGGCGATGCAAGCCACTTCGCTTGGGCATTCAAGAACGGCGTCGGTCCACGTGGCTGGAATAGCGCGGGAACCGCTCGTGGCCGTGTAAGTTTGGAACAACTGCGCGCCTTCGCCAAAGCTTATCCTGGCGTAAAACTCGTTTACGGACACGAAACGGGACGCTTCTAAAATCGCACGGCGACTTTCATTTATGCCCCGCGGTTCGAGGTGATTTCTGGCGTCACCTCCGCTGTATAGGGGCGCACTTGCAGAGCAAACTCAGTAACCATTATCGTCTATCCTCAAAGCATGCTGTTTCCAGGCTTCCCCGGCGTTGCAACGGCAGTGGGACTGTTCGCGGTGATATGGCTCATTGTTTATCTAAGGACCAAGGGGCAACCTGTTGTCTTTGATCCCGGAGGCGAACATGGCGAGTTCGGCAAGAGACTGCTCCCCATGTACCTGGACATTACAAAATTCGTCCTGGGCCTAGCCGCGGGTTCGATCGTTCTGCTTGTCGGCTCCTTGAATTTCAATCACGCAAACGTTGGTTCTCTGAAGTCCTTCGCGTCGCCCTTATTTCTGGTGGCGATGAGCATTATCTACGGAACGTTTTTTATGATCCTGCTGACGTTGAACTACGAGCATCATCTGCATCGTCCTAACGATCCGGGATCCTACAGTCGGTTCAAATACACACGCAACCAATCTCTTGGGTTTGGCTCCCTCGCCTGTTTCTGCATCAGCTATCTTTGGTTGATCGCAGTCGCGACGAAATGAAAAGCGCAGAAGGCGGGGCGAGATGTCGCCCGGGCCTTTGCGCTTCGTTACACAGGTTTGGTCGCCCTACAGCCGGCGGCCAAATGTGCGTCCACCAGAGGGAGAGTATTTAGTGAGTGCGCTGTCCAGAGACTCGGCAGCCGAAGGAGCGGGCACGGTGCCGTCGATCAGAATTTCGTTCGCGGTCACCCTGCGTCCATATACCCTTTGGTTATCGTCTTTGTCTTGCTTGTATACGGCCCCATCTAGCGAGGCTCCGCCAAAGAAGCCGCGCGAGCGCGAATAGCTAAGAATTTCTGCATGAAGTTGAACATCGGTCGCGCCTTCGGCGGACCGGCCGACCGGGCCGGCCGCTACAGACAATTCTGCGCCCAGCTTAACGCTGTTCCGAACCAGCTTTTTCATGCCTTCAGGATTCATCACGAGGAAGACGACGTCGGTCGCTTTACCGCCCGCTTGCCACCCGACGCTCACGCCACCGATGGAGAACATCGAAGGGGCATTCCACTCACCGGTCCCGCCCTTGCGGCACACAAGCAAGCCGCGTCCGTAAGTGCCGCCGAACACCCACGCAAACTTCACCTCAGAGGGAACGACACCCACACACACGGCTTTGTCCAGCAAATTATGAGGAATCCCTTTGTCGGGAGTTCCCATGATCTCGTTCACAACGTTAGTTGCCTTTTGTAGCTGGCTCTCGCCAGCGAAAGCCGTCGCACAGAGCGCCGGCAATAGAAGTGTCAAAGTTAGTCTGTTCATCTAAAGCTCCTTTTCTTGCAATCACACTTGATAGCCGCCTGAGTTCGATGTACCGAGTTCGGAACTCGTACACTAGCGGCCGGACATTTATTTATTTTTTGGATGGCACCGAGTCCGCCGCGACATACTGGAAGAAGAGGTCCGAAAGCAGGGCAATGGCGTCCTCGATCCGTTTCCAGCCGCTCTCAGAATTCAATTCGATGCCGTTATACGTGTCGGTAGTCTTTGAACGTAACGTCAAGAATACCTGCCCTGCGACCAGAATGGAGGCGACCGCGGCAAGGTCCGCACCATGTACATCTGGTGCCAGAGCCAGCCACTGCTGCGATTGGCGCTCCCGTTCCCTAGCCAATTCCTCCGTTAATGCGTTTTTTTCCTGCAATTCCCAGCGCATCATCTCCTTCGTAACGGGACGCCGGCGTATGGCGCGGCTGAAGCCCAGAATGATCACCTTGGCCAACTCTGCGAGCGGCAGGTCCGGAAATTCGTGAAGCCGGCCTTCAGACACCTCTTGCAGGCTCGGAAATGTATTCCCCTCAAGCGCAAAGGCGCGGTAAAGCTGGTCGAGGCCGCCAAAATAGCGGTAAATGAGCACCTTGTCCACCTTCGCTTCGCGCGAAATCGCATTGATGCCCAGTCCCGTGCTTCCTTTGCGGGCCAGGATCCGACCTATTGCCGCCAGGATCTTCCCGCGGGTTCTTTCCCGATCCCGAAGACCAATGCTCCGGCCTTCACGAACCGATTTGACCCTTTTCCCGGTAGTGCGGCCGGGTGTCGCCTTTGTTAAGTTTGTCACCACTAGGTGACATTATCTGTCACCTAGTGGTGACATGTCAAGCATATTCGGTCAGCATTGCCTTTCCGCGCATTGGCATGTGCCATGTGTATACTTGAAAGGTTTCAATTCAAACTCTCTTCTGTAACCCCGCGCAGCAAACCTTTTGACCCGGGGTGTTGGGGATCAATGGAACGGAAAGTTGCCATAAGGGTCACCTTTTGTGAACTACCTTACAGATACGTCTCGAAAATGGCAGGGACTCGGTACACTCGGCTCGAAACTGAGTAGTACCCGAGTCCATGCTCGCAAGCTTGACCTCTTGCATTGTTTAGACGCCTGTGGCATGATTCCCATAAGGCATTTATGGGAAGAGAACAGACCGGCGATCTGCTGCAGGGTACCCTCGACATGCTCATCCTGAGAGCCTTGACCAATGGTGCTAAACACGGCTATGCCATCGCGGAGGTCATTCATCAGCGCTCCGAGGATGTCTTACGGGTCGAAGAAGGCGCGCTCTACCCGGCTCTTCACCGGCTGGAACTTCGCGGATGGCTCGCATCCGAATGGGGTCTCTCCGAGAACAACAGACGTGCCAAATTTTATCGCCTCACCTCAACGGGCCGGGCAAACCTCACGAAAGAGCGGGAACACTGGATTCGTCTGGCAAACGCAGTGTCGCGTGTCATGGAGCCAGCTTGATGGCCCTGTATGAGTTCGTCACAGACCTTTGGTTGCGCGTGAAAGTACTGATCAAGCGCCGGAAACTTGACCTCGACCTGGAAGAGGAAATGAACTTTCATCTGGCGTTGCGCCAGGCGCGACATCAGGCATCGGGTGTTTCGGCGGACGACGCGCGGGCGGTCGCGCGCCGCGAGTTTGGCAACGTAACAACGTTTAAGGAGGCTTGCCGGGATATGTGGACGTTCGTATCGTTAGAAAACTTGGGGCAGGATTTGCGCTTTGCGGTTCGCACGCTACGCCGTCAGCCCGGCTTTACGGCTATGGCCGTGATCTCGCTGGCGCTCGGCATCGGCGCCAATTCCGCCGTCTTCACCATCATCAACGATTTGTTGCTAAAGACAATCCCTGTTCAAGACGCGGCGCACCTGGTTTCGTTCGGCAAGGCGGAAGGCGGCGGCGTCCTGGGCGGAATCAGCGGTTCATTGGACATATTTCCATACGATCTCTACAAGCGCATTGAAAATCGGCGTGACGTCTTTGAGGGCGTCTGCGCTTATGGCAGCTCTCCTGTTGTAATCAATGTGCGGCCGGAGGGATCCGCCGGTCCCCGAGGACGCGCCACCGGCACTCTTGTCTCTGGCGACTTCTTCCGCGTGCTCGGTGTGAACACCATTCTGGGTCGCGCAATCGAATCCGCCGATGCTGATACGCCTGGCAGTCGACCCGTGGCCGTTATCAGCTACGACTACTGGCAGCAAACCTTTGCCGGCGACCCCGAGCGTGATTGGCCGGTCGTTCATCCTCAACGGGACGTTGTTCAGCGTGATCGGCGTCGCGCCTCCCAAGTTTTACGGAATTAGTCTCGATGCCACGTCGCCCGATATGTGGCTGCCGCTCACCATGCAGCAACAGGCGATGGTCCGTCCCACTCTGATTGGACTGAATGGTCCCTACTGGCTCCACATGATGGGCCGACTACGGTCAGGCGTGAGCATGGCAAAAGCACAGGAATGGCTCAAGCTTGAACTTCGGCGATACATGATCGATTCGGAAGGAGCCGCTGTTAGTGACGCACGCCGTCGGGAAATCGGCGGGTCGTTCGTCCAGTTGATACCGGGTGCCTACGGCGTATCCGGTCTGCGCAACATTTATGCCGAGCCTTTGCGGATTCTACTGGGAATCGTCGCTTTGGTGTTTTACTGATCGCCTGCGTCAACTTGGCAAACTTCTTGCTCGCGAAAATGGCTGCGCGGGGAAAAGAGATCACCACCCGGCTCGCACTGGGCGCGGGTCCGTTCCGTATAGCCCGCCAGTTACTGACCGAAACACTACTACTCTCCGTTTTCGGCGGCGCACTGGGTCTCCTGTTTGCGGCTTGGGGAACGCGGGCGTTGATTCGCTTTGTCGTCGCGGGCGCCACACGAACAGCGTTCGACCCCAATCCAGATCTGCGGGTCTTGGCTTTCACTTTCGGCATATCGTTATTGACCGGGCTGCTGTTTGGTCTGGCGCCCGCCTGGCGAGCCGCGCGCATGAACCTTGCCCCTGGATTGAAAGCCGGATCGCGCAGCATCGCGGGTGCGGGAGGCCGAACCGGCCGTTTCCCTTTCTCGAAGGTGCTGGTCAGCACCCAGGTGGCGCTCTCGCTCGTCTTGCTGGTGGGGGCCGGACTGTTTGAACGGACGCTTCGGAACCTGGAGAACCAGCCGTTTGGATTCAACCGGGTCAACTTACTGGAAGTAGATCTGGATCTGCGGCTGGCCGGTTACAAGCAGGAGCAGTTGAAGGCACTCGATGCGCGTCTATTAGGGAGCCTGAGTGCACTTTCCCTGGGTTCTTTCAGCTTCGTTATCCGCGCTACCGCCGATTAGTGATGAAAACTGGGAGCTACTCATCTCTGCGACAGAAAGCGAGGCCAGGAAGTCTGAAATTTTAAGTTCGTTTAATGGCATCACGCCAGGTTACTTTGAAACCAGCGGCACACGTCTAATGGCAGGGCGTGGTATCGAGTCTAGCGATTCGGAGGGCACGCCGCAGGTGGCGGTGGTGAATCAGACCCTGGCAAGCCGCTTTTTTCCGCATGGCCAAGCCCTGGGCAAGCACATCCTCACCGGGAGTGGCGCGAAGGATCAATGGGAGATAGTTGGCGTGGTCGAGGACGGTAAGTACACAAGCGCGAGAGAGACACCACGCGCCATGGTCTTCCTTCCCTTGCGACAACTTTCCGGCGAGGATCTCTTCGCGGGCTGCCTGCTGTTAAGGACCAAAGGCGATCCGCGCCAAGTGGCGAGCGAACTCCGTCACGCCCTGACGCGCATCGACAACAACATACCAGTCATGAAAGTGACGACGCTCAACGAGCAGATCGGCGAATCAATGGCGCGCGAGGTGTTGGTTTCGCGGCTCTCGACCTTCTTCTCCCTGCTGGCTCTGTCGCTAGCCTGCATCGGTCTTTACGGAGTCATGAGCTACAACGTAGTACGCCGAGCCAACGAAATCGGAGTGCGTATGGCACTCGGCGCCGAACGGAACGCCGTCCTTTGGCTGGTGCTTCGGGAAACGCTTCTACTTCTGGCGGTTGGCATTGCTGTCGGGATACCGGCTACGCTCGCGGCCACGCGCTTTGTGCAAAGTCAGCTCTTCGGCGTACGGGCCTTCGAGCCCATCGTTATCGGCGTAGCCACTGCTGCGATCGTATTCGTCACTGCTATTGCCGGATACTTGCCTGCGCGGCGCGCCACAGAAGTGGACCCCGTCGTGGCGCTGCGCTATGAGTGAACCCAATCTCGTTCCCCGCAAAACTTGCCACCAACGCTCGCTCATGCACGGAGCGTCATCACTGACTGAATGCGGCCGCCCCTACTCGCGGCACACCAGTGAAGTGCTCAGCCTCATTGGGCGGAAGCCCTTGAGTTGGCGCCGCGCCCAAGACCATCAACCACCGGGTTTCGGCGCTGTCGTCCTTTTATAAATACTTGGCGCTCTCGGCGGCCGAGCTGCGCCTGCCGATCCTGGTCCCAAACCCGGCGCATTCGCAATTCATCGCGCGCGAGTCGTCCGATCCACACGAAGAAACGCTTTCTTTGCCGGCGGCGCGGGCCCGGCAACTGCTGAACGTGTCTGCGGGCGATTCGATATTGGCGCATCGCGACCGCGCCATTGTAAAACTCTACCTCTATACCGGCATCCGCCTGGCGACCGGCTGCTCTCTCCTCGTCGAAGACTTTCGGCAAGAGGGCGAGGAGGCCACCCTGCGCTTGCGCGAAAAAGGCGACAAGCGCCGCACCATCGGCCTGCACTACGCCGCCGCCCAGGCGATCCACGAGTACCTGCAGAGCGCCGAACTCACGAGCGGTCCGCTCTTCCGGCCGCGCCGGCATTCCCACACCGAGGAATTGGCGGCGACCGCGAGGGAGCCGCGCACCATGTGGACGATCCTGAAAGACTATCTGAGCAAGCTGCCCAACGCGCTGCGCGAGCGGGAATTGCCGGATGGAAACAAGGTGATGGAATGCGTCTACACGCCGCATTCGCTGCGGGCCACAGCGGCCACGCTCTTGCTCGATTCCGGCGTGGACATTATGGAGGTCAAAGAATTGCTTGGCCACCGGCACGTCACACCACTCAGATTTACGACAAACGCCGGCGCGCCGCCCGCGAGGGCGCGTCGCACAAGATGCCGCTGTAAGAATTGCGCTCGATGTATTTCAAAACCGTTCCACAAAAGTCGCACCAGTGGTGCGAGAATTGGCGGAGCTAATGCATTTCTGGCCGAAAGCCTTTTGAATGAACGACCCGCCCGAGACAGAACATGTGCTTCCTGAGATAGCGACCACCGCGCTCTTGCCGGAACTACGAACCCTGATCGTCGAAACACGCCGATCTGTCGCGCATAACGTGAACAGCGCCCTGGTGCAGTTGTATTGGCAGATCGGCACGCGCGTTCACGTGGATATCCTGTCCCAAGGCGGCGCCGAATATGGCAAACAAATTGTCGCCGCGCTGGGGCGACAATTGGAGCAAGAGTTTGGCCGCGGTTTCGGCGAGAAGAATTTGCGTCGGATGGTCCAATTGGCCCAAGCTTTCCCCGACGAAGAAATTGTCGCCGCACTGCGGCGACAATTGGGATGGACTCACTTTAAGGCCCTACACCGAGATAAGCGTAAAATTTACCCATAGGACCGAAAACGATCAAGAATCGGCCAGCGCAACCCGGTAAGTGGTTGCACTGTGGACGTGGAAGATCTCGGCAATCTCCTGAGCGGACTTGCCTTCGTTCAGAAGGCGAAGCCCCAATTGCTTCTGGTCGGAAGTCAGTTTCGGGGGACGACCAAATTGGACACCTCTTTGTTTGGCGGCTTCACGGCCAGCGCCGGTGCGTTCCCGAATGAGATCACGCTCAAATTCGGCGATGCCGGCGAAAACAGTCATGATCATCTTTCCGGCGTGGGTTGTGGTGTCTGCCCACGGTTCTGAAAGAGACTGGAACTTCGCTCCAATCTCGCGGATCTTTTCCATCGTATCCAATAAATCGCGGGTGGACCTGGCGTGACGGTCCAGTTTCCACACCACCACCGAATCTCCGGCCCGGAGCTGATCCATCATTCGCAGGAACTCTGGCCGCGCGCGGCTGGCGCCGGAAGCCTTCTCTTTGAAGACTCTTCCGCAGCCCGCCTTTTTCAAGGCACGAAGTTGCAGATCCAGGTTTTGGTCGAGCGTCGACACCCGGGCATAGCCGATTTTCATTGCACAACTCCTTGCATAAACGGTAGGTTTTGCGCCATACTTTTGCAAATGAGAAGTGGCCGAAAACGCGGGGTCTGAGTTTCTATTGCAGAACTTGGGAGTTTTGCAAATACCATTCACACTGCCAGCGGCATTGAACCCCTTCCCGGCAACCACTATTTAAGGAAAATACAGCATGCCCTCTTTGGAGCGAACCGCCTACCCGCGCTTTGGCCGCGTCATTACATCCCGAGAATTAGAGTCCGCCTACACGCCGAGCGAGGAGGAAAGAACGTGGGCAAAGTCCAAAACGCGCAATTCCGATCACTTGCTGAGTCTGGCTGTTCTTCTAAAGTGCTTTCAACGGCTGCACTATTTTCCATCTTTGGAGACAACGCCGGAGGTCATCGTTAATCATGTGAAGCAATGCCTTCAGCTTGATAAAGAGGTTCGCGCGGTTTACGACAGGCCGAAAACGATGTACCGGCATCGGCAGCTCATCCGGGAGTGGCTGCAAGTTGAACCTTATTATGGCAACCAGAAGGCCCGCCGCCTCGCCGCAGGAACAGCGCTCCGCGTTGCCTTTATGATTGACGACCCGGTCGACATTGTGAATGCCATGCTTGGAGAATTGCAGCGCGAGCGGATTGAACTTCCTGCCTATTCCACGCTGGACCGATTCGCTGACCGCGCCCATGCTGCTGCCGACCGCCGTTTATTCGGCTGGGTTATGCGCCACATCACGGATGAATTGCGCACCAAACTGGGCGACCTGTTGTTGGCGGAATCCGACCAGCGGCTATCGGCGTTTCAGGCGGTGAGATCATCTGCGAAGAATGCGACACTCTCCCATCTCGAGGAGCTGCTGAGTCATCTTCAATGGCTTGAATCATTGGGGCTGATGGATCAGGTTCTAACCGGCATATCACCAGCAAAGATTCGTTCCTTTGCACAGGAGGCGAAAGCGCTCGACATCGCGGAATTGAAGGACTACAAGGAACCGCAGCGCCTTACTTTGATGTTGTGCCTGGTGCAGCGTGCTCGGGTGAGGACACGCGATGACATCGCTGAAATGTTTCCTCCGCCGTATGATGGCGATCCACCGGCGCGCCAAAGAAGAATTGCAGAGAATCCAGCTCGAACAGCGGGAGCGGACGGAGAAACTGGTGGAAACGCTGGATTCCATGCTGGATGTTCTCTACTCGCAGGAGGATGCATTGGCCGCGGCCCAGCAAATAAAAGAGCTGGTGGGAGACAGAAAACAGATCGAGAGGCTGCGGGTTGAATGCGCGGCGATCCGCGCGTGGAGCAAGAATAACTATCTTCCACTTCTTTGGGGTCATTACCGCAGCCATCGCCAGGTGCTGCTTCGGGTTATTCAGTCTTTACGTCTAGAAACATCAACCGCAGACGAATCTCTCCTGAAAGCCGTTGCGGTGGTGTTGAGCCACGCTGCCAAATCACCTCGATACATCGAAACCAGCAGCGTGGATCTTGCTTTCGCCAGTGACCGCTGGAAGACGCTTGTTGTGCAGGATGTTAAAGGCGCGGTTCGCGTTGACCGGAGGCAACTGGAGGTCTGCGTCTTTTCTTATTTGACGGCTGAATTAAAATCTGGCGACATCACGGTCTGGGGGAGTGAATCCTTCGCAGACCACCGCGAACAATTACTTCCGAGAGAGGAGTGCCGTGAGCTGCTGGCCCGGTACTGCGAACAGTTGAACCTTCCGGCTACTGCCAAAGACCTTGCCGGGCATCTGAAAAACGCCTTGCTGGCTGCCGGGCAGCAAACAGACGCCAACTTCGTGCATAACGATCAGCTCAGCATTAACGCCCAGGGCGAGCCTGTTGTCCAACGGACCAAAGCCCGGCAGATCCCCGTTTCTGCTGTCAACCTGCAGGCGACCGTCGTCCATCGGATGCCGGTGCGCAATCTACTGGACGTTCTGTTCAACGTCGAGAGCTGGACGAACTTCACCCGCCATTTTAATCCCGTTTCCGGTTCTGACCCCAAGCTGGATCGGGCTGTGGAGCGGTATCTGCTCACGGTTTTTGCTCTGGGCTGCAATCTGGGTCCCAACCAGGCCGCACGTCATATGAATGGCCTGGTCAGTTCGCACACGCTTTCGTTTGTCAATCAACGTCATATGTCGGCAGACAAGCTCGATGCCGCACGTCGTGAGCTGATCGAACTGTATCTGCAACTGGAACTTCCGAAGTCATGGGGCAATGGGAAGACCGTTGCTGTGGATGGAACCCAATACGATTTCTATGAGCAAAATCTGCTGGCTGGTTATCACTTTCGTTACCGCAAGATGGGCGCGGTGGCCTACGGCCACGTTGCCAACAACTACATCGCATACTTTGCTCACTTCATTCCGCCTGGGGTGAAGGAATCCATCTACGTCATTGACGGGCTCATGAAAACCAATCTGAGCATTCAACCGGATGCGGTCCATTCCGACAGTCATGGCCAGACAACAACTGTCTTTGCCTTCGCGTATCTGCTTGGAATCAAGCTGATGCCGCACATACGCAATTGGAAGGACCTGCTGTTCTTCCGGCCCTCGCCCGACACCCGCTTTGAACACATTGATTTGTTGTTCTCAGAATCCATCGACTGGGCACTCATTGAACGGCACTGGGAGGATCTCATGCAAGTGGTCCTTTCCATTTCTGCCGGAAAAGTTTCGTCCGCCATGCTGTTGCGAAAGCTTGGCAATTCAAGCGAAAAGAACAAGCTGTTTCAGGTTGCCCAGGAAGTCGGTCGTGTCATCCGCACAACCTATTTATTGGAATGGATCAACAACAGCCAGCTTCGCAGAGAGGTCACGGCGACAACGAACATAATAGAGTTCTACAACTCGTTCGCGAAATGGCTGTCCTTCGACGGGGAGGGCGTCATGGCTGAGAATGATCCTGATGAACAACAGAAGCGGCTTCGATACAACGATCTGGTGGCGTCCGCCGTCATTCTCCACAATGTCGTTGACATGACCCGGATACTCGCTCATTTAAAAGCGGAAGGCCAGGAGGTCGTTCCTGAAGATCTCAATTTTCTGAGTCCCCATCTGACCAGTTGCGTTAAGCGCTTTGGCGACTACACGTTGAATACCGCGAGACCACCTGAGCCATGGCTTCATGATCAGCCGCCGCCACGAAAACGACCGGACATGGTGCCGAATCAGTCCGTTTTGCCCTTTGTCAAGGAGGCTTAGGCCTATCAATAGCCCTTGCCGCCGCCGTTTTCAGACGCTATGGGTAAATTTTGCGCTTATCTCGGTGTAGGGCCAGTTAGGTACACGCCGGATTATGCTTCACCGGTTTTCTCAGTCCAACAAATACTTATTCCCATGCGTGACTTAATGGAAGGGAGTTGCGAAAGAGACAGAAGGAGGAAGTAATGGATCAGTTTGCTTTGTTAGTGGTGTTGGATGCCAAGCCCGAAAAAGGAAAAGAGGTAGAAGAGTTTTTGAAGTCGGCGCAGCCATTGGTGCTGCAAGAGCCGGGCACCACTACATGGTATGCGCTAAAAATGGGGCCTTTGACATATGGCATTTTCGATACATTTGCCGATGAAGCAGGCCGGAATGAACACTTAACTGGCGCCATCGCGAAGGCACTGTTTGCAAAGGCTGAGGATCTGTTCTCGACGCCACCGCGAGTAGAAATGCTAGAAATACTGGCGGCGAAAACCTAGGGCACAAAATAAGATTAAGCACCCTAACCTTATGAGTTTCGGCCCGTGAACAGAAACCAAACGAGGCCGTGGCACGGCCCTCTAAGTCATTTATTGAAGGAAAGGTAAACCCTTGAATCGCATCTTGATGTTCTTGTTCGTGTTCAGCAGCGCGCTTCATATTATGGCGGCTGCCCCGCCCACCGTTAGTGAGAAGGCTCCGGATTTTGCTTTGTCCACTCCCAACGGCAAGAGCGTCCGTTTGTCGGAAGTCGTTTCGAAGGGGCCTGTCGTATTGGTTGTGCTCCGGGGATATCCCGGTTACGAGTGCCCCTATTGCAATCGGCAGGTTCAGGATTTTATCCAGAAGGCGGCGGGATTTGCAGACGTGGGTGCACGGGTGGTGATGGTCTACCCCGGTCCGCCCCAGGAACTTGGAGCTAAGGCGAATGAATTCCTGGCTGATAAAAAACTCCCGGATAACTTCGATTTGGTGTTAGATCCCGGTTATGAGTTCACGAATTTATATGGACTCCGATGGGATGCGGCCTATGAAACAGCATATCCGTCGACGTTCTTGATTGATCGCCAAGGTGTCATCTTTTTCAGTAAAATCGTCAAGGAGCATGGTGGGCGCACCACGGCGGCAGAAATTCTGGATGCGATGCCTAAACGCAAAGCGGTACAGTAAACACCCGGTTGTTGGCTCTACGGTAGGACCCATGACAAACCAGATGAAGATTCATGTCGATCAGATTTCGAGCTTAACATCAGAGGCGGCGCTCCGTGGCCACAAAGTGTTAGTAGATAGGCCACTAGAAAAGGCAGTTTGTTCGAGTAATTAAGACCAAGCTGAGCGGCGACGCCTTTCCTATTACGGGCGGTTTCCTATTGCCTTGACTCGCATCGCAGTGCATCCTGTCCGTGACAAATCTGGCGTATTTCATGGTACGACTTGGAGCAGTTCCCCTGCATTGACGAGGATTTCAGTTGGACAGCACACCACACAGGAGCAACTTGACCGCGACTGGATGATGACTCACGAACTCATTCACCTGGCCTTTCCAGATGTGGCTGAGGAGCATCACTGGATAGAAGAAGGAATCGCCACCTATGTCGAACCTATTCGGCTTACGGTCATAGTCATCCACTACGATTACATCCACTAACGTGTGATCAATCTGAACCAATTCGAGCGGCTCGCTGGCGCATAGAGATGATTTCACCGACCGAAATTGATCAGCCGCAGCCTTCCCACCGTCGCGCGTGCGAACTGCCTCCCGAGCGTCGATGTCTCTACTCGCTTTTCACGGCCTTGTAAGAAGGGCTCTCTATCTTTGCTTGAAAGTATTCCAAGGCGATTGCACGATGTAAGGCGGCTACCGACGGCTTCTGCCTGGAGAGGTAGAATTCACGGATCGATCTGTCCACGATTGTTTCCTGGTCGATCTTGAGTTCTTTTGCTCCGGGTTTTCGACCAGGCCGCGACGGGAGCAAAGAGGTAGCCTCCTTGGAAACTCGGAACCGTGCCAAGAGGCGGCATACCATCGCTCGACCGATCTTCAGCGTGGTCGTCGCTGCACTTTGGATCTCCTGCTTCGAGCAGTGCTCCATTTCTGCCAATCGCGCTAAAACTTTGGCGCGTTTCACCGTAGGTTTCCAAACGGAATCCGGAAGCGTTAGAAGAGGATCGGACACACGGCTGCTCACATCGGATCAACACGCGGTCTACCGATATAAGCAGAAGTCTACAGATAGAGTATTAATTCTTGTTGACGGCGTTTTTACAAACTCAAGTTCTTGCTTTCGCTTACGTCCTCGCGAAGTCTAGCGATATAGGAAAAATGACATCGACCCTCGGATGCAAGATCCTCGATTTAAGTGCAGCGCGACATCCGGTATTGTTGGCGTTCTACCGTGCCATCCCTCGGTACTGTGTCGGAGTGACCCCATTGCGAAGGCGGAAGGCTGTTGCGAAATGACTTTGACTGGGAAACCCGCAAAGGCGCGCAACATCTTTCACATTCACATGCGCGCTTGTTAGAAGCGATTTGGCGCGATCCATCCGACGGTCGAGGATGTACTGACGCGGACTTTGCCCCAACGAGTTACGGAATAACCGTGCGAAATAGAAGCGGCTCATTTTAACGTGGTTGGCGAGATCTTCTAGCGTGATGGATTCCGAAATGCGCTCTTCGACATGGCCTAGAACGCTATTGAGAACTCTGCCGGGAAGCCGGCTCGCGCTAGCTGTCTTCTTCGGCTGGGCGACGCAATAGCGTTCAAACAGATAACCCGCCAGCGCGAAGCACAATTGTTCCCCGAAAATGGAACCATAACAGTGGCTCGCCTCTGATTCCTTTCTGAGCATTTGCATGATGTGCGCGATGTTTGAGTCGCGAATGCCACGATGGCTAATCAGTTCCACCGGCTTTGCGTCTCCCCTTTCTTCGCTCAACTCCGCCATTACCTTGGGAGAAATATCCAGATGCATCAACTCGAATGGTGCATCCCAAGAAAGTGTTCGAAAATCACCATACGAGGCCATGCTTAGGTCGTGTTGTCCCAGCCTATGGCAATCGCTACGCCCACCTGTCTTCCAAGTGACAGACACCGGGCCATTGAGGATCAAGCACACCCGATATCCCGGAGCCGTCTCGATCAGCTCACCTGCTCGAGGCAGACGATGATGCTCTAACTCGAAAGTTTTCCAGCCGAAGCGGGTGCTCGTTGGCTGATCCGATGGCGCGCGATCCCGTGTGTCTGTGGAAGCGGAAGGCTCGGTGCGGATCGTCCTATACGAAAGAACTTTTTGCATTTGTGGCTTAACCTCAAAAACGAATTCTTTCAACGTGTTCGTTCTAAGCGGGGCGAAAAGTTACGTATTGCCAATAATTGCTGCGTTTGTCGGATTAGTGCTGTAAAGCCGGCTCGAATCGCTAGCGAGTGCAATAAAACCGGCTTAGAAATCCATCAATGGGTAGACAGCCGAATGCAGTGAGTCGAGTTTGTCAGGGAAAAAACTTCCCGATTGGTAACGATGAAAAAGGAAAACGATCACATGAGAACAATTCTGCAATCGCGCAGTTTTGATTACGATGACGCTGGAAGAGGCGAGACAAGCCCATTTCGGCAAACAAAAGATGCAACGAAAGCGAATACTGGCCGCATCTGGGGCAGTCTGCTTCTAACGGCGGTTTTCGCTGGTGGTGTCTTGGGTCAGACGGCGACTCAAGGGGCCGGAACCACGATGATCGCCACTCACAAGCGCGCGGTAGCTGCGACTCCGGAATCTGTCAAGGCCAATGCTCAGGCCTCTGGTCCAGCCCCTGCGCTCTCATTCAACTCGGCCCAAGGCCCAGGGGCGGGTCCAATCGGCCCTGGCCCTGGTTGTGATGTATTTCCCGCTCCGGCCAATATTGGAACGAAGGTGAGCCTATCTTATTTCGGCCCGCCGCCTTCGACGGACAATCCCAGTTTGGTGGGTCCGGAACAGCTACTAAAGTCTGGCACCATTGACGCTGCGAGTGGCACGATCACGTTGCCTTTGTATCTGGGTTATATAAAAAGCACGAAGAAGAATGTTTGGTATATTCTGACGGACGTGGACGACTCGGGAGTGGCAGCGGAATTGGGACTTAACTATTCGGCCAAGCTTACGTTCGCCGCTAACGGAGCGCGGACCGCGAATTTCGACAAAAACAACAACTTGGCTTTCGATGCAGGGACTGTCGACTTCAGGCCGATCCGCAAGATCGTTCCGGGGCCTGCTGGCGCTGAGTTCCCCCCGGTCTCAGCCCAGCCGGGATCGATCGGTGATAAAGACTATAGTCCGCTCGTGCGTATCCTCAACGACGGTGGCACTATCTACAACGCATCGATCATCGCTTTTGGCACGAAGGCTAGTGAGATCAATTTCCCCTACGGGAATGTCGATTACAGCAAAGTTCATGACCAAGTCGTGGCAATCGACCCAGTGAACATGACCGTCACATTAAATTTGATTAACGGCTTTAGCTTCGGCCGCCCGGTTTGGTATCTTTCGATGGACGCCAGCATACCATTGGCCGCCGCGATCGAGCACAACACCTTTGCACCCAAACAAGCGGTTCTTCCGCTCGGAAACGACGACAGCTTCTCAAGCCCGATCGAGCGAATTTTTATCGCCACGAACGGGGTGGAAGCCGACTCTTGCGACAATCCCAAAAGGCAAGGACTCTCAGCAGATTTGGCCGACGGATACCGTCCCAACAACACTCTTGGCGGAATTCCGACTCTTGCGTTGGACTACAGCCCGATTTGGGATGCCAATTTGTACACGTGGACGCCTGACGCGATCAGCCATGATTATCAAGAACAATTGCGTGAGGAGTTCCACATTCTTACTCTAGTGCAAGATGGCCTTCTGACTGGCCCGGGAGGCCAACCTTTTGGCAGTGCCGGCTTCTCTATCAACTGTCCCATCGCGATCCGTTTGGATTGATTGAAGGTTCAGAGTAAGGTTCAGAGTCTCGAACCGCCTCGCCCTCGTTATACTTCGAGGGCGGGGCACCCTCTTTTCTGTTGGTACCGATTTGAAAAATTGATTCTATGAAATATTTTTTTCTCTGCGTCGCTACGTGTAGCGGCTTGAGATCATAAACGGTTCTGCCCTCAGCGGTCACCCAAATCCGGCCAATAGAAAGTAAGTCAGGACATTGAATTCGATGGGGAAATACCCTCCTTCGATGTGAGCAATGTCTTGAATGAAGAAAAGAAGAAACAAGTCATCGCACAGGGCCAGTTAGGCTGGTCCCTGCGGCAGATTGAGAAGGCCACCGGCATTCGCCGCGAGACGGCGGCCGCGTATTTGAGGACAGTCGGCATCGGTTTGCGACCGCCTAGAGGGTGGGGCAAGAAGGCACCGCCAAAACCGGCCAACGGGGTGACCACCGACTCCCCGGCGGCAAAACCGGCCAATGAGGCGACCACCGATCCGTCGCCAGAAGCCGGCCTTTTACCTCCGTCGGAAACAAACTTACCGACGTCACTGGCCACCGCCGCCAGCGCGAGCGAGCCTTACCGGGAACTCATCGAGAGCGGGCTGGCGCGCGGTCGCAACGCCATGTCCATCTGGCAAGAGATGGTGGACCGGCACGGCTTCACCAGCGCCTACGAAAGCGTCAAGCGCTTTGTGCGCAAACTGCGCGGACCCAGTTCGCCGGAAGCACGTGCGGTCATCATTACGCAACCGGGCGAAGAAGCGCAAGTCGATTACGGCACCGGCCCCACGATCCCAATCCGAACACTGGCAAGTACCGGCGTTCGCGATTGTTTGTGTTGACACTCGGCTACAGCCGAAAATGCGTTCGCCTCCTTACCTTTCAATCGAGCACGCGCATCTGGGCCGAGTTGCATGAACGCGCCTTCCGCAAACTCGGTGGCACCGTGAAGATCGTCGTGCCCGACAACTTGGGTGAAGGTGTTCTCAAGCCCGACATCTACGATGCGACTCTCAATCCTCTTTATCGCGATATGCTCGCGCATTACGGCGCGGTGGCTGTGCCCTGTTGTGTCGGCGATCCAGATCGCAAAGGCAAAGTGGAGAGTGGCGTCGGACACGCCCAGAAAACTCCGCTCAAAGGACAGCGTTTTGAAAGCATCGAGGAAGCACAGACCTACTTGGACAAGTGGGAGGAGCGTTGGGCTGACACTCGCATTCATGGCACAACGAAGCGTCAGGTATCTGCGATGTTTGCCGAAGAAAAACCAGCACTGCTGCCTTTGCCGCTGGCTGCAAGTGCAGTGGGATGGCAAGCTCGTGCGCTTGCTCGATCCAAGGAATGGGCAATTGTTGCGCGAGCACTTACGTGGTGAGCGCGGGCCGGCACCGCATCAAAGAAGAAGATCGTCCGCAACGCACGCCCAACGGCGTCGTGCAGCTGCTAGCACGCATGGCCACGGCAGGCGAGCACATCGGCCAGCTCTGCAAACTGATGCATGCGCAACAAGGCGAACTGGCCGTGCGGCGCATCCAGGGTATCTTGTCGTTCACCAAAAAGTATGGCATCGCCCGCGTCGAAGATGCCTGTGCTGCGGCGCTGGAACTGGCAGTCATCGATTACCGTTTCGTGCGCCGTTATCTGGAACGGAATACCCAACCTCCCATCAGCCTCCGGCAAGTCGACCCACTCATCCGTCAACCCAATCTCTATCGACCTTATCGAAGAAAGAACCAAGGAAGAACCACAATCATGAACATCACTGAGCTACAAAACGCCTTGCATCAACTCCGTCTCGGAGGCATCGCACACACACTCGAAACCCGTCTGCGCCAGGCACAAGTGGAACCGATGGCTCCCATCGATCTCCTCTCCTGTCTGATCTCTGACGAACTCACTACGCGTGCTGATCGGTTGCTCGAACGCCGCCGCAAACAGGCGGCCTTTCGCGATCCGCATCGCACACTCGACAACTTCGACTTCGCTTTCAATCCCAAGATGAATCGGAGTCTGGTCTTTGATCTCGCCACCGGCAACTTCATCGCGAAGCATGAAGACGCGTTGTTTCTCGGGCCGGGCGGCACAGGCAAAAGCCATCTCGCGCAAGCCATCGGACAGTCGGCGATTGTGCAGGGCTATCGCGTGCATTACCGGGAAGCGCACGTGTTGCTCGACGATCTCGTCGATGCCGCGGCAGCCGGGGAACGCAAACAGTTCATGACATCGCTAGCCGGCGGTGCCGTTGCTCATCATTTACGACTTCGGGATGCGCAAGCTGCCGCTCACGGCCGCCGAGGATCTACTCGAAATCGTCATGCGCCGCTACGAACGCGCGAGCACATTGTTGACTTCGAATCGTCCAGTGGAGGATTGGGGCAAAGTACTCGGCGATAGCGCCGCTGTCAGTTCGATGCTTGACCGCCTGTTGCATCACGGCCACGTCTTGAAGTGCGGCCCACGAAGTTGGCGCACCAAAACGGCCCTGCCGCCACAAGAGTAAGCCATCCGCCACGCTCGGAAAAAAGGAAGCCAAGCGATCCACGAGTACCTGCAGCGCGCCGAAATCACGAGTGGGCCGCTCTTCCGGCCGCGCCGGCATTCCCACCGAGGAATTGGCGGCGACGGCGACGGAACCGCGGATACGCCGCACTCTCTGCGTGCCACGGCAGCCACGCTCCTGCTCGATTCCGGCGTGGACATCATGGAGGTCAAAGAATTGCTTGGATCCAGCCGGGCGGCGCGCTATAGTAAGCGGCTTCTACTTCGACACAGCCGTCGAGATGAACCGTTCTCTCGCCGTATTGGTAATACCGAAAAGGCCTTGGCAACTTCCAGGCCGCTGACTATGGTCAAACCCAGCTATACTTGCGTTGGCTGGATCGGTACGAACGCCAACCGTGTGAAGGTCCGCCAATTGGTCTCATCCTCTGCGCAGGTAAGTCGGATGAAAGGGTTGAACTGTTGGAACTCGAAAGGACCGAAATTAGAGTCGCCCAGTATCTGACAGAACTGCCGCCCCGGGAGATTCTGCAAAAGCGACTGCATGACGCCATCGTCTTGGCAAGGGCCAGGTTGGGCGGTCGCGATTAGATCAAGCGCGGCAGAGCGGAATCCGCCGGTACAGGCAAGACGATAGCGAATCGCGGCGAAGCGTACAGGGATCAATGGAACGGATTCTCACGCGAGCTTTGACGCTAGGGGTTGACATTGCGTACAATACGCTACAGTAAATTTCTACAGAGTTGCTGCCAGCACCCCCATGGTCTCGGTTTTCCTTCTGTTGCGAATCCTTTCAGCGCGGCGGAAACCCGGGTCGTTCCCGAGAAACCGATTTCGACGTCACGCAATCGCTCGATGAGCGCGTTCAACCGGAAGCCGGATCACGAACCGAGCGCCCGTGGCGGGTTCAGTCCATATGTCGCCGCCCCGGCTTCGGAGCGTCTGGCGCGCCAAGGCCAATCCGAGTCCCAGCCCCTCCGGCTTACCGCCCGTAACAAAGGACTCGAACAGGCGATCCCGAACCTGGTCGGGAATTCCCGGACCTGTGTCCTCCACAGCGATCAACACACCTTCAACGCTCTTCTGCGCACAAATGTTTATTCTGCCGCCGTGCGGCATCGCTTCAATGGCGTTCTCAATCACATTGAAAAAGACCCGCTCCACCCGCGAGCGCTCCAGGTGCAAGATTATGCCCTCCGGGACCCCGAAGAGGACCTGGACCCGTCCCGGCTTCTTCGTCGCCAGTGCCGAGTCCGAAGCCGCGACGATGACTTCGCGCAGGTCGCACACTCGAACGACCGCTGGATCGCCCTGGACGACGCTCATCAGATCCGATACCAGTTCTCGCATCCGGACGGCCGCCGCCCGCATGTTGTCAGCGAGCCGCCTCACATTCGCTGACGTCAAATCCGACTGAACCAATATCTCTGTCCCCGCGCAGATTGTCGCCAGAGGATTCCGAAGATCATGAACGACCGAAAGCCAGTCGAAGCTGGCCAAACCCTCTGCCGCATTCTGCATTCGGAGATCCGCCGGATTTCGAAGTCTATATCCCCGCCCCGGCTCGGTGAGGAGGTACCGCGGCTTGGTGGGATCATCTTCGAGTTTCTTGCGAAGCCCGCGGATATAAGTCCTCAGGTATTCGAGTTCGTTTCCATATTCTGGACCCCAAACCGCTCGCAAAAGCTTGACGTGGGTAACAAGCGTGCCCTGATTCTTGAACAAATACGAAAGAAGGTCGAACTCTTTGGGAGAGAGGTGAATCTCTTTGTGCCCCTTCCAGAGTATGGACCGATCAAGGTCCATTTTCAGATCCCCCGCAAACAGCGTCCCCTTGGGATGCGACGCGCCACCGCCCTGGACTTCCTGCAGTTGGGTCACAGGCCGGAGTTCCGTCCTCTTGGCGTGCAGGGCTTGGTCGTAAGACATCTGGTCAGTCGCTCCTTCCCGTGGAAACTCTGCGTACGCGCTCAGGCCCCAAAACCGCGGGGTCACTTCCATCTCCAGTTCGGCAGGCAATGGAGTTCCTGCTGGCTATACAGTTGCAGTTCCTGCAAGTGCACGCGAGAAGCCAATTGCGAAGTGCCTGAAAACGCGAGAGTAGAAAGTCGAAAGAACACTGGAGATTTTCTTGAAAGCCAGGAAAACAGGGAATCCCGTGGATTTACGTGACGTTCTTGTCGGCAAGCTGCGGTTGATCTCGAAAAGCGGCTGGGTCGGGTCGCATATTAGATTAAGGCCGAGGTTCGTGTGTCTGCAAGGAACCGCGCCGGTTCCAGTTACAGCGGTTGGACGTGCGTTGCTCTGCATCAGGGCCGTTCAGGACGGAGCGGTTCCGCCGGCACTCAAAAACACGGCTGTTTCTTCGTCTTGCGAAAGACGCGAACCGGATTACAGTAGACAACAACATCATGGGAGATAGTCATGGCTCGTATTTTCATTACCGGATCGTCCGATGGTTTGGGCCTTGCGGCCGCGCAGCTTCTTGTTGAACAAGGGCACGGCGTGGTGTTGCATGCTCGAAGCCAACAACGGGCGGGAGAGACGCAGAATCAATCAGATCGCCGGAAGCGGTAAAGGTCGGAGGTGGACAAGCTGCCCGTAGCAGAATCGGTCGTTGTTGGGAATCTCACCAGCATCGCCCAGACAAGTCGATGCCGTGATTCATAACGCTGGTATCGGCTACCGCGAGACGAATCGAATTGTCACTGAAGATGCGCTCCCGCATCTGCTCGCAGTCAATACCGTTGCGCCGTACATCCTGACTGAGCTGATCACCCGACCACAACGCCTTGTGTACATGAGTTCGATACTGCATCAGGACGGAGACCCGAGCCTAAAAGATCTGGTATGGGCCGATCGGCCCTGGTCATCGCAACATGGCGGTCATAAGGTCTCTACCCCTCGACATGCATATCGTGCATGGAAGCCATTGCAGTATGCTCAAGGGTGATATGCGGTTACAGGCGCTCCGACAGGTTGACCTTAATCTCTTTGTGACCTTTGCAGTCATTGCAGAGGAAAAGAGCATCACCGCGGCCGCGGCCAAGTTGCACCTCAGCCAGCCGGCCGTAAGTAGAGCTCTGAAGCGTGCACGGTTGATGTTTAAGGACGATCTATTGGTCCGTTCTCCGAACGGCTTTGAACTGACCCTTAGAGGGAGGAAACTCCTAGACGAGTTGAATCAACTCTTGCCCAACATGGAACGGCTCGTCGTTCCAAACGTCTTCAACCCGGCTCGGGAGCCGAACACCTTTCGCCTTTCGGGACCTGATAACGTTTGCTCAGCGTTGCTTCCCCATGTGCTACGAAACAGTATGAGGCCCGAGTTCGTAATTTGCCTGGACGTTTTGTCATGGCAACTTGGGACCGCAGATATGCTTGAGCATGGACAGCTTGATATGGCTTTCCAGATTGATGATGGCCTTTTACCCTCGCACCTACTGTCAGAGAGGCTGTACCGCGAAGACTGGATCTGCGCGGTAGCTCGTGACAGCGGCTTTGGTGACCGCTTAACCCTGAAACAATATCTCGAAGCCGAGCATCTTGTTGTGTCAACGCTATGGAACGTACAAAATATCCCAGACAAACAATTGGCCGCAATCGGCAAGAAGCGAAAGTCGCGAATAAGGCTGTCGTACTTCAATGTCGCGTTACATTGCCTGCAGACATCTTCGCTTGTTATTACGTTGACCAGCGGAATGCGCTCAATCGTGAAGAGTAATCCTCATTTGCGCATCGTTCGCGCGCCATCGGAATTGCAGGGCTTCCACATTCTGATGGTATGGCATCCGCGTGTCAATACTGATCCTCGACACGAATGGCTACGGGGGATCGTGCGGACAGCAGCGGAGAGCCTCAGATCGTAGGCGACTGCCGAATATCCCAAGGAAAATGCTGGCCTTGTGTACCGCGCGCGACTTTTTCCCATTCGGTGGCAGTGGGAAGACGTTTGTGCGCCCAGGCTGCGAAGGCAGAGGCATCGTCGGAAGTGACATTGCGGATGGGCAACCAACGATTTGGGAACAGGCCTGGCTATTTCGCGGAAACTTGCGTTGAACGCATAGCAACCATTACCACTTTGCACTTCCTTTCTATAGCTCCTAAGGATATACCTGTTAAGGAGCAACTAGTAAGCGCATCCTGTCAGCGGGATGTGTGAGGGAGACCGGTTGCTGCGCTCGCCATGAACCTGCAAATGTTCGAACCGCAATTGCACCTCACGTCTATGGAACACGACAGTGATCTGCGTAACGCTCCACTGGGTAGTAATCGGTTCGTTGGCCGTGTGCTTGTTTACTACGGCTGAGTTCGCAAGCAAGGGTGTATGGAGAGCAGCAACACCATGATGCGGAACTGCGGCTCATGCAGGCATGTTCAACACAGAGGTCCACTTACCAGGCTGAGGGGTACTTGCCGGCACAGGGTGTAAAGACAGCGGGAGAGGAATGCGACGTACTTCCATCATCCGGATCATTGTCGTGCTCGCAGCCCCACCTTTTCTGGTTTCGATGGTCTCGCGTTCCGAACAGAGTCGTCTCGCTACAGAACCTGTTCAGACGTCCCAGGTCGCGGGGGATCACGCATATGAGCTTCACAGCAATGCTGAGCAGTCTCTTCCCGACAGAGCGTCGCCCCCGAAACCAAGCTTCAGTCATCTTTCCGTCGCGGACGGACTCTCGGACGGCGACGTTCGGGCGATCACCCAAGATAAGCAAGGATTCATGTGGTTTGGCACATGGCTCGGGGGTTTGAATCGCTACGATGGGTACACCTTCAAGGTCTACCGGCACGACGGCAAGGACGAACGAAGCCTTGCATGCGATACGGTTCGGGCGCTCTTTGTGGATCGAGCTGGCGTTTTGTGGGTAGGGACATCAGAGGGGCTCGACCGGTATGATCGGGAGACTGATTCTTTTGTTCATTATCGTCATCGAGCCGATGATCTAAACAGCCTGCCCGGATATGAGGTTCGGTCCCTTTCTGAGGACGCATCCGGCACGTTGTGGGTCGCCACCTCTGGCGGACTGAGCCGTTTTGATCGGACCAGTGGCAGATTTTTCACTTTCAGGCCTAATCCAAACGATCAAAGTGCGTTTGGCGATGGCGATATTCTGTCCGCCCGCCTGGACGCAACAACTGGATTGCTCTGGGTCACGAAATTGCGTCATCAAGGCGCGACCGTGGTCGATCCTTCTACCGGCCACTTTATGCGGTATAAAACCAACACCAGTGGTCCTATCCAAATCTACCGGGACCGGAGAGGCAATTTGTGGTTTTCCACGTCAGCGGGATTGAGAAGCTTCGACCCCATAACCCACACATCTATTCGCTATCTGCATAACCCGGTGAATGCCGCCAGTATTAGCGACGACATTGTGACGATCATGTATGAGGACCGCGCAGGACGCTTTTGGCTGGCGACCAACGATGGCCTGAATCTGATGGATCGCGACCACGGAACGTTTACCCGCTTTCTCCATAATCCTAACGATTCTTCCAGTCCCAGCGGTAACGTGATCAACTGGGGTGCTATGTATGAGGATCGCTCAGGCGCACTTTGGCTCGGCATGAGATCGACTGGAGTCGACTGGTTGGCAGTCGGGGCGGCAAGATTTACCACCTATCGCCACGTTTCCCAAGATCCCAAAAGCCTCAGCAACAACGTCGTTACCGGGATCGCGATGGGTCCCGCAAACACGCTGTGGATCGGAACGGAAGCGGGGCTGGATCGTTTCGATGGGCGGCGTTTCACCCACTACGTCGCCGGTTCCACGGAGCCCGGTGCCCTCAGCCCCGGCCCGCAGCGGGAGGTTGCCGTGGACTCTCATGGAGTGGTGTGGACTGGCACCTACGGCGGCGGCCTAGACCGGGTGGATGGACAGCACGTCACGCATTTTCGCCACGATCCAAGGAATCACGACACTCTGGCGATCAATAATATCAGCAGTCTCGTTTCCGACGACCACGGTGGGGTATGGATTGGAGTGCATGGTGACGGCCTAGACCATTTCGACGGGCGTCACTTTACCCATTTTCCCCCGAAACCCGGGAACCCTTCTAGCCTTCAAGATGGCTGGGTGCTTCCCTTGGTGCTTGACCCACACGGGATGCTTTGGGTTGCAACCTCCAATTGGGGGCTCGTGCGGTTCGACACCCATGCGCGAAAGTTCACAACCTATCTCATAGACCCGAGCCAGCCAGGCAACCAGGTCGCGAACTGGACGCAGGACGTCTGTTTCGATGGTGCTGGTATTTGGGTTGTCTCCCCGACCACCGGGCTGTTTCGTTTCGATCCGGGGACCGGCAAATTTACTCATCACTATACCGAGAAGGATGGCTTGCCCAATAATGCCGTTTTGGGAGTTCTGAAAGGTAACCAGGACGACGTGTGGGTGAGCACGGTCAAGGGATTGTCCAGATTCGATCCCAAGACGGAGACGTTCCGCAACTACGATATGTTTGACGGCCTCCAAGGCGATGAGTTCTCATTGAATTCCCGCGCCAAATCACCCGACGGGCGGCTTTTTTTCGGCGGCCCAAACGGATTGAGTGCCTTTTATCCCGACAAACTCGTTCAAAATCCGACGCCGCCTCCGGTGGTGCTCACCGAGTTTGATCTGTTCAACCGACCGGTAACGATCGGGGCCAAGGATTCGCCGCTCCGGCAAGCCATCCATGCCGCGTCGAGCATTACGCTTCGCTACGACCAATCGGTCTTCCGCTTCCAGTTCGCTGCGCTGGACTTCACCGCCCCGCAGAAAAACAGGTATGCCTATAAACTCGATGACTTCGATCGAGACTGGCAATACACGGATGCCACACGCCGTTTTGCCACTTATACCCATCTTGACCCAGGTGACTATACGTTTCGTGTCAAGGCCTCGAATAACGACGGCGTCTGGAATGAGCAGGGAGTGGCGCTTCACCTCCGGATACTGCCGCCCTGGTGGAACACCTGGTGGCTCCGTGCGCTCGGCGTAGGAGCTTTTGTTCTATTGATGTGGGCGCTCTATCAACTCCGTCTTCAAGGGCTACAGCGGCAGTTCAACATGACATTGGAAGCACGCGTCGGTGAGCGGACACGCATCGCGCGGGAACTGCACGATACCCTGCTGCAAAGTTTTCAGGGATTGATGCTCCGCTTTCAAGCCGTAGACGAAATGCTTCCAGCACGCCCGATGGACGCGAAAAAGGTTCTCGAAGGTGCTCTCGATCGGGGGGATCAAGCAATTAGCGAAGGGAGGGATGCGATAACGGACCTCCGTGCCTCCACACTGGCAAATCAAGACCTGGCGAAATCGATCGCCGCGCTGATGACTAACTTCGGCGAAGAGTTATCTGAAGGCAAGGGAGCTTCAGTACCCTTTCGAGTGCTCGTAGAAGGCGCCTCGCGGATTGTGCGTCCGAATATCCAGAGCGATATATACCGCATTGCCCGGGAGTCGTTAGGAAATGCCTTTCGGCACGCGCAGGCCCAACATATCGAGACGGAAATCACCTATGGCGAATCTCTCCGTCTGCGCTTCCGCGATGACGGGAAAGGAATTGACTCGAGCGTCATTGAACATGGAGGACGTCCGGGGCACTGGGGCCTGCCGGGTATCCGCGAACGAGCCAAGCAGATCGGAGCGCAATTGGAGATCTGGAGTGAAATAGGAGTTGGGACGGAGATAGAGCTGAGCGTCCCAGGATCGATTGCCTATGAGGTATTCACGACCAAGGGTAGTTTCCGGATTTTTCCTAAGAGAATGGAACAAGATCATGAACACCGGTCCTAACTTAATCCGGATTCTCGCTGTTGACGACCATCCGATGCTGCGGGAAGGCATCGCGTCATTGGTCGCGAGTCAATCGGACATGGAGCTGGTCGCCGAGGCTTCTACAGGACGCGAGGCTCTCGAACAGTTCCGAAATCACCGACCGGACCTCACTTTGATGGATCTGCAAATGCCAGACATGGGCGGTATTGAAGCGATGATCACCATTCGTGACGAATTCCCTGAAGCGCGCATCATCGTCTTGACAACCTACAAGGGAGACGTTCAAGTTCTGCGCGCACTCAAAGTCGGCGCGCGGGCGTATTTGTTAAAAGGCCTTTTGCGGAAGGAGCTTCTTGAGACAATTCGCGCTGTACATAGAGGTGAAAAACGCATCCCTCCTGAGGTCGCGGCTGCACTCGCAGATCACGTGGTCGATGAAGCTCTGACCTCAAGAGAAATCGATGTACTGCGCTTGATTGCCGGCGGGAATGCGAACAAGTTGATCGCCGATCGACTTTCGATTGGCGAAGAAACCGTCAAGGGACACGTCAAGAGAATCCTTTCCAAACTCCGCGCAAGTGATCGGGCACACGCAGTCACGGTCGCGCTGAGGCGCGGAATCATTGATTTGTGAACCCTCGAAAGAGGGGCGGCCAACCAACCAGATTTGGAGTATCGGATCATTTTGAATGCGCTTACTCTTGTACTGTCTCAGACAAGGGGGATGCCTGCAACGCCTGTTTCCCATGTTTCCTTACGGCTGGCCCGGCAGAGGTCTTCTCCTGCTGCGGCTGGTCGTCGCACTTATTTTGATCCACGATGGTATCGGCGCGTTGATGGGGGGACAACAACGTGAGTCGATTTCATTGCAGGCAATCGCTGCCATCGCAGCGGTGTTTTTGCTCGCAGGTTTGTGGACGCCGATTGCCGGTTGGATTGTGACGTTGAGTGAGATCTGGATCATTCTCACGGGCGCTGACGACCCCCGGACCACCATCTTGCTGGCAACACTGGGTACCGCCCTCGCATTCCTGGGACCTGGCGCTCTGTCAGTCGACGCCCGTCTTTTTGGCAGGAAGCGTCTCGACGTATAAGTTCACGGGAGGTGTCCCGCACCCCTCCAAAGAGGGATGCAAACTCAACTCCGGCGGGTAGGCGGGCTTGCAACTCCATTTGGGGTCGTCCGCATTACGGAGTTTATTCCACACTAGGCGCAGGTGGATCTTAAAATTCCCCTCTGTATGGGATCTCAACGCAGTAAGTGACCGGACCTATTCCATGTTCACCGCCAAACCGACGAAATGTGCCGGCGAATCTGATGCGTATTTGGAAGAAACGTTGTCGCCGGTTGCGTTCACCTCAGACCAACCCACAGCGCCGAAGCTGCTGGTCCCTCGAGCCGCGATCTCGGCAGAGAATGCTGAATTCTATTCCGAACCGCGACGCATCAAAACATCCCTGGCTGTAGCGCAGAGGCTGAGCCAGACTGGATGCTTCGGCTGGAGTGTCGCTACCGGAAAGGTCTACTGGTCGGACGAAACCTACAATATCTTTGAACATGACCAAGCAGCAGAGCTTACGTTGGAGACGATCCTGCGACGAATTCACCCCGACGACAAAGATTCCGTGCGGCAGATTCTTGGCCGGGCATCCGAGGCAAGAACCAACTTCGAACTTGAATATCGCTGGCTAATGCCAGATGGTTCCGTGAAGCACTTCCACGTGTCCGGTCTCCCGCTGACGACCTCAGCAGGGAACCTTGAATTTATGGGGGCCGCGTTGGATGTCACCGCGGCAAAACTGGCGGAGGAGAAGAGTCGGCAATATGAAGACGAGCTTCGCCGTATTACCGATGCCATACCGCAATTGATCGTCGTCTTGAGCCCCGATGGCCGGACGCTTTATGCAAATCGGGTGACGCTCGAGTATACCGGTTTGACGATGGAGGAGATGCACACCGAGTGTATCCGCGATCGTATCTTTCATCCCGAGGACTTGGAGCGGCTCGGAGAAGTAAAGCAAGACGCGCTTTTAAAAGGTGTTCCGTTCGAGAGGGAACAGCGGATTCTAGGAAAAAGCGGCGAGTACCGTTGGTTCCTGAGTCGGTACAATCCGCTAAGAGACGAACAAGGCCGGACGATCCGATGGTACGCGACCGCAACCGATATCGACGACCGGAAAAAAACCGAACAGCACCTTCAAAACGAAAATGTTGCCCTGCGCGCGGAGGTGATTCGCGCTTCCATGTTTGAGGAAATTGTGGGGGCGTCACCTGCTTTGAGCACGGTCCTTGCCCACGTGGCGAAAGTTGCGCCGATGGAATCCACCGTCCTCATCACGGGTGAAACTGGCACTGGAAAGGAGTTGATCGCTCGCGCTATTCACAAGCGATCTCGCCGGGCTCAGCGCGCCTTCGTTAGTGTTAATTGCGCAGCTCTCGCACCGTCACTGATTTCATCCGAGTTGTTCGGCTACGAAAAGGGAGCGTTCACTGGCGCTACCCAGCGTCGATTAGGCCGCTTCGAGTTGGCGAACGGTGGCACACTGTTTCTGGATGAAGTGGGCGAGTTGCCGTTAGATACGCAAATCGCGCTCCTGAGGGTGCTGCAGGAGAGGGAGTTCGAACGAGTAGGGGGCAAAGAGCCGATAAGGATAGACGTTCGAATCATCGCTGCAACGAATCGTGATCTAAATGCGGCGCAGACGAATGGAACATTTCGCTCCGATCTCTTTTATCGGTTAAATGTTTTCCCAATCCACGTCCCGCCGCTTCGAGAACGGCGGGAGGATATTGCAATGCTTCTTCAGTACTTCCTCGCTCGGTATGCAAACCAAATCGGCCGAGTATTCAGAAGCATTGACAAACAGACATTGGACTTCTTTCACGACTACCAATGGCCTGGTAATATCCGCGAGTTGCAAAACGTCGTCGAGAGATCCGTAATTTTGAGCCCCGACAACGTATTCTGCGTTGATAGCTCGTGGTTGCCATCGATTCCGTGTTCGCAGCGTACGCATCACAAGAAACAGGCGCACGACACCAGCGGTGATGACGATGGTCAGTACGAGCGGGACATCATTGAGTCTGCTCTCGCTCAGAGCCGCGGACGGATATCCGGCCCGAGAGGGGCGGCGACGAGGCTCGGATTGTCGCCTTCAGCCCTGGACGCTCGCATCAAGAAGCTGAAGATCCGGAAGAACCGATTCAAGCTCGGCTAGGCGTGCCAAGAGAATTCACCGTATCCTCGGTTTTCCCTCAATTCCACGGAATCTTCACGGCTCTGCTATTTTCCTTCCCCATTCTTTTCAATTACTTCAGGATGGCTTTGCGCTTGCATTCACTAAAAGTGCAAGCACTGACGCGGTGCTTGTCAGGAAGGCGGGGGCGGATGGCATGCAAAGTTGAACGGCTTGTCGAACGCGGCCATTTAGCTCTTTTTCATATAAGCGGATATCTTCGGGAGATGCATGTGCACTTGATCGAAGAGATGATGGCGAAGGAAACAGATCCCGTAGCTTTCGATTTGGCGGAAGTAACACTCGTAGATAGCGAGGCGGTCAAGTTCCTCGCGGCATGCGATGCGAAGGGCATTGAGATCAAGAATTGTCCAGCGTTCATCCGCGAATGGATGAGCAAGGTATAGCGCGGTGAATTGCTGGAAACAGATCGACCTTTACGCGGCGTGGCGGTCTCACCGGGTCCGGGACCCGCGTTGATTGAAGCACTTGACGTTGTCTGACTCTTGCATTACAAATTTTCGAAAGGTGGTTGGAAATCATGGCTCATGAACTGTTGTTGAGGGGCGGTCTCGTTGTCACCGTCGACGATTCACTCGGTGATCTAGCAGACGCGGATGTCCTGATTCGAGATGGTGTGATTGTCGCCGTCGGCCCCGGACTGTCGACTTCCAGCAAGAATGCAGAGGCGATCGACTGCAAAGGGCGTCTTGTCATCCCAGGGCTCGTCGATACGCACCGCCACGTGTGGCAGGGGGCCATCGGCGCTTTCACGCCGCAGATGACCGGTGCGGGTTACGGTCCGGCGGTGCTCAATGGCATTTCCACGCGGTACGAGCCGGAGGACATTTATGCGGGTGCTCTCTGGGGAGCGTTGCAGGCGCTTGATGCCGGCATAACGACGATCGCGGATTGGGCGCATAATCTTCGGTCGGCTGAACATGCCAACGCCAATCTTCGCGGTCTGCAAGAGTCTGGAATCCGCGGCTATTTCCTTTACGGTGGGCCTGGCCCGACGACAGATGCGCCCAATCCGCCGCATCCTCAAGACGCGCGCCGGATGCGTGATGCGCATTTCCCCAATGGCATGAACGGACGTTTGCGCATGGGCATGGCGCTTCGGGGGCCGTGCTTCACTTCCGCAGAGCGAAACGCTGAGGACTTCAAGTTCGCGCGAGAGCTTGGGCTCCCGATTTCAACGCATGTCGGCATGGCGGGAACCTCGGATGCGATCAATGTGCTTGATCGCTTTGGTCTGCTAGGCCGCGATGTCAATTACGTCCACGCCAATATGTTGACCGGTCAAGAGTTTGACTTGATCGCTAAGAGCAAAGGCACGATATCGCTCACTCCGTCGACCGACATGCTCATGCAATTCGGGACGTTCCCCGCAACCGGCCCCGCTCTTCAACGAGGAATCCGGTCTGGCTTCGGCGTCGATACCGTTTGCAGTTGCGGAACCGATATCTTCTCTGAGATGCGACTGGCACTCGCGGCCGAGCGTTCAAGAGCCAACGCCCCTGCGCTGGCACGCGGAGAGCAGGTTCCGACCGTCGCGCTACACCAGAGGGACATGCTGCGCCTCGCGACGCTAGATGGCGCACGCGTATGGGATATGGACGACGAAGTCGGCAGCCTTACGCCGGGCAAGCAGGCTGACGTCACGGTCATCGACATGCGATCCCCTCATCTCGATGGTTACGGCGACATCATCGCCACGATGGTTCTGGGCGCTGGCCCGGCCGACGTGGAGACGGTGATCGTTGGGGGCGACATCGTCAAACAGAACGGCAGACTCGTGGGAGAGCATATCGGCAAAGCGCGCGAACTCATGTTGGTGAGCCGTGAGCGGGTGCGCGCTCGTGAAGCCGCAGCGGTCCACGCCTGAACAATTCAGTACATCTCAAAAGCAAGAAGGAGACTTTCATGTCATCTCGGCTCACAATCGTACTGGTTCATGGTGCATTCGCGAATGCAGGCTGCTGGAACAAACTTATCCCCCTCCTGCGGGCGAAGGGGTTTTCCGTGACGGCGTCAAATTGCCCGTTGAGTACGTTGGCTGACGACGTCGATACTGTTCGACAAACGATCAAAATGCAGGATGGGCCGGTGTTGCTCGTCGGGCATTCCTGGGGCGGCGCGGTGA
>PMSX01000299.1:18195-19939 GCA_003167495.1 Bryobacterales bacterium | reverse complement strand
TGTTCAGATCGCGAATACTTGGTGAGTGAGTCGGTTGGAACGCTCATGGAACGTTGGAGTCTGCCCGCCGTGCCAATCGGCCGACAGCAGATATCTGGAAGACGGCGGCCGACACCACAAAGCGTCCGCGCTAAGCCGCTTACATCACAACATTTCCCAGCATTTCGGATCGAGCAGGAAAATGTGGCAAGAAACGTGCACTGACTCTACCGATCGCATTCGGGTTTGGCGGAGCTTTAATCGCGTGGAATTTCCTCTGCTATTTTGCGTTTTTCTGGCCCCGTTAGTCGGGTCCGGACGGCAGGACAAGTTTGGAGTAGACAAACAATCAAAGGAGAAATGATGGCAACTGTGAACCCTCCAACGAAACCGACTACGAAGGAAAATCCCATTGCAACGGTCGGTACACCAACGAAACCTGCCCAGATTCGCGTGGCCCGACGATCTCCGGCCTATTGGCGCGTCACGATCGACAATCCACCGATTAACGTCATGGGCCCGGAAATGGTCCAGCAGTTCCAGGAAGTCATCAACGCTCTTGAGGCCGATGAGCATGTAAGGGTCGTGGTCTTCGATAGCGCGGTCGACGACTACTTCCTGAATCACTCCGATTTCCTGGCCAAGCTCGAAGACCTGACCTCATTGCCGGCTGGTCCGACTGGGCTGGCGCCCTGGCCGGACTTTCTCGTGCGGCTGACTCGCATCCCAGTCGCGTCCATTGCCCTCATCCGCGGCCGGGCGACCGGCAACGGTAGCGAGATTACGCTCGCCTGCGACATGAGTTTTGCCAGCCGCGAAAAGGCCATCCTGTCGCAATGGGAAGTAGGTGTGGGAATGGTCGCTGGCGGCGGCCCCATGGCCCGGCTGCCTCAACTTATCGGACGAAACCGCGCCCTTGAGGTGCTCTTGAGCTCGGAAGACATCAGGGCAGACCAGGCCGAGGCCTACGGCTACGTGAATCGGGCCCTTCCGGACGCCGAGCTAGACGCGTTCGTAGAGACGCTCGCGACGCGGATCGCCGGTTTCGACAGATGGGCGATCGCCAACACCAAGCGTCTCGTCAACACCAGCCTGCCGGCGGACGTCGAGCTTGGGGCTGGGTGGGATGCCTGCCTCGCTTCGCTCGGACGACCGGCCGCCCAGGGTGGGATCAAAGCGCTGATGGCGCAAGGCTTCCACAAACCGGGGGATGTCGAAAATCGCCTGGGCTACTACCTGGGCCAAATCGCGCGCTAGCCGGCGCTCGGCGCGAACATGTTTCAAAAGTCCGTGGTGATGGTTTACATTTTCTGCACGAAGGAGGTTTGTATGTCTCAGGAAGGTAGCGCCGTAAAGCGTGCTCAACAAAGCGAAGCCCAGCCTCACCAATTGGGGCAGGAGGTTTTCAAAAGCATCTTGCCCGAGGATGTCGATTGGAAACCGTTCCCGGCGTTCCCACCTTCCGTCCTGCTGGCCGTCGTCGTGGGTCGGCCCTCAGAATCCGGCCCTTACACAATCAGGGTCAAAATGCCCCCCGGCGAGAAGCTGATGCCCCATAAGCACCAAGAGGATCGAGTCTATACGGTGATTTCCGGGGTCTTTTATATAGGACTGGGCGATGAATTCGACGCGAGTAAGTTGGAAGCCTATCCGCCCGGCGCCGTGATCATTCTTCCAGGCAACACGCCGCATTTCCACTGGGCGAAATCCGGCGAGTACGTCACGCAAGTAACCGCGATGGGGCCGCTTGGACTGGAATACCTCA
>PMSX01000299.1:0-18158 GCA_003167495.1 Bryobacterales bacterium | reverse complement strand
TTGAAACGGAGCACCGCATCTATCACGAGGACGCGGTGCTGGAATACCCGCAGTCAGGCGAGCGGACCCGCGGTAGACGGAACACAAAGAACCTACGCGCTAGTCAGCCGAGCAAAAAGCGGTTTTCTGTCCGACGAATCATTTTGAAGCCCCCTGTCACCGATGGGAACGATCTCGGATGTCGACGACATTGTCGAAGCAATCGTTTACATGACCGAAGCCCGGCATGTAACTGGGGAGGTGCTGCACGTGGACGTAGGTGCGCACAACGGCAAATGGTAAAGAGCACAGAGGAAAGACTTGCGGCCGCGGCCATCGAACTGCCCCCCGCGGTGACTCCCTTTGGCCCTTATGTGGCGGCGGTTCAAACGGGCAATCTCTTGTTCCTGAGCGGGATGCTCCCCACGGTGGGCCATGAACCTAAATTCCTTGGTCGCGTTGGAAAGGAACTGAATGTGGAACAAGGTTGTAGCGGTGCGTATGCCGCCGCCCTGAACGTGCTCGCTGTGGCAAGACAGAACCTTGGATCGCTGGACAGGATCTCACGAGTCGTGAAGCTCGGAGTCTATATCGCAACGGCGGGGGGCCGGCCGGACCTTGTGAAAATTGCCGATGCCGCCTCGGAACTTCTGCGCGACATTTTCGGAGAAGACAAAATATCGGCGCGCCTGGTTTTTGGAGTGGAGAACCTACCGTTCGGTGTGCCGGTGGAGTTGGAAGTGATCTTCGAGGTCGGCTGATTGAGTAACGAGAAACAAGAATGGAAACGCCAAATGTCACAGATAAGGTAGTTGTAATCACGGGCGCCAGCAGCGGCTTGGGAGAAAGCACCGCGAAGCTTCTTGGGTCCCGCGGCGCGAAGGTCGTATTGGGAGCGCGCCGTGAAGACAGGATCGACTCGGTTGTAAAAGAGATTTCGGCCACGGGAGGTAAGGCCGCCGGGTTCGCCGTCGACGTCACGAATCGCGGCCAGGTGGAGACATTCATGAAAGAAGCCGTCGACAACTTCGGCCGCGTCGATGTGCTGGTGAATAACGCCGGTATCACGCTCATCGCACCGATTGGCCTTCTGAAGGTGGATGAATGGGATCGGCAGATCGACGTCAATGTCTCTAAGTCCTTTACGGGGTTGCCGCGGTCTTGCCTCAAATGCTGAAGCAAAAGAGCGGTCACATCATCAACCTCGCTTCGGTTTTCGGGATTAAAGTGTTGGCGCCCGGCGGGACAGTTTACTGCACCACCAGAGCCGCAGTGCGAACGTTGACTGAGGGGCTGCGCATGGAGTTGCATTCCGAAAACATCCGCTGCACGATGATCTCTCCGGGCGCGGTATTGTCCGACCTGCAGAATTCAACCTCTGATCCGTCCTCCGCCAAATTCGTCAAGGAGCTTTACGACAAGGCCGGCATTTCGGCGGATTCGGTTGCTCGCGCCATCCTATATGCCATCGAGCAACCTGCGGACGTGGAAATCGATGAGGTCGTTTTGCGTCCGACCGCGCAGGATTTCTGAAACCATGAAACTCGCAACAATCGTTAGAAACTCGGTGCTACCTTTTTTAGGCGGCTTTTCCGCCGGTCATCTTGAAGCTCGGGAAGGGAACAACATACGCATGTCACAGCATGTTTTTTATCGCACGGTGAAGGTCGACGGACTGTCCATATCTTATCGGGAAGCGGGACCAAAGGATGCTCCAACGATTCTGTTGCTCCACGGACTGCCCTCTTCGTCGCGAATGTTCGAGCCGCTCTTCGGCCGGCTTTCCGATCGCTATCACCTCGTGGCCCCCGATTATCCCGGCTTCGGACATAGCGACTGGCCGGACCCTAAATCATTTGCGTATACGTTCGATCACTACGCGGAGATCGTGAATCACTTCACCGAAGCGCTCAAGCTCTCGCGCTATACGCTGTACATGCAGGATTATGGCGGCCCCGTGGGTTTTCGCATGGCCCTGGCCCATCCCGAGCGTGTCGAGGCCCTCGTCGTCCAGGACGCTGTGGCGCACAACGAAGGTCTCGGCGCGAATTGGAGGGCGCGCCGGGCTTTTTGGGCCGATCGAACGGCTAACGAAAGCACACTCCGCATAAATCTTCTGTCCCTGTCGGCCACGCGGACACGCCACATCGGCAGCGATCCGAACGCGGATCGCTACGACCCCGATCTATGGACGGACGAGTTTGCGTTCCTGAGTCAGCCGGGCCAGGCGGAGATTCAAAGCGACTTGTTTTACGACTACCGAACCAATGTGGATGCTTACCCGAAATGGCAGGCATGGATGCGCGAGAAGCAGCCGCGCCTGCTGGTGATCTGGGGTAAGTATGACATGTCGTTCGACCTTTCTGAGCCGGAAGCTTATCGCCGGGATGTGCCAAACGCCGAGGTCCACGTTCTGGACGCGGGTCATTTCGCACTGGACACCGCGGCGGATGAGATTGCCTCATTGGTCCGAGGCTTTTTGGCTCAGGCAGCTACGGGAGCGGCCGCTTAACCTCCGCTGCTCAATGTGATTTCAGATCAACAAACTGTTCACTCACTACCGAAAGCCGTTCGACCGATTTCGGATCGACGGCATAAGGCATTACGCGCTGGTGCAGCAGCGAATCTCCGAGTGTCCGACCGGTTGCGGGGTCGACGGACTCCAGAATGGGGATGTCCTGGTTCTCGCAATAGACGCCGCCCATTGCGTCGAGCGGTTGGGCTCGTCGCGCACTCCTTGTTCTACCGTCTTCAAGCTCCTTGCTGGGTTGGGGATGGGCTTCCCGTTCTCGTCGATGACGCCAGCCGCCCGCAACTCCTCGCTCGAAACATGCGCCGCGAGGCCCTGGTCCAGGATAGTGCCTGGATGAAAGCGCGCACTCCGTCCGCCTTGCCACGCTCAGCGCTCATCCTTGCGCCACTGACGCCGCCGCGATATGCACCGCGTCGGGTCAGCCCTTTCGAGAGTAGTGCCGGGAGCGATGAGTACCCTTGCTAATTCGAGTATCTCCCGACCGAGCGGGAAAAGCGCAGCCTCTTGCAACAGGCAGCGACGAACAGCCACCATTTTAGGTCGCCTCGCTCGCATTCGATCTCGACGGTTTCCGTATGATGAGTGCGTATTTCGGACGCTCTCTAGTGTGTCACCATCCGCGCGTCAAGACTTGTCGGCTACACACAGCGGCCTCGGCTAGATCAGCACTGGGCCAGGCTTTTCAGATTAACCGCTGGGCAGTCCGCCAGCGGCGCCACGCGGGAAAGTGTCTGATCGACCGTGACCATCAAAGATACTTGTCCACGTTGCTTCAAGTCGAGCGCAATGGATAACTGCAACGCGTCGAGCGTGCGCAAACCTTCGGTAGCACCAAACTTTACAAGCAGTGTTCTTGCCACCTGATAGTGGCGAGCAATAATTGGTGGGCCAACGATTAATCGTCCCCGCACCAAGTCTGCGCGCAGGCTGCGTCTTCCGATGTCAACACCGGCTTGATCGATCTCCCTGGTGCGAACCTTGGGAGCTAAGACGGACTCCATCTCAACGATAGAAAGCCGAGAAACTACAAACTGGGAACCCGTCTCCTTGAGAATCCGATCCATGTATTCGGAACCGACTTCGCTGTGATAAAGCTTCGCGAGGGCACTCGTGTCGAGAAAATACTTGGGCAATCAGCGCTCTTGCCGTTGTGCGGATACAGCATCGGAGAGCGAGCCGGAAATTCCGGCCAGGGCCCTCCGCACCTCGTCCCATGTCACGGTATCCGTCTCCGCTTCCAGCCACTCTTCGGGCGTAAAGTATCCGGCGAGATCTTCATCAATCGCAGAAGTGTCGGTGATTGTCAAAGTGACCTTCTGCATGTCCTGCAGTTGCAAAGGTTCCAGCGGATACAGCGCTCCGTGTTTGTACACCGCCTGAAGCCGTCTCTCCATCGTTTCTAGTTTAGCCAAACCGCCGGCGGGTATTTCGGAACCGTTTATCCATCACCGTTCTGTTGTTCCCAAGTTCCCAGTAAGAAGTACAGACCGGTGGACTGCGAGGCGAGACAGGATAAATGTTCCCCTGCGGATGTGCCGGTGTTGGCTTGGCGCGGATCAATTCCTCCCGCCAATTGAAAGCAGTGAACCTCACGCGTGCGATTTCACCGAGCACAGCTTCCGGTCCGACGGCAGCTAGGTGATCATCGATCCCTTGCCGTGGGCGAGATTCCACTCCAAAAAGCCTACGACCGCATCTTGCCTGCGTAGGTGCTGCGCCAGCTCGACACGCGCGAAACGAACCTAGTCTTTCACGGCTGCATCGGCATCGGGACTCAAGAGCCGCGAAGTCTGTGGCCGAAAGCTCCGCACCGATCAGGTTCGGCGGAGCCGGAAGGCCATTGGGGTCTTTGTTGGCCGCTGGAAAGACTAACAGACCGACGCCGGGAATCGCAAATATGATGAAGCCCGCTGTAGCCGCCCAAGCCCTCACAACGTACGGTCTCAAAGGTTTGACCGCCAGGAAGAATAGGGCGCATCCCGAAGCTGTTATCACGACCACTGCGAGAAAAATAACCGGCTAAAGATTCCGGAGCAGCACGTCCAGGATGGTTTGCACGAACGGGTACGGCTGGGGGGTAAGGGGTTCGGCTTCGATCGAGTAGAACCCTTTGTATCCAACCTCCTTCGAAATCTGAATCGCCCTGGCCGAGTCGAACAGATTCGGCATGTACTTAAAATGGCTGCTTGTGGCCATCGCATACATGACGCGCAAACCTGCCTCCCGCCCCGCGTTGTCCCGGAATGAGGCGACGTCGGGATTGGCCCAAACCCCGGCGGCCCTGATCAAATTGACCTCGTCCTCCCAAGTATGCTGAGGCGGACGCGCAGGTGGCGCGGCTGCGGCGCTGTTTGGAGCTCCGCCCGCGCCGTCACGACCGCCCGCGTTGCGCACCGTCGACGACACGTATCCTGGCGGGTCGTCGCGATTCTCGACGGTCACCATAACCTTCTTCGTATCGGCGTACGCCTTAATCGTCTTCAAGGTCTCGGCCGCGGTGATACGCACATCCGGTGCGAGCGTGCCCTGGTTGATCATCACACGCGCAGCGGAGAGGAACACCGCACGGTCGATCCATTGGTTCGTCAGCTCGATCGTTTCCGACCGAACCGCCGGATCCTGGGTCGAAATGTTGTGCGCTCCGAGTTCCAGGACAAGCTGCGTCACCTGCGATTGGGCTTTCGTCAGCCGGTTCTTAAACTCTTCCAGGTAGTCGGGCTCGGTCGAGAGGAAGTGCGCTTGCTGGATCTCCAGATTATGGATTCCGTAGCGCTGCGCCATCTCGTCGGGAAAATCAAGGATATCGAGGGTTCTCTGCGGATCGTTCGGACGCGCAGCGCTCTTCATAATCAGATCGAAACTATAACTCATGACCGCGACGCGATCCATTTTGGCTCGGTCCGCGATCTGCCCCCACGCTCTGGCCGCTGCGGTGGCGACGGCTGAACCGATAAGAAACTCTCGACGTTTGATCATTTCCAGAAACCGGCCTTCAGACCCCCAACGGCATCGACAGCCGTTACCCGGACGGCCTTGCCTATTCTACCGTCACCGCCGCATCGTACACGTTCGTCACGCCCGAGGCGGTAAAGGATTGGTGCCGGTAGGTTGTGAGGCTTCTTGAGAGGCAGCACTTTCGGCGACCAGGCGTAGCGCGGCGTCCTTCACCGAATGCTCGGTGTTGGGTCCGGCGCTGGTGGCAATCTGCGCCAGCTGCGCTTCCTGCTCGTGTGTGAAATGTACTTCCATGCTTCCGAGTACGCATCATCGGCTTTGGGTGCAATGGGTCGAAATTTCCCTAACACTTCAGTCTTTTTCTCGGCGTTGTGCTGAGTCCCGTATCTTACCGGTTATGAAGCACGCAGACAGTCCCGCGAAGCTCCACACTTTGCTGACCAGGGCGGGTCTGGGTTTACACCGCCAATCTAACCATAGCCGACTTTGCCGTCAACTTGGATTCCTTAACCAGCGTTCATCGGTCCTAACGCCCGCCGTGTCGGGCAGTCTGTCGGCAATAGGAAGGATAACCTCCAAGGGTCTGCGGCGTGGACACCGGAGCCCAGCTCTGTACGAGTGGCGCGTCACCGCCCATAGCCGTGCGGCCTTTAGCGCGCAAGAGGTGATTGGTTCCCAGGGAGGGTCTTACCGGCCAGATAACGGGAGCCGCACTTCCCAGGACTAGTGTCGACGCCGAGCGGCAAGATCCAGCACGTCAATGGCTTACTACAACCGCGACGCATTTGTTCAATATATGCGGATTTCTCAACAGGAATCTGTACTGGGACTTCTCCGCGCCCGTGGCATGGCGGTGCGGGAAGGTGTCATCGATCTTCAAACGGCGGGCATAGCGCATTTTCCAAAGAAGCCTTAATGTTTTTAGGGGAGAACTGCCTTGCTATCGTTTGGGCGACTGCAACAAAGAGACCAGCTCTCGAAGAAATTTGGCTGCTGTTACACCACCCACTACGCGGTGATCCACGGACACAGAAACCGGCAGGGTAAGCCTCGCCACGACAATGTCTCTATCTACAAATGGCCTCTTCGCAATTCGGCCCACCGCAATAATCGCGCTTTGCGGCGGATTGAGTATGGCCTGGAACCGATCCACGCCAAACGAACCCAAGTTCGAAATTGTCAGGCTGCCGCCTTCGAAATCCGCTTGCTCTGCCTCCGCTCGCTGGCACTTCCCCACTAGCTCTGCCCGGGCTGCTGCGATTTCCGCCAGGCTCAACTGGTCCACATTTCGAATCACCGGCACCAGCAAATTGTCCGGCGTTTGTACCACGAGTCCAATATCGACAGTTTCCCGAGGAACAACCTCGCCGTCCCGCCAGTAGGAATTGATCTCCGGTATTCCACGCAGAGCTAACGCCGAAGCTCTGATAATCATGTCGTTGTACGTTACCCGAAGCTCGTGCCTCAATGTCACGAGGGCCGTCGCATCGACTTCCGCGTGCACATAGAAATGAGGTGTCCGAAAGCTCTCTTCTAACCGAGCTGCAATAAGGTTTCGTGGCCGTGAAGTTTTTGTTTCGGCCATCAGTAGAACATCGGCCTCAACCACTCGGTGCCGGCTCGCCGCGCGACTCACGCTCGCAATATCGATACCGAGATTCTTCGCCCGAGCTCTAGCGCGCGGGCTTGCCGCTATCCGACCTTCGCGTTCTCCAATCTCTGGCGCCGAAAGCATAGCTTGTGTCACCGTTGCGGAAACTGGCTCGGTAGGCGTTCTTGGCGCAATTACGCTCTCAGCGTGCTCGCCGTCGGCCAGCAAGTATCCGAGCAACTGCCCAACGGTCACGGTTCCGCCCGCTTCCGGAGAACTGGCCACAACGTGCAGCGTTCCGCTATCGAGCGATTCCACCTCCATCGTTACTTTGTCGCTCTCTAGCATGAATAACGGCTCACCTGACTTTACGCTCTCACCACGCTGCTTCAGCCAGCCTGAGAAAACGCTCTCTTCGGATGACCAGCCAAGCCTTGGAACTGTGATCTCGACGGCCATCGTTATTCCTGAATCAATCGGCGAATCGCTATCGCAATGCCTTCCACATTGGGAATCACCGCAGCCTCTAGCGCCGGACTATATGGCGTTGGGGTAAGCGCCCCGTTGATTCTGCGAATGGGGGCATCCAGGAAATCGAAGCCTTCACTAGCCACCTGCGCCGCAATCTCCGCGCCCAAATTGCAGTGTGCGAACGTCTCCTCCACAATCATCAGTCGGCCCGTCTTCTTTACCGACTCCATAATCGTAGCCGTATCCAGCGGCATCACCGTGCGCGGATCAATTACTTCAATGGAAAAGCCTTCTTTCGCAAGTTGCCCCGCTACCGCCATCACACGCTGAGCCATCAGCGCCACAGCAACCACCGTAGCCTGCTTGCCCGCGTGCAACACCCTTGCCTGTCCAAACGCAATCTCGTACGACTCTTCCGGCACAGGTCCTTTGACCGACATCAACTCACGCGGCTCCAAAAACAAAACGGGATCGTTGCTGCGGAGGGCGTGTGTGAAAAGACCTTTCGCATCATAAGGGGTCGACGGAACTACCACGCGCAACCCGGGGATGTGACTGTAAATCGAGTAGTAGCTGCCGGAATGATGGGTTGCCGCCGAGTGTCCGATCCCAATACAGCCGCGCATCAACAGAGGCATGGTCAACCGGCCACTACTCATATACTGCATCTTTGCGATCTGATTGATCAGTTCTCCGAACGCGTCGTTCAGAAAATCGATGAACATGAAATCTACAATTGGGCGCGCGCCCGCCATCGCGGCGCCACAGGCCAGACCTACAAATCCACGCTCGCAAATAGGCGTGTCGCGCAGTCGCATTGCTCCGTACTTGGCAAACAGTCCTTCCGTTGTGCCGAAGTTGCCGCCGCGCGAACCAATCCCTTCGCCTAACACGAAAATCCTCGGATTCGCTTCCATCTCCTGATCCAGCGCCTCGAGCGTGGCTGCTATAAAGCTGAGCTCCCGGCTCGCTCCCATTTCGTTCGCGGGCCGGCGAACGGCTGTCGCGGGGGCAAATACATGTGTCGTCGCGTCCTCCGCCGCAGGCCAAGGTGCCTCTTCCGCAGCCTTAGTCGCCGCTGCAACCTCTTCACCGATCGTCCTGTCAATCACATCCAATTCCGCTTCCGAAACGAATCCGCCGGCTATCAGTTGCGCGCGATATCTTTTGACAGGACAACGCTCTCGCCACGCATTTACAGCCTCCCTCGTGCGATAGGTGTAATCCCCCATTCCCTCCGAATGTGGCCTGGTTCGATAGGTCAAACACTCCAGCAACGTCGCGCCGCCTCCAGCACGCGCGTGTTCAACCGCGTCCTTGGTCGCACTCGCCACATCACTGACCTCGTTTCCATCTACCCGTACGCCCTGTATTCCATAGGCCGCCGCCCGTCCAGCGACATCCTGGTTTGCTGCCGAAGACGAAAATGGTACCTCTGTCGCGAACTGGTTGTTCTCGCATATGAAAAGCACGGGCAGCTTCCAGATCCCAGCAAGGTTCAGCCCTTCATGAAAAGCGCCATTATTAACCGCGCCATCTCCGAAAAACGCAACGGCAACCTGATCTGTTTTCGCGAGCTGAAAAGAGTAGCCCGCCCCCGCCGCCTGCAAGATACAAGGCCCCACAATACCGCTCGTTCCCATGAGCCCTATTTCAGGTGCGAACAAATGCATCGACCCGCCGCGTCCGCGCGAACATCCCGTTGCTCGGCCGAACAATTCAGCAAACAATTCCAAAGGGGATACGCCCTTCGCCAGTGCATGTCCGTGTCCGCGATGCGTACTGAAGACGGTGTCTTCCTTCCGTAGATGGAGACACACGCCTGCCGCAATCGCCTCTTGGCCGACGTAAGTGTGGCACGCGCCGTGAATGAGCCCACGCGCATAACAGCGAGCCAATTGCTCCTCGGCCGTGCGGATCAGTTGCATCGTGCGGTAAAGAAACGTCTGATCAGCATTCATGCGCGGCGTGATCCTCCCGCGTTCATCGCCAGGTTCCCACCATCCATCGGAATCAGCGCGCCGGTGATCCAACTAGCAGAATCGGAAGCAAGAAGCACTGCTAGTCCCTGGATATCCGCGGGCTCACCGAAGCGCCCGGCCGGTATACCACTCAAGAATTTGTCTCGCAACGTCGGTGCATCCGCGATGCGTTTCTCCAAACCTGGATTCATCACTTGGGCAGGCAAGATTGCATTCACTCGAACGCCGCGGCTGGCCCATTCCGTACTCAATTCGCGAGTCATCTGAACCACGGCTCCCATCGCCATGCTGTACGCAATGTGTCCGCGGCCAAGCGCAGTTATGCTTGCCAGGGAGCCAATATTCACAATACTGCCGCGCCTCGCCTTCAGCATTCGTTTGCCGGCTTCCTGACATGCGCAAAAACGACCGAGCACCAAATTGCGCCATGTTTGCTCTACCTCTTCAAGCGTGATGTCCTCAGGCGATCCCAGCACCGCGTCACCAGCTACATTCCCGAGAAAGTCTATACGCCCGAATTCGCGATCCAACTTCTGAAAAAGCTCTCGAATCTGTGCTGGCTTTGAGACATCTGCCACCGCAACCTCGGCCCGTCGACCAAACTCCCGGATCGACGATGCTGTCTCGGCCACACCAATCTCATTTCGGTCTACCAGTAGAAGATTGGCGCCCGCTTCCGCCAGGGCCATTGCCATCGCCCGGCCCATTCCTTGCGCGGCTCCGGAAACTAGGGCAACTTTGCCCGTAAGGTCAAACATGTTTCGAGTATTCGAAGTCATAGTGTCATCTGCGCCGGCTGTTTGGTCCTCACGAAACTGAGAATCAACGCGCCCAGCCCATAGCACGAACCTAGAAACACCAGGCATTGGCTGTCGGTTGCACCATTGTGTCGCATCCATCCCAGAAGGTGGTTGCCGAGGTAACCCGCCAGGTTCGCGAAAATGTTGATCAACCCAATGCTCACTGCCGCCGCGGAGGCCGTTAACGTCAATGTGGGCAGCGCCCAGAAAGGCGGAGGCCATTGATTAGCGGCGAAACCGGTGAAGCAAAGCCACATCATTACGAGCCAGAACGGCTGCCCGGTCAGCGAAGAAATACCCAGCAAAATTCCCGCCGCCAGCATGGCTCCCGCACAGTGCCACTTATGCCGCCCGCTCCGGTCCGACGCAAAGCCGGCGTAGAGCACTCCCACGAGACCACATAGGTAGTAAATAGCGCTGTAGATCAACGACGAACGATCCGATCCTCCCGAAAGGCTCTTCACCGTGGTCGGGAGCCAGAACCCGAGGGCATATCCGCCTGTATTCGCCGCGAAGATGCTCAAGGCTAGCAGCCAAACATCTTTGCTCTGCAACGCTTGCCAAATCGAAAACTTGCGAATCGAATCCTTCGCGCGCGCCTCGCCGGCGAGCTCCTCCTCTAGAAACGCCCGCTCCTCACCACCGAGCCACTTCGCATTGCGCGGGCGGTCGGTCAAAAAAAAGAGTGTTACAACTCCCATTACCACCGCCGGCAACCCTTCCAGAATGAACAGCCATTGCCAACCCAACAAACCCAGCCAGTGCACATCGAGCAGCAATGCCGATATCGGAGCACCCAACGCCAGGCTGAATGGCACCGCGACGATCAGCCCCGCCATTGCCCGGCCGCGCAGCTGCACCGGAAACCAATGCGTGAAGTAAACGATAATCCCGGGGAAAAATCCCGCTTCTGCCACGCCCAAAAAGAAACGCGCGACGTTGAATTGCAGCGGGGTTTTCACAAACGCAGTCGCCGCCGAGATAAAGCCCCACGTGATTAAAATCCGCGCAAACCACTTGCGCGCGCTCCAGTGCTCCACTAGCAGGGCGCCCGGAACTTCTAAGATCAAATAACCGATGAAAAATATGCCAATGCCGAGCCCAAACACTTCTTCCGAGAAATGCAAATCGCGCGCCATGCGGAGCTTCGCAAAGCCCACGTTCGCCCGGTCTAAGTACGCGATTAGATACAGCACAATTACTAGCGGCAGAATCCGCCAAGCCACCTTTCGCCGCATTGCCGCAATCTGCTCCGGAGTTAATGTCATTTGGTCCTGGCGCGCATGATAGCTTATACCAATACGGCTTCCGATGCAGCATTCAAACGGCATTGTCATCGTTACCGACCACGGTTTCCCATCCATCCAACCGCAGCGGGAAATCATCGAGAGCGCAGGTTTTTCCCTGCAGGAAGCCTGCCCGATTTGCCGGACGGAAGGCGAGATCATCGATCGTTGCCAAAGCGCCGACGTCCTGCTCGTCCAGTGGGCGCCGGTCACAAAGAAAGTGCTACAGTCGGTTCCCCGCGTGCGTTGCATTATTCGTTACGGCATCGGCGTTGACAACTTCGACCTCGACGCCGCGAAAGAACTCAACGTCGTCGCCGCCAACGTTCCTGACTATTGCTTGGAAGAAGTCTCTGACCACGCATTAGCCATGATTCTGAGCCTTGTTCGCCGGATGCCGCAAGATAACGCCCAGATACGCCGCGGTGAATGGGGCGTAGGCAAGTTCTTTCCAGTGCGTGCTTGCTCGGATCTCACACTCGGTTTGTTCGGCTTCGGCGCTATCGCCCGCCGCGTGGCCGCCAAGGCGCTGGGCTTCGGCTTCTCGATCATCGCCTGCGATCCCGGCGTGGCCGACGCAGTCTTTGAGCAACGCCATGTCAAGCACGTCGATTTGACACATTTGTTGCACGCTTCAGACGTGCTCTCCTTACACGTGCCACTGCTTCCCCAAACCAGGCACGTAATCAACCGGCAGTCGCTGGCGAGCATGAGACCGGGCGCTCTGCTGATTAACACTGCGCGCGGACCCTTAGTGAACGAAACGGATCTGGTCGAAGCCCTTCGCAGCGGTCATATCGCGGGAGCGGGCCTAGATGTATTCGAAAGCGAGCCACTGCCGTCGTCCAGCGTACTTCGGAGTTTCGATAATGTCATTCTCACCAGCCACGCCGCTTCCGTTTCTGAGCGAGCGGTTGTGCAACTCCAGGTCAAAGCCGCCGAATTGGCCCGCGACTTTCTATTAGGAAAGCGCCTCTATTCCGCTCTGAATTTCAGCTAGTGTCAAGTATTTCCGCAGCGATACACAAAATACCTGGTGGCGGAAAACCTCATCTTGAGAGCGCCGTTGCCCGCCGGTCTGCGGCCGTCGGATGGTGCGACGATACCAGGCCATCACTCCAACTGGTTCGTTACGAGAAGGGGTTTATCGACAGGAATCCATTACTAACCCTGCGCCGTTGATCGTAAGTCATGGTTTTAGCTGTACGGGATTCGGTCGACCTTGCAGCTGGTCGCCTGCGAATGAACAGTTAGCTGCGACTGGGCAAGCATCGCACTTGCGGTTCGAACTCTTACACAGTTGCTGTCCGTCATTCATAAGCAGCAGATAAGCTCGGGTCCGGGAATCGAAGCCGCTAACTTAAGTAATGATGTCGCGCACTACGTTTCCGGCGACGTCCGTTAGGCGGAAATCGCGGCCGCTGTAACGGTAGGTGAGCTTCGTATGATCCATACCGAGCATGTGCAGGGCCGTGGCATGGAGATCGTGAATGTGAACTGGCTTATCGACGGCTTTGAAGCCGAAGTCGTCGGTTGCGCCGTAGGTAGTGCCGCCTTTGACACCGCCGCCAGCCAGTAGCGTAGAAAAGCCCCAGCTGTTGTGGTCGCGGCCGTTTTGATATTTGACTAACCCACTTACTTCGACGACAGGAGTGCGGCCGAATTCGCCACCGATGATGACGAGTGTTTCGTTAAGGAGGCCGCTGGCCTTCAGGTCTTGCAACAGTGCGGCGATGGGACCATCGGCTTTATTGGCGAGTTCGTGGTGGATCAGGATATCGTCGTGATTATCCCAGGGCTGACCATTACCGAAGTAGACCTGCACCATACGGACGCCGCGTTCGATCAAGCGGCGCGCCATCAGACAGCCGCGGCCGAAATCATGATCGCCGTAGCGAGCGCGCACGGTTTCTGGTTCCTTCGTTATATCGAAGACGTCAGGAGCTTCAGCTTGCATGCGGAAGGCGATTTCGGAGGTTTGAATGTTGGCTTCAAGTATGGGATCTGTGCCTTCGCGCTCCATTTCAAGACCATTGAGCTTGGCGAGAAGATCAAGCTGGCGGCGCTGGGCAGGTGGGGCAATCTCGGTGTTGCGGATATAGTGAATCAGCTTGTCGGGAGTTTTCTCACTATTGGGAATATAGGTGCCCTGATAGATAGCTGGGAGAAATGCGGAGGTCCAAAGCTGCGGACCGACAATGGGGTAGCCGGGGCAGAGAACGATGAAACCAGGAAGATTTTGATTTTCGGAGCCAAGGCCATAGGTGAGCCATGAACCCATGGAAGGACGACCCGGAACGCGAGTGCCGCAGTTCATCATGAAGAGCGAGGGTTCATGATTCGGGATATCGGTATACATCGAGCGGACGACGCAGACGTCGTCAATGCATTCGCCGAGTTTTGGAAAAATCTCGCTAACTTCGATACCGCTTTTTCCACAGCGGTGAAACTGAAACGGAGATCCGAGTAGGCTGCCGGTTTTGCGCTCCGTTTTGAGATTGCCCGAAGGCATGGGCTGGCCGCTGAATTTCTGCAGGAGCGGCTTTGGATCGAACGTGTCTACCTGCGAGGGGCCGCCGTTTAAGAAGAGGAAGACCACATGCTTCGCCCTGGCGGGGAAGTGCGAACTCTTGGGAGCGAGGGGATCCGTTCCTTCAGCGGCGGACAACGTGCCTGCCAGGCCGGTCATGCCGAAACCGGCTCCCATGGTGCGTAACATGTCGCGTCTGGTCATTGAATCCTCAGTTCAGGTAGCTAAATTCATTAGAACTCAACAGGACTTGCGTATATTGGGGCCAGGCATTTTGCGAGTCATGCAGAAAATCGAGAGCAAGTTTACGTTCGGCGGGTGTAGGATCACGCTGGAAGAGTAGACGATACGCGCCGGCAATTCGTGCATTGTCGTCGCCGGTTGATTCTTGCAATTTTCTTGCGAGCGCTTTAGATTGCTCCATGACGAAATCACTGTTCATGAAGAAGAGCTTTTGCAGCGGGACGAGCGTGGGGAGGCGCTGCTCGCTAGTAGCGACGGGATTTGGGAAATCGAAGAGCGCCAGGACTGGATCGAGCCGGCGGCGGCTGACGAAACCGTAGACAGTGCGGCGGTGGTTTTCAGGACCGAAGGCGGTTGCGGGACCGCCGGCTTTGAGGTCGAGATCGCCGGCGACGAAGAGAAGAGAATCGCGAATGGATTCGATATCGAGACGGCGGCGATTGCCACGCCAGAGAAGGCGGTTTTCAGGATCGGCGGCGTAATTGGTTTCGTCGTTTGCCGTGCTGAGGGAGTAGGCCGCGGTGAGCATCATCTCGCGGTGGAGTTTCTTGAGTGACCAGCCTTCGGCCATGAAGCGAGTGGCGAGGTAATCGAGCAGTTCGGGGTGGGAGGGAGTATCGCCTTGTTTGCCGAAATTGCTGGGAGTGCGGACAATGCGTTGGCCGAAATGCTGCTGCCAGAGGCGGTTGACGATGACGCGCGAAGTGAGTGGGTTTTGAGGATCGACAATGGCTTCGGCCAGTTCGAGCCGGCCGCTGCCGTGCGAAAAATGTGCGGGTGGCCCCTGGCTCAGAATTGACAGAAAGTGGGGTGGTGCCGGTTCACCCGGGCTGTCTTTATTGCCGCGCAACCAGACGTGCTGCTCCACAAGCGTTTTCTTGTCGGTGATGGTTTGCAGATAGGCGTAATGAGGCGGCAGTTGTTTTTTGAGTTCAGCCTGGCGGGTGTGCAAGGAATCGAGGTGATTTTTCCAAACGCCTGAGAGGAAGCGATCAATGGTACCGTCGCCGTAGTGATAAACGCCTTTTTCGCCGAAAAAGTCTTCCCACAAAACGTACTTGTCGCGCGCCATGGATAGCAGGTTTGCGTCGGAGAGATTTTCGCGACTGGGGTTGAGGCCGAGGCGGATGTGGTTTTCGTCGTCAATTTGTTTCTTCTCTTTGTTGACGTCTAAGAGAAGCTTTTGAAAGTCACGTGCGGCTGGCGGAGATTTATCTTTGTCCCAGGCCTTGAGATAGGGATGTTTGTGATCGGCAGCGGTGAGATATTTTGTGATCCGATCCAGAGTTTCTTTGTCGAGGACTGGGTTGCCGGACTTACTGGCAGCGAGCATGTAGGCTGCGGTGTTCTGCGCTAGGATCTCAGCCAATTCGTTGGCTTGGCGGTTGATGAAATCTTTGATCTCGGTTTCCTGCGCATCGAGCAGCTTCTTCTGGGCTTCGTAGCGTTCAACCTCCTCCTTGGGAGCGAGAGGCGTTTCGTGCAGCTCCGTATTGTTGAAGATGCCCATGAGGGAGTAGAAATCCTCAGTCGGAATGGGATCGTACTTGTGATTGTGGCAAGTGGCACAGGCGACTGTGAGGGCCATGAAACCGCGGGTGGTGGCATCGACGCGCTCGTCTTGAAACTCAGGGCTGAGTGAGTAGAAGCCCAAGCCTGCCTCGTAGAGTTCGTGTTGGGGCAGGAGATCGCCGGCAATTTGCGCCTTGACGAAGAGATTGTACGGCATGTCTTGCTGGACGGCTTGAATCACCCAATCGCGGTAACGGAAGGAGTTTTCATATGGATCATCGCGTTCGGAGTTGAGGCGATCATCGGAGTAGCGAGCGACATCGAGCCAGAAGCGGCCCCACTTTTCGCCATAGCGCGGAGAGTCAAGGAGGCGATCGACGACTTTGGAGAAAGCGTTGGGAGAGTTATCTCGTTCGAAGGCGGCGACTTCGGAGGGTGTGGGAGGAAGGCCGGTGAGATCGTAGGAGGCGCGGCGGATGAGAGAACGTTTCGAGGCAGGAGCGACGGGTTTGAGATTGCGTTCTTCCAGTTTGGCCAAAATAAAACGATCGATTTCATTGCGCGGCCATTTTTTGTTGTGAACGGGCGGCGGCGCTGGACTTGCGATGGGGCGGAACGACCAGAAAGCGCGCTGTTCGGCAGTGATGACGTAAGGCGCGGAGTGCGGCAAGGGCGGGGCAGCTTTGCTGGTCTGCGGCCAGACAGCGCCGTTCTTGATCCAGGTTTCGACGTCGGCAATTTCGGAATCCTTGAGGCGGCCGGTGGGCGGCATTTTGAGGCGGGGGTCGGTGTAGTGGAGCGCCTTGGTCAGCAGGCTGTTGGCGGGATCTCCTGGAATGATGACGACGCCGGATTTGCCGCCTTTGAGGGCGTGTTCGGTAGTGTCGAGTTGGAGACCGCCCATGTGTTCGTCGGTGTGACAGGCGTAGCAGTTGTTGGCGAAGAGGGGGCGGATGCGCAGTTCGAAGAATTCTTCGTTGGCGGTTGTGGCGAGCTGTTGCGCGAAGGCGGGCGCGATGGTAGAAAGAAGCGAGAAGAGAGCGAGAGAGGGGCGTGGGCGCACGGTTAGGTTCTCAAATTGGGCTTTGACCGATACGGTATCAGAAATGGGATGAGGAGGGTTGACAGCGGGTGGAGTGGCTGATTGGGGGTGGGCGGAGAGGGCCGTAATGCTGGCTGTTTTCAAGTTATGGCTGGATGGCGTGAATGAAGGTAAGTGACTGGCGGGAGGTAAGATGCATGTAAAGCGAAGAGAAGACGAATTGGCAAATGATAGTTCCCAGGTATTTTCGGTTTGTCACGGGTATTGTAAATAAAGGACTTGAGTAACTTATGTTACTCTTTGCCTTTTACAAAATAGGGCGGTTTTTCGGAAACGTTTGTGACGGGTAGGGCGAAGCGGTTGCATCGTTGGGATGTTGACGGCAATGTCTGCGGAGATGGTTTTTTGTATATCATTCTCCAGAGCTTGCGTGAGGGCGCAAGTTGGCTTTCCGATTTTGAGGATAGTGGGCGAGGGCAGTGGGATGGTTGCGGCCGGGAGGTGTGGTGGGGTGGATAAGTAATTGCCACGCTTGCTCTCGATGCTAAGACCAAGGGCAAGGTGACCACCGCTGAAGTGATCCTCCGATTTGAGGAAGTCACGCAACTCGATCCTGGAGTGCAATGGGATTGGGTGGAGTTGGTCTGGCTTTATCGAAGTGCAGGCAGGTTCGGGGATGCAAAGGACGCGGCCAGACATGCGGCAGAAACAGCGAAAACCGAATGGGATCAATCAGTCGCGTCATACGAACTGGGCAACGTGCAGGTGGCGGAAGGGAACTCGGCCGGGGCGCTAGCATCTTACCGCAAGGTTCTGAGCCTCGCGGAAAGCTGGGCAGCACGCGATCCAAATAACGCCGAGTGGCAGCGCGATTTAATCGTCAGCTTGGTAAAGACGGGTACGGTGAAAGCCAATAAAGCATATTTCAAGCGCGCGCTCGACATTGCCGCATCCTTGCTAAAATCAGGTAAGTTGGGGCCGGCCGATGCCTGGATGATAGACACTTTGAAGCAAGTGGCCTCCCAATGAGCTACATTTTGACCTCTTAATAAAAGGGCAGACACCGAGGGTGTGGCCCGATTAGCGCTACTAAGTCAAACGCCACGTTAAATGCTTCATCACGTACCCAAACAGTACTCCGCCTAACGCTCGCTGTCCAGAAAAGGCGTTGGGTGCCCTTTGCTCGGCGCCGGTCTGGTCTCCCAGAACGAGACTAGTATAACGTTTCACTAAA
>PMSX01000023.1 GCA_003167495.1 Bryobacterales bacterium | reverse complement strand
GAGATTCTCGAGATCCTCACTAACCGAGACGTAATCGCCGTGGATCAAGACAGGGCAGGGAAGCAGGGGACTTCGGTGCTGACGGAAGGCACCGAGGAAATTTGGATCAAGGAACTATCAGATGGGGCCAAGGCCGTTGCGCTGTTTAATCGGGCAGCATCAGACGCGACGCTCGCGGTTACGTGGTCCACTATTGGTTTTGCGAAGGCTCCCCGGCATGTGCGCGATCTTTGGCTTCACAAAGAAGTAGCACTAGAGGGATCAACATATTCGGCGCTCGTGCCCGCGCACGGCGTCCTGTTGCTGCGAGTGTTTTGAGGCCTCAGGCGTGAACAGTGACGGTGCGAGTTTCCGCAATCAGCGCCAGCCCCTCGGCGTACGTCTGGTACAACTGCTCGAACACTACGTCCCAACTATTGGCATTGGCAAACTGGCGCGCGGCCCGGCCCATCGCCAGCCGCAGAGGCTCATCATGCATAAGGTTTTGAATGCTGGCGGCGAAATCTTGCGAAAGAAAACCCGACACGCCGTCTCGCACGCCAACGCGCACCCCTGCTTCGGGCGCGAGAATCACCGGCACGCCTGATGCCATAGCTTCCAGGATCACAAGGCCGAAAGTGTCCGTGAGAGACGGAAACAGAAAGGCATCCATCCGAGTGTAGGCGGCGGCGAGTTCTTTGCCACGGAGAACGCCCGTCATCTCCACGTTGCGGAGGTGAGTTTGTAGCCATTTTTGCTGGCCGCCGTCGCCAACGATCAGAAATTTGTAGTTTTGCTCGCCCGCGGCCCGAAGTTTGTGATCTATTTCCACGAAGGCGCGAACGTTCTTTTCTGCGGTTAGGCGGCCCACGTAACCGATGCAGAATGGCCGGTTGGCGTTGCTTCGTTGCGGTGCCGGAAAGTATTGGATGAGATCGACGCCATGATGCATAAGAAAGGCTGGCCTTCCATTCTTTTCGCGCAACAGGTCTACCATCGTCTGGTTGGGAGCAAGAGTGAAGCGAGCCGACTTATAAAAGCGCAGTAAGCCGCGCAGCGTTTGCTTCTCCGCAAGTTGTGTTATGCGGGTACGCAGCTTTTGCGGCGCGAGACTGAACGTGCGGTCCAAGCGGCGGGCCAGGTATTCATGCAAGTTGGTGTGCCATGACGCTACAGACGCCAACCCCATAGTATGGGCAACCCATACTCCTAGAATGCCGACATCACCCGGGCTCGTGATGTGCAGTAGGTCGGGTTTGAAGGCCAGTAACTGATCCACGACTAATTGTTTGTGGCGCGCAAAAAAGGGGTCGTAGAAAAGGCTTTTGTCGACGGGAAAAGAGGCCGCGCCGCGTTTCAGATCAAGTATTTCGAGCGAGCCGTCTTGGCTCACGCTCGTTTGCCCGCCGCCTCGAATGATAAGCAACGGAATGCCGCGGCTCTTAGCGAATTGAGCTAAGTGCCGGCTCAACGTGGCCACGCCGTTAGTTTCATCGAATGTGTCGGTAAAGAACGCGACCCGTGGCGGTGCGTCCATTGTCGGTTTTGTCAAAAGTAACTTTCTTCTATGACGAGTTTATTACTTCGCCGTTTCAGAAATCTGACAGCCTTCCCCGTCGAGTCCGGCGGCCCAGGCGATTGCGCCTTCTAGCATTGCCAAATGAAGGGGTTCTTCATAGGTGCTGGCGGAGTGGCCGAGAGCGGAATAAAACACCCGTCCTTTGCCAACGCAGTGTTTCCAGATCACCGGATGATCTGCTCCCATGCTGACGTCTTTCCAGAACATTTTTGGATGGTAGGTGCGCTCATCAAGTGTTGCCAGCACGTGGAACCCTTTGCCGCGAGGGCTGTTTTCGAAGGAATACCACTCGTCGGTCCGCTCCCACGTTTCCGGAAGCGTGCGCGTGGCGGGATCGGCGCGGTCTTCCACATGAATGGTGGCGCGCTGAAACTGCGGGTTCAGCGGATGACCTTTGAACTGAACGCCGATGAGGCTTTCTACGTACCAGCGCCAAGCGTAGTGCGGATCGCCACCGGCACCATGAATCCCAACAAAGCCGCCGCCGTTTTCGATGTAGGAACGAAAGGCGGCCTTCTGCTCGTCGTTGAGCGTGTCGCCGCTCGTGTTGTTCCACACCGTCGCATTGAATCGGCTCAATTGTGCTGGGTTGAATACTGCGCCATCTTCGGTCACGAAGTATGTCCAGCCGCGCCGCTTCGCGATCGCTGCCAGAGCACTGTTCGCGGCTTTAACGGCCGCGTCTTCGCGGAAGCCGTTTGTCTTGGAAAAAATCAGGATGGCCGGTTTGTTTAAGTCGGCGGGCAACACAGGCGCAACGGTTTCGTAGACGTGCTTCCCATAGTAGACACGATAGAAGCCGAAGCCGGCGAAAGCCAGCAAGAGCACCAGGACCGCCGCCAAGGCGATGAGGAACCACCGGACGATTCGTTTCATAGCCCGAAGGTTATCATCGTTTCGCAAATCTCAAACCCAGCCAATTTCGAAACCGAGCAGGGAGCGTCAGCGACCTAGCCTAGTTCGTATGCGGACGGCCAGCGAGCCAAATTGGATGTCAACAAGGACAGCGTTCTTATTGGAGGCGCAGACAGGATTTGAACCTGCGGATAACGGCTTTGCAGGCCGCCGCGTTAAACCGCTTCGCCACTGCGCCTCATGAGACGGCGGCTGGCTAGCCGCCAACCATCAGATCCAGATCTATGCGCCGAGTCCTGGCAAGCCGTCTGAGAGCGGTTTCGATGGCTTGTTCTTTGGCAATCGCGCGCGATTCATGATTGGCGCGCGCGACCGTCACGCCCGAAGAAATAGTTTCGACCTCGACCACATATTGGCCGCCAATCCGGTAAGAGGTGACGGTGACCGCCCAGCCTTCCAGTTCCAAGGGTTGCTTTTGAAAATCGTCAGCCCGCATGTGCGACAAGTCCCACAGCCACGCCACGCTCGATGGGAGCTCCCACCAGATTTCCCCACTCCGTCCACGAGCCATCGTAGTTCACTATGTTCTGATAACCCAACAGATACTTCAGAACAAACCACGTGTAGCTCGAGCGTTCGCCAATGCGGCAGTAAGCGATGACGGGTTTGCTGCCGTCAATGCCCTCAGCGTTATAGATCGCTTTTAGTTCGTCTAGTGACTTGAAGGTGCCGTCTTCATTGGCCGCCTTGCCCCAAGGGATGCTACGCGCGCCTGGAATGTGCCCGCCGCGCTGAGCCGTTTCGGGAAGGCCCGGAGGGGAAAGTATCTCTCCTGTGAATTCTTGCGGGCTGCGGACATCTACCAACTCTGCAGAGCCTCCGCTGACTGCCCGCTGCACATCGGGCAGGAACGCGCGAATCGAAAAATCCGGCTTTTGAGCATGGTAAGCAGAGTGAGGATAGATGGGAACCTCCGTTGTGATCTCCCGTCCTTCCTGCAGCCACTTCTTCCTACCTCCGTCCAACAGCCGGACGTCTTTGTGGCCGTAAATTTTAAGCTGCCAGAATGCCCACGCGGCGAACCAGTTATTGTTATCACCGTAGAGCACTAAGATTGTGTCTGGAGTGATACCGGAATTTGACAGCAGCAACTCGAACTGGTTGCGTGGAATGACATCGCGGCGGACCTGATCGGAAAGCTGCCGCTGCCACGACCACGCGATCGCGCCGGGGATGTGGCCCTGTTCATAGGCGCTGTTTTCAACGTCGACTTCAACGAGCCTCACTTCCCGATCTCTCAAATGTTCAATCACCCACTCACTGGAAACCAATACTTCGGGATGTGCGTAGTTTGACATACGTTACCTCTTTCTCTTATTAGCGGCTAGCGCGAACGTTCTCTGCCAAAAGCTTTTCTATCCGCTCGCTTGTTTCCCGGCGTAGAGCGCCGTTGAATTCGCCGCTTGCCGGGGCAGCGAAGCCGGCATGAATAGCGCTCACTTTGCCATCGCGGGCCAAGAAGAAGGTGGTGGGCCACGAATTCAAATTCACCGCCTGCGGGATTTTTGCCTGTAGTTCCGCCGGTTCGCCGGCTAGCAGGTAGGTGTACTCGATACCGTACTTTTTGATGAATGCTTGCAAGCGCGTGGGATCTTTGCGCTGTTCGGGTTCTTCGAAATCCAACGCGACGATTTCAAGGCCTTGCGAATGATATTTGCGATATAACTCCACCAGGAAAGGCGCTTCGTCGTGGCAGTTCGGGCACCAACTCCCAGTAATGTTGACGATCACCACTTTGCCGCGAAACTGCGGGTCCGTGTTCGAAACGAGTTTGCCATTGAGATCGGGGAAACTGAACTGAAACGCTTCGTTCGTGTCTTTCACGCGGGTGTGTTCATCAGGGTCGGTTGGCTCCGGCACGCCTTTGGCTTTGGCTTGCTCGGCGCGAACGGCGGTGAAATGCTTCGCTGGGCTCTTGAAACCGCGAAGTTCTACATCAAGAGTCCCGTCGTCTTTGGGCGTGATTTCTGCCACTGAGGCACGCGCGCCGTCGAAGTGATTCAGCACCCATTTGCCGTCGCTGAAGTTCCCGACCAAAGCGCCGGTATCGCCGTCGACGCGTAAAATTGCAGCGCTGGCTTGTGCGCCATGCTGCTGCACAATGAGCCGCCAGGCATGCTCGCCTTTGGGACTCTCATTTGGAATCGTCCATACGCCGGCGATGTCAGGCGTTTTGGCACCCGAGATCGTCACCTTTACATGAGGCCGTGCTTCGAAATCATGAAACCCGTATTTTGCGTTGCCGTACGTGCCTTTGATGACGCCGTCTGCATAGGTTGCGGTGAGGCGCGTGGCATAATGATCGAAATTGACATTCAGCGCGCCGCCTTCAAGACGCCCGCCTGTGGAAGTAACTTGCTCATCGCCGTTAAAGAACGCGGCTGAGACTGTATCACCTTTTTGAGAGAACTGAATCAAAAAAGGAACCTTGTAATCGGCGTATTTGACGGTACCATCCCACAAACCTTTAAGAGGGTGGGCTTGCGCAGCGCCAGCGAGGGCCAAAGCGACGACAAAATATCGAGTGAATCGCATAAGGTTCAAATCTCCAAGTTTGAATTAGCAATACTATAGTTCATAGATAGAGAATAGGGTGATTCTTCCCCGGTGTCAATAGGCAAAATTGCCCGAGGTTAAAGAAGCAGGCTTTTATTTGCCCGCGTAAATTAGCGACACGCGGCTGATTTCGAGATCGAGCTTCGCGCCGCGCAGGGCAGGGGAGCCGGGTGCAACGCTTACCGTCAAGTTGTTCGACGGCATCAAGTTTATCGTTCCGGCAGTGGCGGATTCCGCGTCGCTGCCATAGAGATTTGCTTTCAGCCGCTGGCTGCCGACTTCGATATCCACCACGCGCGAAAACGGTCCGCGCTTGAAGGTGATTTCCACCTTGTACAGGCCGGCGCGCTTTATGGCAACATGCCATTTTTCGCTGCGCAAGGTCGGTGGATCATAGTATCCCTCGCCGTTGGCGTTGAACAGGCGTTCTGCATTTTCGGGAACGAGCGTGATGTTGTCGTTGCCATCAGGCTGCGCGGCGGATGGCTGCACTTGCAAGTCACCGTTGAACCGGAGATCGATAACAGGGAGGAACTCGTTGGGAGGCGACACGGAGGTAACAACGGTGTTTGCTTCTATTTCGAGTTTCCCCGAATTCTCCGAGTTGAGCCAGTGAGCTTCCCGAATTGAATTTTGCATGCCAGGCAAACGCAGGCGGCCATCGGCCGGGAGATGCTCAACGAAAAGATAGAGGTGATTGCCTTTGACCGTGGCGTAGCCGAAATCGAGTTTGCGGAATGGTTGCGGCGAAGTATCGTAAATTGCCTCGCTGTTCCGACGGAGCCATGCGCCCGTGCCGCGCAACACTGCGGCCTCATAATCGACTACGGAGCCGTCTCCCTTTGGTCCGATGTTGAGCAGATAGTTTCCGCCACGGCTCACTACTTTTACCAGCCGCAGAATTTGCTCCTGAACCTTTGCATCTAACGGCGTTCGTTTCTGCCAGGAACGGTAGCCCCATGTCTCACTGAAGATGGAAGCGGGCGACTCCCATGGCTCGTCAGTGATGTAATCGGGAATATCGTCGTCGCCGGTTTCACTGAAGTCACCTTCGCTGTTCCAAATGCGGCCGGAAATCATACACTCCGGTTGGAGATGGTGGACAGTTTCGGCGAAATGATGGCTTTGTAGGGCTGTGGAGTGGCCCATGTCAAACCATATTTCAGAAAGAGGTCCATAGCCGGTGAGGAGCTCGCGCAGTTGCGCCACGTTGAATTCTTCATGGGATTGCGAGATCGGATTATCGTTCTTTTCTTCGGGAATATCGCCAAAGTGCCAGTCGATGGTGGAGTAGTAGACGCCAAACGGCATGTTATGCCGGTGGCACGCGTCGGCCAGACTCTTCACTATGTCGCGTTTGTAAGGCGTGCTATCGACAACGTTGTAAGCGGATTGCTGGGTAGCGAACATATTGAAGCCATCGTGATGTTTCGCGGTAAGAACGATGAACTTCATGCCCGCTTCTTCGGCAAGGCGGACGATCGCTTCCGCGTCCCATTGCACTGGATTGAATTGGCCGGCAAGCGCCGCATATTCGTTTTCGGGAATGTGCGCGTCGGATTGGATCTGTTCGCTATAGTTGCCGGAATATTGCTTGCCGTTCCAGACCCCGCCGAGCGTTGAGAATAAGCCGAAGTGAATGAACATGCCGTATTTCCGGCTCTGCCATTGGCGGATCGTGGCTTCGGTGGGGCGCGGCGCGGTTTGCGCGACGCCGTTCGGCAAGAGACAGACGACAAGAATAAGAGACTTAAAAAGCTGCATAGGTGTCGACGGTAATGGCTCTTCGGTATTATGTCGCAGAAGCTTGTTGATTATGCCGAAACAAAGCGCGGGGCTGTTGATGTATCGCAGACGCAACAATGAGCTCGAAGTGTTCCTGGTTCATCCAGGCGGGCCATTTTGGGCAAAGAAAGATTCGGGCGCATGGTCGGTTCCAAAGGGAGAATATGAAGAGGAGGAGGATGCCATTGAAGCGGCCAAACGCGAATTCCAAGAAGAAACGGGTTTTGCAGCGGAGGGGGAATTCATCGAATTGGGAGCTATGAAACAGCCCGGTGGGAAGAAAGTCGCGGCTTGGGCGTTCGAAGGAGATTGTGATCCGAAAGATCTTCGCAGTAATACTTTTACGATGGAATGGCCCCCGCGGTCTGGACGGCAAATGGAATTTCCGGAAGTCGATCGAGGAGGTTGGTATTCAATTCCGGCGGCGCGGGAGCTTTTGAATAAGGGCCAACACGCATTTCTCGACAGACTGCTGCTTCACGCCGCAGTGATGTAGGTGTTGTAGCGCTCGTCGCTGATTGCCATGAACGGACGGAGATGAAGTTCGCCGGAAGCCGTCTGCGTTGTCCACGTTGATTGCTGTGGGATTCGTTCGGCTGAAATCAGTTGCCGTCGGGTGGCGGTTGTTGGATTGTCGCCGATAGCAAACAGTACAAGTGGGCCACGGACGAGCGCGACCGTATCAGGATGTTGAGGGCTAATCGCTTCTAAGCGTACGGGCAGGGCAAGCTCCAGTTCAATACGGTCGCCGTCTTTCCATTTGCGCTCGAGAGTCGCAAATCCGCTCACAATGCGGGCTGGAACGGGTGCGCCGTTTACTCGTAGGGCGGGATTCGCCGCCCAGCCTGGAATGCGCATGCGGAGAGCGAAAGTCGAAGGCCGGGACACTCTCAAACTCATTGTCACTCCGCCAAGAAACGGATAATCTCCCGATTGAGTGAGTTTAATCTCCGCACCATCGGGACTGATCCAGCGAAGTTGCGACGGCAGGTAAAGATTAACGAACGGGCCGCGAGAATCGTGAAAATAGGCCAGAATACGGTAATCTGCGGCCACTTGCGGCAAAGTGCCCGAACAGCACGGCCAGACGTCTGGGAAGTATGTTTTCGTCGCACCGAAATGGTAATCGGAGTAATAGAAAGCGCGACCGTCTGATTGCAGCGGCTTGGCGCCCAGCACGGTGTTGTACAAAACGCGCTCCATGCTGTCGCCATAGCGGCCGTCTCTTGTCACTCGCAGTAGATAGCGTGTGAGCTTGAAGTGCGCGTAACTCCCACACGGAGTTTCAAAGCCGCGATGAGTGCCCGTGAGGCTGGCATACAGATCGTCGCTTCCGGCGGCAATGAAACTCTCATTCGGTCCCCATGCTCCGGTTGCAAAGCTCTGGGTGTTTGTAATCATGTAGAACGCATTGCTGGCCGCGCGCAGATGTTTTTGACTGCCATCGCAGATATAAGCCTGCATAGCGGAACTGAGCGCGTTGCAGAAACTATAGGCGTGATGCTTCCCCAGAACGTTCTTGTTTTCGGATAGTGGATCGAAATAGGTCTCGTTGAGTAGGAAGCGACGCGCCATTTTCTGGTAACGGTCACCCGCGCCGCGCTCGTAAGCAAGGTAGAGGTTTTCGGCGAGCGTGTAAGACTCGTCCCAAGTGTAATCGTCCGTTGTGTTGTCGCCTACCGATGCGCGCCAGCGGCGTTGCGGCTCGTCTCTATCGAGCGCGTGCGGCGGCAGGTACGGATCCGCGGCATCAGTAGTCAATTCGAGAAGTTTGCGGGCTTGCGGCAGGTCTCCAAGGTGCTGGGCGTCAAGTAGGCCGATCACCATTTTGTCGTAGTTATAGGCGGGGAAGCGAAAGTTCTTGTAAAAACGGCCTGAAATGGTAGCTTCGTACAGCGCGAGCAGATGGTCCAGCTTGGCTCGGGTTCGCGCGTCGTGATTGACCGCATAGCCACGGGCCAGAGCGGAGATCCACTGTCCAAAACAGTGTGCGGGAGCGAACCCGTGACCTCCACTTTCGGTTTTATCGAGTGGGAGTTCGTCATACCATCCGCCCAGCTCGGGACCCGGCGCTGGGAGGCCGGCACGCAAGCGCCAAGGCTTGAGTAGACTGTCTTCATTCAGCCCAAGAAGAACAGCCTGGGTCTGCTCGAATTGCGTTTGCGCTAGACCTGGTGCGAGTTCGACATTGGAGTAATTGAACTCATCGAGGGGACGCGGCAATTCCGGTTCGGTTGCTGTCGACGAAAGCGCGGCGGCGACCGATCCAGCCGATTTTAAGAACGAACGGCGAGTCGGCATTTAACCCATGGACGACGGATTATGGCTCGTGCCATCGAAATCTTCTGACGTCTTGAAACGCTCAATGCGGCCGCTCATCGCTGCCTCGCGGGTCTTGGCGGTTAGCGCTTCCACTTCCGCTGTGGTCATCGGTTTGAATGTTCGCATGGCATTGAATGCCTGTTCAAGGCGCTCCAGGGAGTCGCAGCCGTTCATCACCACGGATGTCGGCAAATTGAGCGAATAATGCAGGCAGGCCACAGCGTCGATGTTATTTAGCTGGAAGATTAAACCGCTGGCCAATGGCTTCATTGCGAGCACCGCGGTGCGTTCTGCCACCAGCCGCGGCACTACGGTGTGCGCAAAGCTGCGAAAATGATAATCGAGCACGTTGAGCGGCATCTGGCAGCTATCGAAATGGAAGCCATTCTTCGCGGCCATGTCAAGCATGTGCAAATGGATGCTGGGATCTTTGTGGCCGGTAAAGCCCACGTAGCGAACTTTGCCCGCTTGTTTGGCAGCCATGACGGCTTCATGCGCGCCGCCCGGGCCGAAATACTTGTCGGGGTCGGTCATGCGAATGTTTTCGTGAAATTGGATCAGATCGATGTGATCGGTTTGTAGACGCTTGAGTGAGTCGTCGATTTGTTGGGCTGCGGATGCTCGTGTGCGGCCGTTATACTTCGTCATCAGGAACGCGCGTTTGCGATAGCCGTCGCGCAAAGCTTTCCCCATGCGAATCTCGCTGTCTCCATCGTGGTAATCCCATGAATTGTCGAGGAAGTTGAGGCCGCGGTCGAGAGCAGTACGGATGATGCGGATGCCTTCTTCTTCGCTCGGTACACCGATGTGATAACCGCCTAAACCGATGGCCGAAACGCGTTCGCCGGTGGAACCGAGGTTGCGAGAGAGGACTCCGTCGCGAGTTTCGCCGTGTAACGCTGCCGCTACTGATAAGGTTGCAAGGCTGCTGAGGAACTCGCGTCGCTGCAAATCCGAAAGGTTCATGATGATCTCCAGTACAGAAACTAGTTTATTCGTTTTTGTACGGTGACGGGGAATAATTAGGTTAACGATGAAGATTGTCTGTGTTGGCGCTCTCCTGCTCGCGAGTACGAGCACGGATTCCTTGTGTGCCGCCGGTCAGCCCGACTCGCATCCAATGCCGCCGGTGATTCTTATTTCGATCGATACTCTCCGGGCGGATCACGTCGGTGCGTATGCCTACAAACGTGTCGCGACGCCGAACATTGATGCATTCGCGACGGGCGGCACGGTCTTTGAGAATATCGAATGCCAGACGCCGCTCACACTGCCGTCGCACACGTCGCTCTTGACGTCGACCTACCCTTTTGCGAACGGCATTCAAGAGAACGCCGAAATGATTCCTCCTGGTGCAGTGACACTGGCGAACGTCCTGAAATCAAATGGATATAAGACGGCGGCCTTTGTGAGCAGCGTGTTTCTGGAGCGGGAGATGGGCCTCGATCAAGGTTTTGATACCTACGATAGTCCCTTCAACTTCGCCGCGTTCTCTCCGGTTTCGGGCGAGATGTTTTTTGGAGGCGCGCCGGACGCTTCATATGTGGCGCGTGAGCGGCGGGAGGGCGCTCTCACAGTCCACGCTGCGCTGCGCTGGTTAGCTGCGAACAGGGGGTGGCCTGTTTTTGTGTTTGTTCATCTGTTCGAGCTGCACACGCCCTACACCGTTCCGGAGCGCGAGGGTATTTCACGATACGACGCACAGCTTGAACTGGAGGATGAGATTGTCGGCAGGTTGAAGACTGCACTCACGCAGAGCGGCTGGTGGGATAAGTCACTCACAGTCTTGTTCTCTGATCACGGAGAAGGACTGGGAGATCACGGAGAGCAGAGTCACGGCTATTTTATTTACGAGAGTACTCTGCATGTGCCGTTGATATTTCACTGGCCTGCAGGCCATAGCGGGCCGCCGCAGAGGGCGCGGCAGACGGGTGGATTGATTGATGTCGCGCCTACGATTCTGGAGTTCTTGCATGTTCCGGCGCCCGCATTGTTTGCAGGAGCCAGTTTGTTTGCTGCTGGGCAGCGTGCGGTTTATAGCGAAAGCCTGCATACGCATGATTCCTTTGGTTGGGCGCCGCTGCGGAGCGTACGAGTTGGAAATTACAAGTACATTGAGGCGCCGAAGGCGGAACTGTACGACTTGGAGAAAGATCCGACGGAGCGAAGCAATATCGTTCTCACCAATCCAGGGACGGCCCGAGCCTTGCGTGCACAGCTTGAAAAACTGCTGGCGAGTCACGCGCCCCGCCGAGTAACCGCCCCGGCGGGGAGCACAACGCCTGAGACGGAGAAGCTTTTGGCGTCCCTCGGTTATTTAGGACGGGGGCCGCAGGGGCGCGGTACAAGCGCCGGAGCTGACCCGAAAGACCGCTTGGCGGAGTTTCACTTGTACGAGAAGGCGATCGACCAAGTGGCGGATCGGCATTTGGATGCTGCGGTAGTTTTGCTGAAACAAGTTCTGGCACAAGACGCGACGAACACGCTGGCGCGGCGTGATCTCGCATCCTGCTATTTGGACATGCACGATTACGCGAAGGCGCGTGTGAACTTCCAGCAGGTGGTGAGGGTCGCGGCGGAAGATTATCCATCGCAATTCGGGCTTGGGATTGCGGCGAAGCATCTCGGGTTGGTTGATGAGGCGCACACACATCTGGAAGTTGCTTGCCGGCTAGCTCCGCAAGCGACGCAGTGCAGGCATGAACTCGATACGTTACCGCAGAAGTCGAAGAGTCTTCCGCAATGATGATACATTGGTATATATGTACCATAATAACAAGGAGCAGCTGGGCCTTACAATCCTAAGGCTTGTACTGGGGCTCATAGTTGGGGGTTATAGCCTGGCGCTTGTCATGACGGAGTTGCGCGGCGAAGCACATCATGCTCTCGTCTTAATAGGGCTCGTGGAGCTGGCTGCAGCGATTCTGTTCCTCATTCCAACAACAGTGGTGTTGGGAGGCATTTCGCTGATCATCGTCTTCGGCATCGCGGCTTTATTTCACTTGCTCCACGGCGACTACAGCATCGGCTACTTAGCAGTCTACGGAGCAGCGGCATTCGCTGTGCTTTCCAACTGGAGGCGAGCATGAGTGATGACGATTTCATTGCGCAGCTCGAAGACTGCACCCTTCCAGAAGAACAATTCCATCATGCTGACCATTTGCACGCCGCATGGCTCTACCTCACCCGCCTTCCCACGGCGGAAGCGATTGCCCGCTTCTCGCAAGTCTTGCGTTCTTATGCAATATCTATGGGCAAGGCCGACCGTTATCACGAGACCATCACTTGGGCTCATCTCTTACTGATGAACGAACGCATCCGCCGCTCCCAACCCAACGCGTCCTGGCAGCAATTCGCAGCGGCAAATCCTGATTTGTTCGATTGGAACAACTCGATCCTGGCGCGTTACTATCGGCCGGAAACATTGGACTCCCAACTGGCGCGTCAAGTGTTTCTCATGCCCGATCGCGGACCTTTTCCTACCTAAAGATCGCCGTTAGCGATCAGAAACAATTGCCAGCTGACGTTCGGCCGCGTCTCTCGTAGTTCAATACTCCCGACCCTGCTAAAGTGAAAAGTTCGCAGCGCGCGACGGACACCAGGTTGCTCTTTGAGAGCGATTTGGTCCCGCCTAAATCTAAATCTATCCCTCAGGACAGCAACAATTCAGTATGGAAATCGTAAAAGCAGTTGGCAGAGAAATTCTAGATTCACGCGGCAATCCCACAGTTGAAGCCGACGTCCACCTCGCCGACGGCACCATTGGCCGTGCCGCCGTTCCTTCCGGAGCATCCACCGGTGAGCACGAAGCCGTCGAATTGCGCGACAACGACAAATCTCGTTATCTCGGCAAAGGTACCAAGAAAGCCGCGGAAAATATCAATAAATTGATCTCGCCCGTGTTGGCTGGACTCGACGCAGCCGACCAAACCTTGGTCGATCACACCATGCTCAAGTTGGATGGCACACCCAACAAAGGGAAACTTGGAGCAAATGCCATCCTGGCTGCCTCTATGGCCACCGCACGCGCCTCCGCCGAATCGGAAATGACTCCGCTCTACCGCTATCTGGGCGGCGTCAATGCCCGAGTTCTGCCCGTGCCCCTCATGAACGTTATCAACGGTGGCGCGCATGCCGATAGCTCTGTCGACTTCCAGGAATTCATGCTCGCGCCCGTTGGCGCAACATCCTTCGCCGAGGCCCTGCGCATGGGCGTCGAAACCTTCCATAACCTCAAAACTGTTCTGAAGAAGCGCGGCTATTCCACCGCTGTCGGCGACGAAGGCGGTTTCGCTCCCAGCCTTAAAGCCAATGAAGAAGCGCTCGAGGTGTTGACGGAAGCAATCCAGCAAGCCGGCTACAAGCCCGGTGAGCAAATTTGGATCGCTCTCGATCCCGCTTCCAGCGAGTTCTACGACAAAGACAAAAAGAAATACGTCTTCAAGAAATCAGACAAAACAGAAAAGACCTCTGCCGAAATGGTCGAGTTCTACGCCAAGTGGGTTTCCCAATATCCCATCATCTCCATCGAAGACGGCATGGCCGAAGACGATTGGGAGGGCTGGAAAGCCTTAACCGACGCCCTCGGCAAGAAAATCCAGCTAGTCGGCGACGACGTCTTTGTCACGAATTCCGAGCGCCTGCAAAAAGGCATTGACATGGGCGTCGGCAACTCAATTCTTGTCAAAGTCAATCAGATTGGCACTCTTACCGAGACTCTTGAAGCCATGCGCCTCGCCGCCTCCGCCAATTTTTCTGCCGTAATCTCGCACCGTTCCGGTGAAACCGAAGACGCCTTCATCGCCGATCTCGCTGTCGCCACCAATGCCGGGCAAATCAAAACCGGTTCCGCCAGCCGCACAGATCGCATCGCCAAATACAACCAGTTACTGCGCATCGAAGAAGAACTCGGTTCCGCCGCCGTCTATCTTGGCAAGAAAGCATTCCGGCAATAGGCGGCTATGGCGAAACTAAAGCCTCTCGTGCTCACAATCCTCGACGGCTGGGGCTACCGCGCCGAAGCCGAAGGGAACGCGATCGCTCTCGCGCACAAACCAACCTATGACCATTTGCTCGCAAGCTATCCGCACACATTGATCCATACTTCCGGCCCCTTCGTCGGCTTGCCTGAAGGCCAAATGGGCAACAGTGAAGTGGGCCACATGAATATGGGCGCTGGGCGCGTCGTATATATGGATGTCACCCGCATTGATCTCATGATCAGCACCGGCCAATTCGATTTGAATCCCGCGCTGATCCATGCCATGGAAAAGGCCAAGGGTCACCGGCTCCATTTAATCGGTCTGTGTAGCGATGGCGGCGTGCACGCCCAGATGACCCACCTCTATGCTCTGCTTGCCATGGCCAAGAAGCACGGCCTCACGGATGTCTTCGTCCACTGCTTCATGGACGGTCGCGATACCCCTCCCGAAAGCGGCGCCGGTTTCATCGAGCAACTCGAGAAGAAAATGCGCGGACTCGGCGTCGGCAAAATCGCTTCCGTCTCGGGCCGTTATTACGCCATGGATCGCGACAAACGCTGGGAGCGCATTGATCGCGCCTTTGGCGCCATGGTCCTGGGCAACGGCGTCAAATTCACCAGCGCCGCACAAGCAGTCAAGGCTTCTTATGAACACGACGTCACCGACGAATTCATCGAGCCCATCACCATCGTCAACGAACGCAACGAACCGGTCGGTTCCTTACGCGAAGACGATAGCATCATCATGTACAACTATCGGGCCGACCGGGCCCGCGAAATCACCACCGCGTTTACGGACGCGCTGCTTGAAAAACCTTCGCGTTCTCTCGTCCCCAAGAATCTGACTTACACGATGATGACGCAATACGACAAGAGCTTCAAACTCCCTTTCGTATTGCCGCCTGAGCATCCCGACAACATCCTAGCCGACGTTATGGAACGCGCCCGCTGGAAAAATCTGCGCGTCGCCGAAACTGAAAAATACGCCCACGTCACCTATTTCTTCAACGGCGGCAACGAAAAACCCTATGGCGGCGAGGAGCGTGAGATGGTTGCCTCTCCCAAAGTAGCCACCTACGACCTCAAACCCGAAATGAGCGCCGCCGGCATCACCGAAAAAGTAGTTCATGCCATTGAGCACGGCAGCTTCGATGTCATTGTCATGAACTACGCCAATGCAGACATGGTGGGCCATTCTGGCAAACTCGAACCCACCATTCGCGCATGTGAAACCGTCGATGCCGGCTTAGGCGAAATCTATAAAACACTGAAACGATGCGGCGGATCTTGGCTCGTCACCGCCGATCACGGCAACGCCGAAACCATGATCGACCCCGTCACCAAAGGCCCGCACACTTACCACACCATCAACCCGGTCCCATTCCTCTTCATGACAAACGATAAGGTGGATCTGCAGCAAAACGGGGCCCTGCGCGATGTCGCGCCCACTTTGCTCGGCATCTTAAGTCTTGATCAACCAAGTCAGATGAAGGGCAAGGATCTCCGGATTAAGTTAACAGAAAAGAAATAAGGGAGACGCTTTGTGCCGGAGCAAAGTCGCGGACACGCGATGGCGTCCGCGGCAAAGTACACCACTAGTCTACGAGCGCGCCTTTCCTGCCAGCTATAACAGAATTAATTGAGATCAAGTTGTATCAAATCTTGGTTGCCCCTCGCTTCCGTTGTGTAGGCGAGTCTCCTGCGATCCGGTGTGACGGCAAGGTCACCGCCGTAATTCGGAGGAGTAGGAGCGATGTCTAGCGATTGGCCTGACGCGAACGAGTAGAAGCGAAAGGCGCGCGGCTGCCCGGTCGGCGTATACCCGATGTAATAAATGCCGTCATCCACGGGCTCGAAGCCTCCGTCCAGTGGCATAGCGTCTTTCACTAGACGAATCTCTGCGTTTTTCAGGGCATCGCCGGAGAGAGATCGGCCATAGATCCCAGGTTGCTCGAATTTGCCATAGAGCAGCAAACCGCGGCCGGGCGCCTCCTCCGCACAGCAGCCAGACCAAAGAGGCTGCGGCGTGCCGCCAGCCGCGGAAACCTGAGAAACCATCGGCCCTTCTGGACGGGTCTCGGTCATACAGATGGCTTTGCCATTGAACGAAAATATGGGCCTGGTAAACCCTGGCCTTTCACGAGTGATTTGATGGGTGACTCCGTCTTGCACGCGAATTGCGTAAACTTGCGCTTCGTCGGGACGGCGAGCGTGAAACACCAGGAAAGTGCTATCGGGAGACCAGCGCGGATAGCCTGCGATATAAGCGCCGATGTGTGTCAATTGACGCGGATTTTGGCCGTCTGAATCGGCAAGCCAAACCTCGGACGCACCGCTGCGATTGCTACCGAACGCTAATAGGCGCCCGTCGGGAGAGAATCGCGGCTGAGACTCACTCGCAGTCGAATAGACGAGGCGCTTGGCCTCTCCGGCCACCCTCAATCCGTTCAGGGGTAGGGTCCAGATATCGTTATCATCCAAACGGCGCGAAGCAATCAGGCGCGATCCTAATCCGTCCAGCGTAAGCCCGCCTAAGTCGCCACTAGCGATATAAACAAGCTTCGCCGCGCCGCCGATTTGCGCCTGCATAATTCTTTCTCCGCCATGATCGAGGAAAAGAATACGTTTGCTATCGGACAACCAAACCGGTGTCGTTGAGTTACCGGAAGTATTAAGAACGAGCTGAGGCTCGCCGACGGGCTCGAGTTTAGTGGTAACGCGCTGGACGAATATTTTGCTATTGAAGGGACTGGAGTAACGGGCGAAAGCAAGCCAGCGTCCGTCAGGCGAAAATGCCGGCGAACTGTCGCCTTCGGGACTGCTAGATCGCGCGAAGAGCGGCCGCACGCTGCCTGAATCAAGAGACAACAGAAACAACGCGTGGCGACTGGAGGGACCAAGTTCGCTGGTGAAGCAAAGCCACTTTCCGTCGGCGGACCAGGCCATCATTCTCCCGGATCCGCTAACGAAGTGCCCGACTTGGACCCGGCGCAAAATTCGTTCCGGTCCGCCAATAGACGGAATCAGCATGATCTCGGATTCGGAGTCCGTCCGGCGGCGCATAAAGGCAATCTGCTTGCCGTCCGGCGACCACGCCGGAAAACTGTCATCGGCAGGGCTCTGAGTGAGGCGCAGGGGCCGCTCTTCGCCCAACAGTTTCACATAGATGTGGCGTTGGGCATCTTCACCGTTCCAGGAAAAGGCAACTTGGCGACCATCAGGCGACAGCGAGGGTTCACGTTCATCGCCTGGATAGCTGGTCACTGGAGAAATGCCGGATACCCTTACCTGCACATCACGTCTCGGGATCCAAAATGCGACCGCTGCAAGAATGAGCATCGCCGCAAGCGCGATTGAAACGATCGCCCAACGGTGGCGACTGGGTCTGACGGCGACATCCGTAATCTCCTCCCTAGCAGGCGAAACGCTACTGTGATCCGATCTTTCCTCTGGAACAATGCCTTCCAATGCGGCGATAAAACGATAGCCCTCGCGCGGAAGTGTTTCAATAAAACGCGGAGTAGCAGCGTTATCGAGCAAGACGCCACGGATGTGACGGATGCAGAAGTAGATACTTCGCTCCACATCGATGTAGGCCTCGTTGCCCCAGACTTGCTGCCGGATTTCGTCACGGGAGACAACTTTGGGAGCGCGTTGAATCAACAATGCAAGGATCTGGCAAGGTTGCTTCTGGAGTTTCAGCCGGGTGCCGCGCCGCGAAAGTGTTTGACGAGATAAGTCGAGCTCGAACTCCCCGAAACGGAGGATGTTCTGCCGCGCTGGTGCTTCCCCGTTACCCATTTCCTTTAACTTTAGCGCCTCTCCGTTGAAGCGGCCAGGTTAAGTGCATTTGTTGGCAATCAGTTGGCTCCTCACACACGGTTGAGGAACAACTGAAACGCCGCCTCATTTCATATTGCTGCGTTCTATGGCAAAGTCATCAGGAGATCAACACTGCTGAGCGGCAGGTGAATCAGTGGTTCCGTTTAACGCGGCCGTCTTCGCCGTCGCTGGCTTTGCGGCGGGCGCGTTGTGGTCGGATGCCACGGGGACCTCTGTTGGATTCGGAGGAGAAAGACATGCGATTCGTATTGTGTATGCTTTTGCTGGTTGTTCGGAGCGGCCAAGCAAATGAAACGCCGAAAGGGTGGAGTGACTGGCTCTCGGAGGGCCAGGCACTCAGCCACACCGGAAACTATTCCGCAGCAGCGCATGCCTTCCGGGAAGCGCTGGCGATTGCCGAACGCTTGCAGATCAATGACCGGCGGTTAGTCGAACTTCATTATTCTCTCGCTTTAGCTTATGCAGAAATGGGGCAGTTTGCCGAAGCAGAAGGCGAGTACCGGTGTGCGCTCTCGCTGGTGGAGAAGGCCGAGGGCCAAGGTTCCCTCCACTATGCTGTACTGCTTGCCGACATCGCCATTCTTCCCACACAATCCGGCAATCGTGAAGAAGTGATCGCGCTGTTGCGCCAGGCAATCGCAGTTAACGAACGAACTGGCTCCATCAAGAACATCACTGTCATCCGTGAATGCCTGGCTCAGATCTTGAGGGGCGAGAAGCGCTACCAGGAAGAGGAGCCATTGCTCGAAGACGCGCTTGCCGATCTCGTCAGACAGAAGGCCGCCGACCCAGCTCTTATGGGTGCAGCCTTGAACAATCTCGCCGTGCTGCGCTTCGATCAGGAGCGTTACCAGGAGTCTGTCGATCTGCAGCTCGAATCGATTCGAGTATGGGAGACGGCGTCGGGCAAAGAACACCCGTCTCTAGTTGCGCCATTGAATGATCTGGCGACAGCGTACCTTAAAATGGCACGCTTTGACGACGCCGACCTCACTTACCGACGCGCCATTAATATTTGTAGAAAGACTCTCGGTGAGAACCACCTCGAATATGCCGTCCTTCTCAAAAACTATTCGGTTGTTTTGCGAAAGCTCGGCCGCAAACGCGAAGCCAAGAAAATCGAAACCCAGGGCGAAGAGATTCAGCGAGCAGTCAACCGCCGCAACGGAGTTGGCTCGACGATCAGTGTGACTGCTCTTCGTTCTGACCGTACCGCAAGCGATCCCCGGTAGCTAGTTGAAACGACGGTCACCTTATTGGCCTCCGAGGACAAAGACATGCGAATGGTATTGTTCATTATTCTGTTGGCGGTCCGAATTTGCCACGCAAGTGAACCGTCGAATGGATGGAGCGACCGGTTCTCAGAGGGCAAAGCTCTCCTCACCTCAGGGAACTATGCGGCTGCGGCCCGTGCTTTCAGGGAAGCACTGGGTATCGCCGT
>PMSX01000134.1 GCA_003167495.1 Bryobacterales bacterium | reverse complement strand
AAGGAGTCGGCAACGCATCCCGTAAGCAGCGGACCTTTTCGCACCGTCCCGCTCGCAGAAATTCGATATTCGAGTGAGAGCGACGACCGCCCTAAATCACTTCTTCTCTTAGCGAAGCCGGGACATCGAATGAAGACATCAATATTTGTGTGCGTACTCGCACTTTCAATCACCGCTATTGGAGCCGCGCAGGAGACGCCGCAGTATGAGGTTTTTGTGGGCGGTTCCTTCCTGCGTGTCCACGCCAGCGGAGCGGAATTGACTCAGTTGCTGGACTTGTCGGACATACAATACCAGCCGCACAACATGAATTTCAACCTGTATGGCTGGAACGCGTCCCTCGCCGAGAATGTCAATGGCTGGCTTGGCGGTGAGTTTGAGGCGAGCGGCTTTTATGGGACCGTCAACGCAGGTTTTCTCTTCCCCGCAAGCCAGCTTATCTCGCCCTCGCCGAATTTTTCCAAACTCGTGCCAGTTGTCACTCGATTTCAAACGTATCTAGGTGGCCCGCGCGTGACGTTGCGGAGAAGCGGCCGGGTCGCTTACTTCGCCCACCTTCTAATTGGCTTCGCAGACGTGAACACGAGTCTGAACGAATCTGCGATCGTGGCAACAGACTTTAGCAGTATTCCTGCTGGAACATTGAAGTCCGGTGGGGGTTTCGCGGTATCCCCGGGAGTGGGCATTGATGTGCGTATGAACGAAAGACTATCTATCAGGCCGATCCAGGTGGATTACTTGATGAGTCATGTGTTCGGCGAACGCCAGGACAATGCTCGCGTGTCGGCGGGCCTTAACTTCACGCTCGGCCACAAGTAGCGCTTGGGTTCCATGGACGTTCATCTCATGAAAAATATCGCTGCCATGCTGCTGACGTTTTCGGGTGCCGCATTTCTCACCGCCTCTCCTCCCACCCGTCTGCATCATGCGATTGAAAACAGTCCAACCTTTGTCTTAGAAGGCCACACGCGGCCATTTCTGGCGTCGGCACAGGACCTTGGACCATTGGGCTCTTCTGTTGCGCTCCCACAGCTTGAGATTCACTTCAAGATGAGCGCGGCCCAAGCCGCCGATCTCGATTCGCTTTTGGTTTCACAGCGCGACCGGAGCAGCAAGTGGTATCACAAGTGGCTCACACCGGAACAGTTCGGTTCCCGCTTCGGCGTGAACGAAACCGACCTAAGCAAGGTAAAAGACTGGCTGGAGAACTCGGGCTTTACGAATGTGCAGGTGTCGCGCAGCCAAATGTTTGTGCGCCTGTCTGGCACAGCCGCCGGGGTGAATCGTCTGTTTGGCGTAGCTCTTCACCAATATCGAAGGAACGGCAAGACGTTTTACGCCAACTCCGCGGAACCGGTTTTCCCGCGTGCGCTCGAGGGCTTGGTCAGTGGCTTGAAGGGATTAACGAATAACCACGCACATCCATTCCTCCGTCGCAGACTATATCCGCAAATCAGCATTGGCATTAACGGGAATCATTTCCTCGCGCCCGCCGATCTCGCTACTATTTACAATCTAAACCCGATCTACGGCCAAGGCACAGATGGAACAGGGCAGACGATTGCCGTTGTCGGCCAGAGCGACATCAACGTCTTCGATATCGAAGCATTTCAGGAAGCAGCAGGATTGCCGATCAAAGACCCGCAGGTAATTGTGGCCGGCAGCGATCCCGGCAGCGATCCGGATGATGAATCAGAAGCTGACTTGGACCTGGAGTGGGCCGGAGGCATAGCGCGCGGCGCAACGATCCTCTACGTGAATTCCCCGGATGCGCTTGACTCAGCCGTGTATGCCATCGATAACAATCTCGCCGCGATTGTGTCCATCAGCTACGGTCTTTGTGAGGCGGGTATGGCCCCAGCGGATTTAGCCACGTACGACGCCGCTTTCCAGCAAGCGAATGCACAAGGCATTACCGTGGTCACGGCCTCTGGCGACACGGGAGCAGCCGCCTGCGACGATGACCAGGACACGGCCGGGACCCCCGAAACAGCCGCTTCCCTTGGTCTCGCGGTCAGTTATCCCGCTAGCAGCGCCTATGTCACAGCGGTGGGTGGAACGGCTTTCGATGAGGCGCAAGGAACATTCTGGAACTCCAGTGGGAACGCGATTTCTTACATTCCAGAGATCGCCTGGAACGACACACTCACCTTCAAAGCACTGGCCGCCTCGGGAGGCGGCGCCAGCCAGACGTTCGCTAAACCAGCCTGGCAGCAGGGAAGCGGTGTGCCGAATGACCTTTACCGGGATGTCCCGGATATCGCGCTCAGCGCCTCTCCAGAGCACGATCCATATCTTATTTGTACGGTTGGATCTTGTTCGAACGGCTTTGCCCCGCCCCTCAGCAAGCTCTATTTCGTGGGAGGCACCTCCTGCGCAGCTCCGGTCTTCTCCGGCATACTCGCGCTCCTGAACCAAAACTCCCAGGGACAACAAGGCAACGTGAATCCCGCAATGTACGCGCTGGCCTCCTTCAACTCGGGCGTTTTCCATGACATCGAACTGGGCGACAACAAAGTACCCTGCGTGGCAGGAACTCCCGACTGCACTAAAGGTACTCTTGGCTACTCCGCCGGACTTGGATACGACCAAGTCACTGGCTTAGGCTCGCTAGATGCCACTCAGTTCATAGAGCAGTGGGGCTCCGACTTTCAACTGGTAGTGCATCCCGGTTTCCTCAACTTCACCTCCGGGACAGCCGGGAGCACCAACATTCAAGTCACGCGTTTCGCGAACTTTGCCGGAAATATCAGCTTTACTTGCAGTGTCGATGCGTCGCTCACTAACACGACCTGCTCTGTGCCTGGGACGATGAGCGGCTCAGGCGAAGTCACGCTTACAGTTACCAACGCTGCGAGCGCTTTCGCCCTGTGGCCCAGAATTAGAACGGTCCCACCCGCTGCTACGCTCTTGCTGGCTATTGCTTCGGTGGGATTGTTACTCTGGAGCGGCAGACGCAAATCTGTGGTATTCGCGGCGTTCGCGGTGGTCTGCCTGCTAACAGCCATAGGCTGCGGATCGGGTTACTCACAGGGAGCTGGTTCGCCCACTCAGACCCTCACCGGAAACGTTACGGTGACCGCCGCCAGTGGAGTGCTACAACACGTGATCCTCGTTCCAATCACAATTTCGTAAAGGCCTTCTGGAGTTTCTACATTTTCTGACCCACTGATTTGGCACTGCCTTGCCAATACGTCTCGGCCCTCTCTTTCACCGCTCAACTTCAGCCGAGCCGCGACTGTTAAGGAGTCGGCAACGCCGCCCTCGTCTTGAGGTACTTCATCACTTTCATAGGAAGTGTTGTGAGCCGTAACTATCAAGGCGGCCAGAAAATGTAGAAACTCCAGAAGTCGGCTCAGCCGCCTCCCAGCGACAGAGCGCAACGCAAGCCGCTAAGCTTGCTCCACTTTTGTGTCGCACACCCTTGTCTATTGGGCGCGATTGTCATTGAGGCGAGTACCCAAAATAGCTCAGGGCAAAAGACCATGGGTACTTTGCCAGTGCCGGAGAAAACCTTCGGATTGCGGATGTCCACTCTCCAATCCGCGGAAACGCGTGAGTTCAACTTGGTGTGGATACCATTTCTCCGGCTCCTGGGAAGTGTGTGCGTAACAGGCTGCCCGGCGGAGAGCCTCAATCTCAGGCGCTGAGATGTCGACGTAATCGCCAGGAGAAAACATCATGGTGTCGTCGGCGACTTCATAGTAGTAGAAAGCCGATTTCCTTCCGTTGGTGAGCCAGGCATCGAGTACAAGTTGCGATAAGGCGCGGTGGTCGCGGTGCTGGTCAATGGGCCATTGCGTAAAAAGAATGTCGGGCTTTTCGGCGTCGAGGAGACGCTCAAATTCCTGGTAATGTGCGTTATCGACAATAGCCCGGCCGTCGATTTGTCCGGCGAAGACGGCGCGCGCATTTAGAATCCGGCAGGCCTTTTGGGCCTCGGCAGTCCGAACGACGCCGCATTGCGTAGGATCACTGCCTTTGCAGAATCCTTCACCGCGATTTAGGTACAGCAGAACCACATCGTGTCCGAGTGCCGTGTAGCGGGCAATGGTGCCTGCACAACCACATTCGGGGTCGCCAGGGTGGCCGCCTGTTACCACGATTTTGAGGCGAGGTGATGGCGGATCAGCGGCGATGATCAGTTTGGCAGCCAAACTGGAGGCTAATAGCTGACGACGAGAGATGGCGGACACGGGTAGTCTGCCGTTCAGGATATCAATTGGCGTTCGAGTTCCAAGAGCTCCGCGGATGTTCACTGCGCTGCTGCCGATTCGCATTGCCTTCGATTACGCAAGGCGAAGTAGAGAGCAACATAGGGGAATAAGTGAAATCGAGAAGCCGGGTCGGCGCCCCGTAGTTCCCTGCCAATCCCAACTCAATTGGGTTCGTAGCGCAATGCCCAGAATGACCAAACGCCCCGAACATCGGTAGGGTCCTGCAAGCGGGTCACAAACGTTCCAATAATGTTTTCTGCCTCTACCTGCCTGAAGACTAAGCCTTTACCGTTTCGCCTTCCAAATGACTCCATCTCGCCCAACCCCGCCGCGCGTTATTTTGAAACCAGCTTCGTGACGGTCGTGTCTCCCGGCGTCTTCCTCCTTCCCGCGGATCGCGCCCCTTCCGCCCAACCGGGTAACCCGGTCCAGATCTTCGAAAATTGAATATTTCACGTTCCCCTCTCAAGCCCGCCATTGGGTTCGTTTTTTCAGATCACCCAATGGCCTCACGGTGGGCGATCAACCTACTCCGGTTGGGTTTATTTTTTCAAACCCTGCCAATCCCCAACTCAATTGGGTTCGTAGTGAAAAATCCGCACCAATAAGTGAACGCCCCGAACATCTCTTCGCCAAGTGGGTTCGTTTTTTCGAGTCCGTCGGCACCGCTATTTGGGTTCGTAGCGCAAAAACGCCGCCCCTCACAATTCCGTTTCGCAAAAAACGCCTTTTCTTCGCTTTTGGCTATCGCGACATTTCCAAGCATCGCAATCAAAAATTAACCTAGGTGCGCCGTTCCCACGCTGCATCGCCAACGTCCAACTTACTTCTGCAGCGTCCAGACCTCGAGCGTATTCACTACGTCGTCGACGGCGGCCAAGCGGCGCATCCCATCGCAACCTTCCGCCAGCGCTAGGCCGAACGCTCCGCCTTGACCTCCCAGATCAACTGAATATTGCGCCAAGAACTTCCCTGCCCTCGTGAATTCAACCATTTCGCTTGGGAAATTCGGATCGCCGTTGATGGCATCGCCATTTGTCGTAATAAAATTGCCATCGGGTTCTTGCAGCAAGCCAAGCGGACCGCGTAGATGCGCATCATCCTGGTATACCAGTCGACCTTTTGTTTCCGGTTGCCAACGCTCACCGGCATTTCTGATCGCGTAGATTGCATTGTCGCCAGTGGACGCCACAAAGAGCTCATCTTCCCGCTCATCATAGGCGAGCCCAGTTGGGCCAATCGCAAGTGCGTTCGGGTCGCCCCGGTGCAAGTAGCCCTTGGCAATCTGTGTGGCGCTATCGAGGGAAACATGCTCGCCATCGCGTCCGATCCGCAGTTCAAGACGCGACACCGTGCCATTTAGGACATTGGAAACGAAAACCGTGGCGCGGGAACCGTGGTCGACCAGCGTTAGATCCCAAGGACCATCCAGAAAAGTGGAGTCCGTAAATGACGCGATCTGGTGGCCCCAACGGTCGATTGCAATCAAAGAGCCCTGCTGAATCGTACCGAACGTTCCGTCAGTCGTAGGAACGTTGCCTACGAGCACTACGCCCTCACGCAGGACGCCTAACGCAGTGCTAAGACCCAGGCCCGCCGCTCCTTGGAAGAAGAGCGACGGAGTGCCGTCCGGCGCAATCGAAACGATTGTCGTCCCGGTACCTTGGAAATTACCGGAATTGTTGAAGTTCGAAACAACAATGTCGCCAGCACGCAGCAGTCCGCCGGAAGCGAAGCCACTGGGCACGAACGCGACACCGTACGGATTGACGTCGCCGTTCCCAGGGACGGTTGATACCACTTGCAAAGGACTGGCCGGAAGTTGTCCTAGAATTTGTCCATCCGCAGCAGTCAAAAAGGAGCCAAAGGCAGCAATTAAAAGGAAAGTTTTTGTCATAGTGTTCTCAACAGGCGCATGAGGATTTACTTCACGAGCGCCTGCCCAGTAGAACGATAGAGCAAATCCTCCAATCACTTGTACCCGCCGCGTGAAGAATTTGTAAAAAAGGAGACGTGCGGTCAAAAGACGTGTAAAACTTTTGTAAAATCGACATCGAGCGCCCTGTACCCGGGTCAATAGTATGGAGACAATGGTTGGGAGCAGCTAATAATCTTGTCCTCTTTGCAAAAAATCTTAGTGGTAGATGACGATACCGAATTGCGTGAAACGGTTAGCATACTTCTCGAGCGTGAGGGATTTCTGCCTATTCAGGCGGTAGATGGCGAACTGGGCCTGGAGAAGGCGCTTTCTGTGAAGCCGACGCTTATGCTTGTCGATCTACGACTGCCAGGCTTGAGCGGCATCGAGTTATGCAAGCAAATCCGCGCACAACGGCTGACAACTCCGATCATCATTCTTAGCGCTGTTCGTGACGAAGTGGACAAAGTACTACTACTGGAAATTGGCGCCGACGACTATGTAGTAAAGCCGTTCGGCACCCGCGAATTGCTCGCCCGCATTCGAGCGGTACTGCGGAGAAGCGCAGGCGAGGTAGCTCGGATTTTACACTTCGGAGACGTGGAGGTCGATCTCGACCGTCGGACGATTCTGCGGAACGGTAAAGAGGTTAGAGTCACACCGGCCGAATACAATCTCCTAACATTTTTTCTCCAGAACATGGATCGAGCGCTGAGCCGCGACGTGATTCTAAATTCAGTGTGGGGCTATGATTTTTATCCGAACACGCGCACAGTGGACGCACACGTTGTGAAGCTGCGGCAGAAGTTCGAGCAAGAGCCTGCGGCCCCCAAACACTTTCTGACTGTGCACGGCGTCGGTTACCGATTTCTGTCGTAAAACCTAATGCGTAAAGTGGTAGTGATCGTGGACGATTCCGATAGTGTCGCCGCAGCTCTTGCGATCGCGCTCGAAACGAGCCTCGATGTGCGAGCGATTGTCGCGCATCATCCGCAGGCGGCTCTAAAAATATTCGAGACTCAAAGCAACATATCCGCGGTTGTGACCGATTTTAGCCTGCCTTTTTTGGATGGATTCGAGCTGATCAAGGCTTTGCGCAAGCTGCATTCTTACGAACGCCTGCCAGCGCTTATGATTAGCGCCGGGGAAGATCCGCAGTCGCGTAATCCATCAGTAGAGTGCAGACCCAACGTGATCTTGCGCAAGCCGCTCTCATTTAAGGAGGTGTGCCGTGTCGTCCAATCGTTCCTTGAATAAACTCGCAACGGTAGTGTTCGTTGTTCACCTGGTATCCACGCCTGCGGTGGCGCAGGAATCTTTATCGCCGGCGACGATACAAACAATACTCGATAGACTCGATGTTCTTGAAAAGCAAAATCAGGCGCTGCTTCAAGAAATCAAGTCTTTAAGAGAGGTGGTGAAAGGCCAACCGGCAACGACTGCCCAGTCCGCCGACGAACTGAGCGACCGCGTGAGCGTGGCTGAGAACCGAATTGCAGAGCAGGCCCAAACGAAGGTTAGCGCATCTCAGCGCCTTCCCGTTTCGCTGACCGGCATGATTCTCTTCGATAGCAACCTTATCCACGGAACCGACAACAGTAACTTTCAACAGGCCTATGGGAATTACAGCGAGGGGGCGCCAGGCGGAGGCGCTACCTTAAGGCAATCGATCATCGGGCTTACAGTTGAGGGGCCGCATATCGTTGCGGGCGGACAGATTCATGGATCGATTTCGATGGACTTTGACGCCGACGTACACAACAACGATGTATTCAGGATCAGAAATGGCACCATTTCTTTTGATTGGGCCTCGCGCAGCATCACGGTGGGTCAAGACAAAACAATCATTGCGCCTTTACAACCCACTTCGTTCGCCCACGTCGGAGTCCCGGCTCTCGCAGGCGCCGGGAATCTGTGGCTGTGGCGTCCGCAATTGAAGTATGAAGAGCGCCACGCGTTCTCTACTCGAACCGGGGTCGTATTCCAGGCCGCGCTATTTTCCACAGGTGAAACTTATGCGACGAACCTCCCTTACCAAACCTATATCGAAAGCACAAGGCCGGCTCTTCAGGCGAGAGTAGGTCTGACGCATAGTTGGAGCGACCGAACGAAGTTTGCCGTTGGTATCGGCGCCCATGAGAGTGAGAGTCACATTGACGGGAAATCGATTCCATCACGAGTGGTAAGCTCCGACTTCCTGTTCCAGCCACTACATTGGCTGGAGCTCAGTGGAACCTTGTTTCGCGGCGAAAACTTTGCTAATCTCGGCGGCTTACCGGCTGGCGCCGCGGTGGAGGGAGCGAGCATCATCCCTATTAAAGGCACGGCAGGCTGGATGCAGGTGGCGCTGCCGGTTACGAAACGGCTCACTTTTGACGCTTACGCCGGGCGTCAAGTGAACGCAAGCCTTGCTTTAACGCCGTATGAGATTGGAGGCACGCTTGTCTATGCGGGCAACGTCTTGTACCGCATAGGGTCGAACGTCGTTCTGGGATTCGAGGGCGGACACGAGGACGTTGTCTACGTGAATCACGCGTTGATTTTGGCTAATCGGTATGATGCGACACTGGCTTATTTGTTTTAGCTTCCTCACAGCTCTCGCTCTTGGGAGAGCCAACGCTTCCACGGTATCCGGGGTCATTCAGCTTACCGCGAACTCGAACTCGCCGCGGGAGCAGAGGCGCCATTTGAGCGACATTGTGGTTTGGCTTGACGCGCTGAGCCCCGCGGCAAGTCTTCAAGCCCCTGCGCAGCACGCTGAGATGTTGCAAAAGGACAAAATGTTTCATCCCCACGTTCTTCCAATCCTGGTGGGAACCGCGGTAGAGTTTCCTAATGCTGACCCGATTTTTCACAATGCATTCTCTAACTACGACGGACAGATGTTCGACGTCGCGCTCTATCCGCCCGGAACCAGCCGCACCGTCGTATTTCGGAAAGCTGGAATCGCAAGAGTTTTCTGCAACATACATCCGGCAATGTCGGCAATTATTCTTGTATTGAAGACTCCCTATTTTGTGAAAGTCAACGCCGATGGTCGATATCTGATACCGAACGTACCGGCCGGACAGTACGAACTGCATTACTACGACGAACGAGCAACGGGCGATAACAGTCACCCGCCCCAGCTCACAGTGGAAAGCGCCGTTATGGAGGTGGGTGCACCGGTTCTCCGTATCTCGGAAGCCGGTTATGTGACGTTGGCGACGCACAAGAACAAATACGGCCAGGATTACCCTCCTGACGCCCTTTCCTATGGTGGTAACATCGGGCCTCCGAAATGAAGAACCCCTTCGCTCGAATGCCATTAGGTTGGCGGATTTTCGTGGCCACCTCCATCACGGTCACAATCCTGTTCGCGGCCGCGGGTTGGGGTCTCCAGCAGTATGCGATTTCCGTGGCCGACGATAATGTAAGAGCCGAAATTCAAGCCAGCATACAAGCCTACGAAGCGGTTTGGAAAGCGCGCACGGAGGTGCTCTCCAAAACGAGCGCGCTCATGGCAGGAATGTCCGATGTTCGTTCTGCTTTTTCGACTCGCGATCCAAAAACGATTCGCGATTCAGCGCAGGAACTATGGTCACGCGTCTCTGATTCTTCGGCGATTTTTCTGGTATTGGATGCTGAAGGGCATCTCATTTCTTCACTCGGCAAGGACAGTAACGATTTACCCGTCTCGGCCATTCCTTTGCGCCAGGCAGAGTGGCAATTCCCGCGCCAGTTGGCTGGCTACATACGCAACAACGACAAATTGTTCTATGTAGTCTTAACGCCGGTCTACGTTCAGACCAGCACTGATCCAATATTGCTTGACGTTCTGTGTGCCGGGTTGCGGATTGACCGCCTGGTAGCTAGCCAGCTGAAGCAACTCGGCCCGCGCAGCGATTTCGCATTTCTGGGCCATGACGCGATATTCGCGTCGACACTCGACAACGCAACGGCGCGGTTGCTTTCGCAAACCGCTTTTTCTCCGCAGATGCCTGGAGCCGAACGTTTCCGGCAAAAAGGCTTCATTGTCTCTCAGCAACCGCTGAAGGACATTTTGGGTCAGCCGGTGGCGGAGCTTTGTATTGTGCGTTCCTACGCGAATGAGCTGCAATCGTTAAGCAGATTGCGCCGCAGTCTTGGGCTCGCATGGATACTGACGGTCGCAATTGCTTTGCTGGTGAGTTCGTACGCGACAACTCAGCTACTAAGACCTATTAAACTGCTGGATCGCGCAGCCGCAGAGGTGGCCTCCGGAAATTATCTGTATCGAGTGCCGGTCAAAGGGAGCAATGAGCTATCGCGGCTGGCGACCACCTTCAACCAGATGTGCCAGTCGATCGAGCAAGCCCAGGATGACCTCATCCGGCACGAGCAAATTCACACCATAGGCCGGCTGGGGTCATCGCTGGTGCATGATCTGCGAAATCCTTTAGCTGCGATATACGGCGGCGCTGAATTGTTGGTGGACGGTCAGTTACCGCCAGAACACACGCGTCGAATCGCCGCCAACATTCATCGCGCATGTGAACGAGTACAGGAGTTATTGCGCGATCTCGTGAATGTCTCGCGGGGCCAGGGTCAGGATCTCGACTTCTATTGTCTTCGTGAAATGGTGGAAGCCGCCGTCGAGTCAGTTGATTCTGAGGGAACGCAGGTGCGGCTCAGTATAGAGATTGACGAGACACTCGAGGTGTTTGGAGAGCGAACACGGATAGAGCGAGTCTTTACAAACCTGCTGTCCAATGCAGTGGAGGCAATGCCTGGGGGCGGGGAGATCAGCATACAATCTTGCCAAACTGAAACGGGAATCAACGTGTTTGTGGAAGACACTGGTCCTGGCATTCCACCTGACATGCATATGGACGTGTTCAGGCCGTTTGTGACAGGAAAACGCTCTGGACTGGGCCTAGGGCTAGCTCTATCGAGGCAAACAATGATGGACACAGGCGGCCGTCTGATCTCAATGACGCCACGCAGAGGAAGCGGGGCTTGCTTCTGCGTTTACTTCGCGAAAACCCGAAGCACAAAACCATCGCTTGTCTGACCTTTTAAAAGCCAAAAACGGGCCGGTGGTTTTCCGACCCGCGAAATCACAAGTAAGTTAGGAACGGTGCAGATTAGACGGCTCCGGGACAGGACTCGCCTGAAGGTCAAAGCCGGCATCTGAGAATGGGATGCCCACCTAGATGACGACACTATCAACTGCGAACCCCGGGCTACCGATTGCTGGGGCTTCCAACGGTACCGGCGATAAAGTGCTTCCGAAACTGACCCCTCCCAAGAATTCCCGGCAGTCAGATCGTTAGCCGCGCCGCCGGCCTCCCAGCGTATCGCCGAGCCGCCGCTTGGTCCACCGGAGGTCACGGAAAAGGTCCAGCCCGCGGGTGTAGTAATGCTAGTTGGGACAACCGGCATAAAGTTGTCGCCCGGCTTCACGCGGACCAGAAAGTGCCAACTGTTGTGGTGCCCGTATCCGTAAGGTCCAGATCATATTGCCAGACACCCGGAGTCACCAGACAGTCTGTGAAGGTTGCAGATGCGGTCTCAGCACAGAACGCTAACCGGGATGTTACTGAAGAGCTCATTCCAAATATTGCCAAAGCAAGAATAGATCGGTGTAACTGCGTCTTGAAGGTGTAACTCATCAACGCAATATCTGAAAGGTGGCTACAGCTGGCGCTTCCCCTTTTACTCTGGCCCGGCCAATGCGGAATGAAAGGTCGAATATCGATTTGACGGGAATGACGCCTCCCAGTCTGTGATCGCCCACGGCAGCAAGGCCCATTGATGCGGCGCAGCCACATTGCGAACAATCGGGTTTGCCTCCGAACTGGCAAGGAGTGATGGGGCTAGATAAGTCGGCGGAAATGGTGGTGGTCGTTTGCGCAAAGATGCAGTCTTTGGGAGATGCGGGAGGAGTGGCGAACTGACGAATCATCTCAACGGGCATGTCGACCTTGGCATACGCGTTGCGCAAATCCCTGAGATCGGCTATGACTTGCTCCCGTTCCTGAGGTGACAGGATTTCCGGGAGTGAGTCACCGATTTGCGGAGTAAAGATGCTGAACCAGATTTTATTGACTTCGGACTTTGCGGCCCAGAACTCAACAAACTCCTTTAAGTACGCCGGCCGTTTCATCATTTGGCCCGTGATGGTGCAATGTACGGTTATTCGCTGTCCTGCGATGTTAGACAGGATGCGTTGATAGGTGGCGGGAGTGCGCCGCACGTCGTGCTCGGGCTGAAGGCCGTCTATGGAGACTACCACGTTGACGAGAGGATTCTGCGTCCACGCCAAAGGGAAAGGACGGAAAGCACTCGTGACAATTTGCAGGTGGATGCCGCGAGCGGTGATGAGCGGCACAAGTTGTTCCAATTCCCGATAACGCACGAGTGGGTCGCCTCCGACGAGCGATAGGTGAAGCGGCTTGTGGCGGTCCACAATTTGCATTATGTTGTCAACCAGCTCTTGTCCCTTGTAATCGCTCAACTCACGTAACGTAACGCCGCCGCCTAAGTGATCGGAACCATAGGCATAACAACCGGGGCAGCGGAGAGGACATTCGCGAGTAATTTCAATAGATAGCGATGGCGTTCCCCCTTGCAAAATCTTCTTCCAGGCTCGTAAAACTTCCGATATCCGCACTCAAAGGCTCCTCTTTATCTCTATCAGACGCTGCAACTTGCTGTCGCGGCTTAAAAATCTTGTGATGGATTTAGGTTAGCGTGATATCGTACCCAACGGAAATGAAAATACTTCTTCTGGCAATTGCAACGGTGGCTGTTTGCGGCGGCGCGCCGCCCATGGACGTGACAGTGGAGCACGGCGTCAAAGTGACAATGCGCGATGGCGTCGGCTTGCGTGCTGATATTTACCGGCCGAAGCAAGAGGGGCGCTATCCGGTGCTGTTGCAGCGGACGCCCTACAACAAAGCGGGCGGAGCGGACTTTGGAATGCGAGCGGCGGCTTCGGGATACGTCGCAATTATTCAAGACGTGCGCGGGCGTTACTCGTCAGAAGGCGAATGGTATCCGTTTAAGTGGGAATCGCAGGATGGGTTCGACACTGTCGAATGGGCCGCCGTCCTGCCCTATTCGAATGGCAAGGTTGGCATGTGGGGTGGCTCGTACGTGGGAGCGACGCAAATGTTGGCCGCGATCGCTCATCCGCCGCATCTGGCAGGCATTTGCCCGGTCGTGACGGCGAGCAATTATCACAGCAATTGGACGTATCAAGGCGGCGCGTTTGAGCAGTGGTTTAACGAGTCATGGACATCGGGTTTAGCGCAGGATACGTTGAACCGAGAAATCCAAACTGAGACGAACGCAATGAATGGCGCGTGGAAATTGCCGTTAACCGCCTATCCGCTTTTCAACGCGCAGGTGAAGCTGGATTCGCCGGAAAGCCTGGCGCCTTACTTCTTGGATTGGCTGGCGCATCCGAACTATGACGATTATTGGAAGAAATGGTCGATTGAAGATCACTGGCCGGAGATTCAAGTACCGGCGCTGCATGTGGCCGCCTGGTATGACATTTTCCAAGGCGGATCTCTGAAGAACTACGTTGGCCTGAAGGAGCACGCCCGGAATGAAGCGGCCAGGCGCGGGCAGAGACTGCTGGTAATCATCGGCGGCCATGCAGGTGGTGGACGGCAAATTGGCGATGTCGACTTTGGCGCCGTGGCGGCCGACTACAACGAAGCGCAAGTAGCACTTGACTGGTACGACTTTCTATTCAAAGGAGTGCAAAACGGGTTTGCGAAGAAGCCCGTGCGGATTTTTGTGATGGGCGCTAACGAATGGCGCGATGAAGACGAGTGGCCGCTGAAACGCTCCAAATCCGTGAAGTACTTTTTGCATTCGACGAAAGCTGCCAATTCCCTGCGCGGCGATGGAGCGTTGTCAGCCGAAGCGCCGGGCGCTGAGTCAGTGGACCAGTTTGTTTACGATCCGACGAATCCAGTACCGACGACAGGCGGACCGTTGTGCTGCGACTCGAACCATTTGCCCGCCGGGCCGCGCGATCAGCGCGCCGTGGAAGCGCGCGACGATGTGCTGGTATATTCGACGCCAGTGCTGGAGCGCGATACGGAAGTGACGGGGCACGTGACTCTGGAATTGTGGGCTAAATCAACGGCCGTGGACACCGACTTTACGGCGAAGCTCGTGGATGTTTGGCCGAATGGATTCGCGCAGAATTTGACAGAAGGGATTGTTCGGGCCAAGTACCGTGATTCGCAGGAGAAACCCGAACTGATGAACCCGGGCGAGATTTATAAGCTGGCTTTGGATTTGTGGTCAACCAGCAATGTGTTCAAGAAAGGGCACAGAATCAGGCTGGAGATCAGCAGCAGTAATTTTCCGAGGTTCGATAGAAACTTGAACACTGGGGAAAGTGGACAGTTTGCTACGCGGAGCGTTACAGCGACGAATGGTGTCGTGCATGATGGGGATCATCCGTCCGTGCTGCTGTTGCCGGTTGTGCCGTGATCGGCAGTCCCAAGGCGTCAGTGCCCTTTTGGAAGCGTGCCTATTGACCGGCGAAGGTATTACAGGCTGAAACTAGGCCCGTCGAATAACCCGTTGTGAACCAGTGCTCGCGCTGCGCAGAAGTACCGTGCGTGAAAGTTTCCGGGCTGATGCGGCCAGTGGCCATTTTTTGCAAGTGATCGTCGCCCACTGCGGCAGCCGCACTGAGCGCGTCTTGCACGTCGCTCTGGGTCAGTCTAAATTTGTCTTTCGCGGAGTTGCCCCACACACCGGCAAAACAATCGGCTTGCAGTTCCACCGCCACCGACAACGCGTTCCTTCGGCTGGGGTTTCGTTCCTGCGCTTCGGTCACTTTGGCTTCCGTGCCTAACAGTTTCTGCACGTGGTGCCCGACTTCGTGCGCCACCACATACGACTGCGCAAAATCGCCGTTCGATCCTCCAAACCGGCTTTTTAATTCATCAAAGAATCCAAGGTCGAGGTAGACTTTTTCGTCTTCCGGGCAGTAAAACGGCCCGGTTGCATCTTCAGCCGCGCCGCAACCCGAACTCGTAGCGCCCCGGTACAACACCAAAGCCGCGTGACGGTAAGGAACATTGGTTTGCGCAGGCAGCAAAACGGCCCAATTGTTCTGTATGCTGTGAAATACTGTGCCAATCAAAGCACGATCTCTTGCTTCCGCCTGATCCTGCCGTGGATTGGGCGCGGATTGAACCTGTCCTGGATCTTCCGCTCCCGTGCTTCTGCCGCCCGAAAGTAACGCAAAAAAGTTCTGATGAAACACGAGGCTCAAAAGGCCTACAATCAAGATTCCGCCAATACCCAAATGCCCGAAGCCGAAACCTCCGAAACCCGAACCGTCGCCACCGCTTGAATCCCTACGGTCTTCAATATCCTGGTTACTGTTATCCGGCGTCCATTCCATAGAAAGCCTCCTCCGTTCGAAGTGTGTTCAAAAGTCTACAACCGTCCGCTGGCACTCTACCCAAAACGATTGTAAACTGCCTTCATGCGAATCGTTCTGCGTCAGACTTACCTGAAATCATTTCGCCGGTTCGCGCGTCTATGGTAACTGAGGCCGAAAGAGGAGTTGTTTTGTCGCAGATTCTGGAAGAAGTGCTCAACGCGAATGAATCTTATGCCGCCAGCTTTGGCGCCAAATCCAAGCTGCCGATGCCACCGGCCCGGCAATTTGCCATTCTCACCTGCATGGACGCGCGGCTCGATCCGGCGAAATTTGCAGGCTTGACTGAGGGCGATGCCCACGTCATTCGCAACGCTGGTGGCCGCGCCAGTGATGACGCTATCCGTTCTCTGGTGATTTCTTACAAGCTTCTTGGCACGCGCGAGTGGTTCATCATTCACCACACCGACTGCGGCATGTTGACGTTTACCAATGACGTGATGCACGATTTGTTATCGAAGAGTCTCGATACGGCCAGTTTTCACAATGGCCAGTGGCGCGACCCGGGAACGGGCGGCGGCTCACCCGCCGGTGAATATATTGAATGGCTGACAATTAAGGACCTGGCAAAGAGTGTCGTCTCAGACGTGACTCGCATCCGCAGTCATCCGCTCGTTCCGGCCAGAATTACACTTCACGGATATATCTATAACGTCTCCAGCGGCAAGCTGGTCGAGGTTCCAGAAGCGACCAGTTTGGGCGAGCCGAATGCCGTGAAGCGCGCTGCGGCCGGACGCATATAATCTCACATTCGCCGAGGTCGCCCGCTAGCCGTTCGTTGGAGTAATGCCAGTGTTCAAAATCGCTTCCCAGGGACGTTAACTGAGGGGAACATGGTTGAGGTGCGGCGTGGCCGCTGCAATATACGAGCTTGGAGTCAGGCCCGAGAACGATTGAAAATCATGTATGAAGTGCGCCTGATCGTAATAGCCGCACTCTAGTGCCACATCGGCCCAGTCCAAATGCTTGGCACCGTGAACGCTCTGCAGCACCCGCTGGAAACGCCGAACCCGGCAAAACACTTTGGGAGTCAGCCCAACTTGCCGGCGGAACAGTTCAATGAAGCGCCGCGAACTCAGCCCAATCCGGTCCGTCACGGCGCCGATTCTGCCGTTGTGACTCAACCCCTGGAACTCTCCAATCGCATAAGCAACGGCTGGATGGAGCTCTAGCGGGCGTACAAGTTGCTGTAGCAAGCGGCGCTCAAGCGAAGTGAACATCAATTCGACACTGCGCGCCGCCAGAAGCTGCTCGCGTATTTCGCGCGCTCGACCGGGCCACAGATCTTCAAGATCGACAGAGTTCCCTTCCACCTCCCAAGCCGGCATACGAAAGAAAGGAAACGCGCCACCGGGCCGGAACTGTATTCCCACAACACGTTCCTGCTGATCAGTGTCGATGACGAAACAGTCTGCTCGCACGCCTGACAATACCGCGTGGCCGTAGCTTTCATACTTGCTCAGATCTTGCGGATCGTAGATTCGGATTGGCTGATCCCTCAGGTTAAAGATGATGGCGGCTTCGCCATTGGGCAACAGCTTCTCTTTGGTGTGTGGTTGGGGTGTTCCCTCCCAATACCATAGGCAATTTACGAACGCTGAAAGAGGTGCGGCGGGAGTGTAACGGCAAGAGAGCATTCAGGCCTCCATCCTTTAATCTTTCAGCTTATCGAGAAAAGCATTGATTTCCTCCAAGACATCGGCCCCGTTTGATATAAAAATATAGTGGGTCGCATGCGGCAGGCGAACGATGCGCTTCGGGCCATCGTCGTTTGCGGACTTCGTACCGTCCGACCCCGCCACAATGGCAAGAGTGGGGCACTCCACAAGATTCCACATATACGGCTGCCCTCCCATTACAATCGCTTGTGATGGAGTCAGCGCTTGAGAGGATCTCGATTTGTTTGCATCGTTGTTGGCGAAAGATCGATGGCTGAAGAGCGGGCTTTTCGCTAAGCTCTCGGGCGTCTCCACATCGTGGATGGCCTCGAGATAAATTAAGCCCCTAACCCTTTCGCTCTGACGCGAGCCAATCCAACCCAACTCTTCACCCGCAATGGAGTGTCCAACCAGCACCGGCCGCACAAGATGGAGCGCGTCAGACACCGCAAGGACATCCTCGCCCAGCCGGTCCGCCGCATAATTCGCTAGATCTGGTGCAGGCGCGCTGGAGGCTCCAAAACCGCGCCGTGCTATCCCATATACGTGATGAGCCGCCGTCAATTTAGGCGCAAACTTGTCGAAGACATGCGCCGAGTTCCCAAGCCCAGCCAAGAAAACGAGGGGCTGGCCAGATCCGCCCCAATCGATCACCTCAAGGTGAACACCTTTCGCTACGGTGATGAACCTTACCTTGTGCTGCGTCACGTCGAGCGGCCATGCTGTCTCCTTAGTAGCGCGTCGAAATTCGAACGACGAAGTCTCGACTTGAGTTGACTAAGTACCACTGATGAAAGCACCATCTTGGGAGAGTATTCCTTCGTAGGAGGGAGATCCATTCGTCCTGTCCACTGTGAATCGGACGCTCCGATCCTCCAACATCACAGCGCCGACCGATTTTGGGCCTGGGTCCCAATCGATGCGGTAAAGAACACCGCTCCAGCTGCCGCTATCAGCTTTGGCGATACGGAGAACAAGCCGACCCCGGGGCTGCGAACCATCGTTAAGAGTGCCCTGCCAATCACCCTCTAGATCCTGCGCCTGGGCGCAACCGAACGTGAGAGCAATAAAGAGCGCGAAATGGAATCTCCCTTTCAAGGCTGACCCTTCGCCGCATCAATCGGCCGTCCGTCCACCATCCTCTCATTGACTGTCAACTTTTCATGCATCCGTCGCTTCCACCCGGCGGGAGTTCTGATCCACATATCGCGAACATGCGAGCCACTCCACGTCCTGTGCGCCACTCCGTTGATCGTCTCCGAGCGTGAACCACCTACTAGGCAAAGCACCACGGCCTTGTCTCTTTCCACCTTTACGTCATAAACTTGAATGCCCGATGTGGTGCCGTTTCGTTCGTAATTGGGCTCCCAAGTCACCTCCCACTCGGGCGGCGGCTTCATGCTCGCAATATCCCGGCGGATAAAGGGCTCCAGTTCCGCGCGTGTCCTCGGCTTCTGCCCAACAGTAATGCTGACCCAATCCTTGGTATCCATCTGCAGCGCTCCCTCCGCATCACCGCGTCGCAGCGCATCAAATGCTCCTTGATATGCCGCCAAAATCTCTTTTCGCGCCGGCTCCGTTGGATCAGTCGCCGCCAATAACACGACCAGAGCCAAGATCATCACTTGCAAAACGCGATACCCGCTCCATAGATCTCGTTGTATCACGTTTTTCGACGAGTGGTGCTGCTTGAGCGTGCAGCTTTCTTACGCGCCTCTTCTTCCTCGCCCTGCAAGCGGGCCAAGGCTGTTTCGAGTCTCTGCCCACCCTGGAGGACAGGTGCAAAAATGTCTCCTATACGGCGAAACCGCTCAACAGCGTTGTCTATCCGAAAGTCGGTCGGCCGCAATCCGGGTACAACCTCTTTCCAATGGAGAGGAGTAGCTACAGGCGCGCCATTATAGGCACGCACCACATAGGGCGCAGAGATGGTTTTGCCGGTGCCGATCTGCAGGTAATCGAAATAAACCCGGTCTTTTTTGCGCTTTTCAACCGAGCGCGGAGTGGTGAACAAGTTCGGTTCGCGGTCGACGGCTAGGTGCGTCAGAATCTCGGCAAAGCCGCGCACGTGCTCATAGCTATAGACGGGATCGAGAGGGATATAAATATGCATGCCATCGCCGCCAGTTGTTTTGGGATAACCTTGCAGGCCAAGTTCACCGAGAATTTGCCGGATCAGCTGCGCGGCCTCGACTATTTTGTCGTATGAGGCTTCGACCGGATCAAGGTCGAGCAACACCCAATCGGGATGTTCCAAATTACCGACGCGGCTCATCCAGGGATTGTGGTCGATGCAGCCAAGATTGACGAGATACAACAGACTCGCACGGTCGTTTGCCACTGGGTAATGGTTGGTCTTTGGTGGATCGTGTTCAATAATCGGCTCCAAGTGCAGCCAACTGGGGAAGTGGCTTCCTGCGTTCTTTTGAAAGAAAAAGTCTTCCGCAATGCCATTTGGATACCGTTTCATTGAGAGCGGGCGGCCCTGCAAATGCGGCACTAGGAACTCTGCGACATCGTTATAGAACAAAAGAAGGTCGCGTTTCTTCCAACCGTCTTTGGGAAAGAAAACTTTGTCGAGGTTGGTGAATTTGAGAGTGTGCCCTTCAATGGCGACGGTTGCTTCCTTGCCGGTTAGGTTCAGCGAAGCGGCGGAGGGTTGCGCTTCTCGCACAACGTCTTCCGCCGGTTTGTCATCGCGCAAAGCAACAAAGACGGGGGCGCGCAGCATGCCGTCATTCGTCCAATCCAGAAAACGCACCTGGCAGACTACTTCCGGCCGCACCCAGGTAACTGGGTCTTTGATCTTCGGCTTGGGATGAAATGGACAGGTTTTGGTAATGAGAGGTTTGAGGCGAGTGTGAATCGTTTTCATGAGTTTTTGATCGAAACCTGTGCCAACTTGGCCGGCGTGCACCCACTCGCCGTCTTTTTCATAGGCGATGACGAGAGCGCCAAAATAGTCGCGTTCACCCTCGGTAAAACCGGCTATCACAAATTCCTGCTCGGATTGAATTTTCAACTTGAGCCAGTGGGAGGTGCGCGTCGAAACATAAGTGCTGCGGCGATCTTTGGCAAGAATGCCTTCCAGATTCATCTTTCGGGCAGCGTCGAGCATCTGCGTTCCATCTGTATCAAACGAGTCTGAGACGCGAATGTGCTGGCTGGGAGTAACAATGCTATTGAGCAGGCGTTTGCGATCTTCCAGAGCGACGCCGCGAACGTCGTAGCCGTCGACATAGAGAATGTCGAAGAGGAATAGTGTCACGGGAGATGTTTCGGCTAGACGAGGCGCGGCAATAGCACTGGCGCCGATACGCGGTTGAATCAGCTCAAAACGCGAACGGCCGTTCTCATCGAGGACGCAGATTTCACCGTCGAGCCAAGCGGCTTTCGCATTGAGATGCCGCGGAAGATCGGACAGTTCAGGGTATTGTTTCTCGCAGCGGTTGCCGCGGCGCGTTTGGATTTCGAGCTTGCCGTCTTTGATGAGGCACAAAGCGCGAACGCCGTCCCATTTGATTTCGTAGAGCCAGTGCGAACCGTTCGGCGGAGTCGTAACGGCGGTGGCCAGCATAGGCTCGGGCGCTGCGAACAACGCGCTTTTGCGGGCGCCTTTGAGATCGGCCAGTTGCAGAGGCGCGGCGTCTTCGGCAATCTCCTCTTGCGTGCGCTTGGTAGCCACGCTCCAGGCAAACTTTTCAATATCGTAATCGGGAACAACGTACTCGTCTTGCTTCTTGATCAGCAGCCATTCATTCCCTTTCCTGGACTTTTTCATGCGAACGAGGCCGAACGATCCGTTGAGCTTGGAGCCGTGCAGTTCAAATTTGAAATCGCCCCGCGCGAGCTGGCCTTGCGCGCCAGGTTCGCCAATCACTTCAAAGGTGCCTGTATCCCAGAGCATGACGCTGCCGCCGCCGTAGCTACCCTTGGGGATGTTGCCTTCGAAGGTGCCGTATTCAAATGGATGGTCTTCCACTTTCATGGCTAGGGCTTTGCGAGCCGGATCGAGGCTTGGACCTTTGGGTACAGCCCAGCTGACGAGCACGCCGCCAATTTCCAGACGGAAATCGTAATGCAAACGCGACGCGTCATGGCGTTGCACACAGAAGAAGCCGGAACGGTCGTCACCCTTAGCACTTTTCTCGCTGGGAGGAGGCTCCGGAGTTTTTTCGAAGTTTCGTTTTTCTGCGTATTCTTTGAGGGCCATCTTTGGCTCTGCCGTCATTATAGGAGTGCGACACTTCCGCGTTTGGGCCGAATAGTCGCTTACGCTCCTGGCTCGGTTTCGGCGGTAGTCGTGTTGGGTTAACCTGGAAGAGCCTTCCCCAGCAGTCTCTCCCATGGATTTCGCGGAACAACTTAAAGCGCAGCTCAACATCGTTGATGTGATTCAGCAGTATGTGCCGCTGAAGCGGCAAGGTTCCGGCCAGCGTTACGTTGGGCTGTGCCCGTTCCATTCGGAGAATACTCCTTCGTTCAATGTGAACGGAGCTTTGGGCTTTTATAAGTGTTTTGGATGTGAGGCGAAGGGCGATGTCTTCAAATTCATCCAGGAACGGGAAAACCTGACGTTTCCCGAAACGCTGAAGCTCTTGGCTGAGCGTTATGGCATTCCCATGCCTGAGCGACAGCGTCCAGACGATGCCGAATCTCAGAAGCGGGAAGCACTCTATGAGATGCAGGAAATTGCCGCTACCACGTTTCAAGACAATTTCAGGAGCAGTGGCGGGGCAGAGGCGCGGAAGTACTTCGAGGGGCGCAATGTTTCGAAGGAATCGATGGACGAGTTCCGCATTGGTTTATCTGATGCATCGGGACAACAGTTGATCAAGAAACTGCAGAAGCTCGGCGCGCCGTTGATGGAAGAATCCGGGCTTGTGGGTAAGCGGGAGGACGGGAGCTTTTACGATCGGTTCCGTGCGCGCCTGATGTTTCCCATTCACAACGAAGCGGGCAAGATTATCGGATTTGGCGGACGCGCGGTACGGTCCGACGACAAACCGAAGTACATGAATTCGCCGGCAACGCCGCTTTATAACAAGTCAACGGTGTTATATAACCTTCATCGCGCGAAGACCGAAGCGCGCAAGAACAGCCGCATGATTCTGGTGGAAGGCTATATGGATGCGATTGGGGTTTATGCCGCGGGCATCAAGGAAGTGGTAGCCGCCAGCGGCACAGCGTTCCATGCGGAGCAAGTGCGCATGGTGAAGCGGCAAGTGGCGCAATCGGGGAATACAGGGCAAGTCGTTTTGAACTTTGATTCAGATAACGCGGGGGCGGAATCTACCGAGAAGCGTATTGCGTCTTTCCTGGCGGAAGGAATGCGAGTCAAGGTGCTGGAGATTCCAGGCGGACTTGACCCAGATGAGTACATTCAGCAGAACGGCGCGGACGCATATCGGAAATTACTGGAAAATGCCGCGTCGTATTTTCACTGGCTAGCTGATCGTACGCGCAATAAGTTCGATATGAGTACGGTAGAGGGGCGAGTGGATGCGTTCAAGTTCTTGTGGCCGACGATTCAGCAAGTTTCCGACCGGCTTGAGCGATCGGCCATTGCGGATGAAGTGGCGGGCTACCTGAATCTGGACCGGGATACGATCCGGCAGCAGTTCAAGAGAACGCCGCGCGCCGAAGCGGCGGAGCCGCGCGCAGTATCGTCGGCAGTACCGCCAAATGAGAAACTGCTGCTGACCTGTTTGCTGGCGAGCGCCGACGCCCGGACCGCGATTCGACACTACGTAAACGGCTCCGACGCGCTCAGACTCCTCGAATTACGCCCTATTTTCAGGGCGATTGTCAACCTTGACGAGCAGGCTCGGCGTTTTTCTTTGGAAGATATTGTGAATCAGCTCGAGCCACACTTTCAACGAATTCTCACAGAGATCGGCTTTGGAGAACTACCTATCAGCGAAGAGGACGCCGCAGGGCAAGCGATGGACTGTTTGCGAGCGCTGGAAGCAAAAACAATTGCCAGTCGAATGGAAACTCTGCGTAGAAAAGTGCAGGAATTGGAAAGAGCGGGAGACTTCGCGGGAGCAATGCAAGCAGCCGAAGAATTGAACAGTTTGAAGGGACCGGGGAACGGCGGTCCCGGAAAGGGGGCAGGTGCTTGAAAGTTTCGGGAAAGTGCCCCTCCATGGGGTGGTTTCGTGTTGTACTATGAGGTGTCGAGGTACTAATCGGGGGGCCTCGATCCCCGTGACGCTGTTGGTGGCGGCACGCCAAGGGAAAAAGGCAGTGAATGCAAGACAGCAATGACAAGGGGTTCGCACTCTACGACGTGAATGGCGTAGTGCGCGAGGATCTGGCGACCGACCAGGATCTCAACGAAATGTTCGCCGACCTTGACGGTGCAGCTGTCGAACTGGAAGAACCCAAAGAGTTCGGGAAGAAAGATGAAGAGCTGGAAGATCTCTCAGAGCTGGATCTTTCCGCCGGCGCGTTAGACAAAAGTAACGATTCGGTGCGAGTGTACCTGCGCGAAATGGGCATGGTGCCGCTGCTTACACGGGAAGGCGAGATTGAATTAGCGAAGCGAATTGAGCGCGGTGAAAGCGCGGTGCGAAAGGCGCTATCGCGGTCACGGCTCATCATTCATCTTCTGTTTGACACCAAGCACGCCATTGAAAAGAATCACTTCTCGATCCTGGATGTCATGCAGGCGCCCGATGTGCAGCTCGGCCAGGAGGAAGAACAAGCGAGCGAGGCGTTACGCGAGCAGTTCTTTTCGGCCATCCAGGAGATTGAAAAGCTCTACAAGAAAAGCCAGCAGACTGAGCAGAAGCTGATCGCGGTGTCACGCAACATGAAGCCGAAGCAATACCGCAAACTGCGTTTTGAGTACGCGCGGCACATGGTGATGATTTCGCGAGCGGTCCGGTGTATCGCATTCTCATCTCGTTTCCGCCGCTCGCTCAGCGATGGCCTGAGAAAAGTGGTGGCGCAGGTTAAACCGCTCGAGCAGGAAATCGCACGGTTGCAACGAAAGATTGAACAGCCGGCTCCAGCGAATTCGGGCACAGTGACGGCGCTGAAGAAAGAGTTGAAGGCGTTGTCAGGGCAGTTGCAGTCGCTTGAGGATAAGAGCGGGGCATCTTTGACTGAGCTACGGCGCACGCTACAGATTGTGGAACGCGGCGAACAGGAGACCGAAGCCGCGAAGAAGCGCCTGATTGAAGCGAATCTCCGCCTGGTGGTCTCTGTCGCAAAGCGCTACACCAACCGTGGCATGCAGTTCCTGGATCTAATCCAAGAAGGCAACATTGGGCTGATGCGCGCGGTGGATAAATTCGATTACAAGCGCGGCTACAAGTTTTCTACTTACGCGACTTGGTGGGTGCGCCAGGCGGTGACGCGCGCGATTGCGGATCAGGCACGAACCATCCGCATTCCGGTGCACATGATCGAGACGATCAACAAACTGGTTCGTTTGCAGCGCGTGATGCAGCAGGAATTGGGGCGCGAACCTACTACAGATGAGTTGGCGCTACGAATGGATCTTTCGCCCAGTAAGATTCGCCGCGTAATGCGCATCGCGCAGGAACCTATTTCTTTGCAGACCCCGGTTGGCGAAGAAGAAGAATCGAACCTGGGGGATTTTCTGGTGGATAGCCGCATGGTGTCGCCGTCGGAAGCCGTCATCAATTTGAACTTGCGCGAGCAGACAGCGGAAGTTTTGAAGACGCTGAGCCCGCGCGAAGAGAAGATTGTCAAGATGCGTTTTGGCCTGCAGGATGGCAGCGAGCACACCCTGGAAGAAGTAGGGCAGAATTTTGCAGTCACTCGCGAACGCATTCGCCAGATTGAAGCCAAGGCATTGCGCAAATTGCGGCATCCGAGCCGGAGCCACCGGTTGCGTAATTTCCTGGAAAACGGCGCGCCGTCTTAGGGCGCTGCGTCGTCAGATGACGAAATAGGCTAGGTCGCTGACGCTCCCCGCTCGGTTTCGGATTTGTGGCGAATTGGAAAGGCGGCCATGGCGACCGCCCCAAGACGGAAGGTCTGCAATATTAAATTTTCAAACAACCGTGGGCCGACGCTTCGAACACCTTGCGGCGAGAAAGAATCGGCGCCTACCTGGTTTAGAAATACCGTGCGGGCGGGTAGTGCGAGGTGAAGCCATTGGAGGCAAGACACGCAAGTACCTAGTTCTCAACGCAGTAGGGCGAGAGAATAATTTTGGAAGTTTTGTGATCGCCTTTGGCTGACGTTATTAGAACTTGAAGTGGAGCGCCACTTGTAAGATACGTGGACCGTTAGTGGTTGAAACTTGGCCGAACAACGGACTCTCTATGTTTGTGTTCGGGTTGGCGAAATTCGCGTGGTTGAAGACGTTGAACGCATCGAGGCGTAGTTCGGCATCGAGCTTCTCTTTTAAAAAGAACAGATGCTTGGCGATGGAGACGTCGGTGTTAATGGACCCCGGCCCGCGGATGACGTTACGGCCGAGAGTGCCATACGTGAACTGACCGACAAGCGCCGCGGCATTGCCCTGGGAGGTGATCGCATCCAGAGCCAGCGCGTTGGCATTGGAAAACGCCAGGGGATTAAAGAAGTAATTGCCCACGTTGCCGCCAATCGATTGTTGGCCGCGGGGGTTGTAAGTAGCGACGTTTGGCAGAACCAAATCCGCTCTCACTTCGCCGGCCTCACCATCTCCCGCTGGGCCGGGATCGGTGTTAGTCGTGCTCAGACCAGAGAAGACGTCGAGGGCAAAACCAGTGCGCCAAGTGACGATCGGGTAGAGGCTCCAACCTTTGGTTAGAATTTTGGGACCGCCGAGGCGGTCGAAGGGTAGATCCCAACCGCCAGAGAAGGTCAGAGTGTTTCGCAAATCCGTATCACCGTCTGCCCGGAATTCGTTGTGGTCGTAATACGGGACCAAACTATTGCGCTGGCGGAAGCCGGAGGCGTTGTCGATTTCGTGCGACCACGTGTAGGCAAATGTAAAGAACGAGCGGCCGATCTTGGAATCTGAGAAACGCCTGGTTACGCTCACTTGCAAAGCGTTGTAGCCGGCATTCGAGACGTTCTGAAATTCGTCAAGATTACCATAAATCGCGTTGTTGGAATCCGGATCGTAGATTCGGGTGTTTGAGCCGAGAGGGAACGGGTTGATGTCTACCAGCGAGGTCAGCCCGTGCGCGCTATAACCCACGTAGCCGACATCGAGAACCATGCCCGAGACCAACTGCTGCTGGAGATCAAGGTTGTATTGATACACGTAGGGGGTACGGAGATGTGGATCAACCAAGAAGATGCCGCCGCCCGAACTGAGTGGGAGGAACGGCGCATAGCTAACTGTGGAAGAGGGCGGATGGGAGGGGAAGCCGTTTGGCGTTCCGGTATTATTCGTGCCGAAGGGATTTGACAGGAATCCTGGATCGGCAGCGTAGGTATTTATAGTGTTGCCGCTTGCCCCTGTGACCGTGCCGCCTGGGCTGAAGTAAACCGAAGGTTCGTTGTAAAAGGGCGGTGCGCCATTAAATTGAAGATTATCCTCACCTTTTAAGACGTCGTAGAACGTGCCGAAGCCGCCGCGCAACGCCGTTTTAGCGTTGCCAAAAAGATCCCACGCAAAACCAACTCGAGGACCAAAGTTAGTCTTGTCCGGGAAGTTGGTGCCTTTGGGCGCGCCTGGATCGCCAGGAAATACCAAGCCCGGCGGCGCATTCACAAAGCGCTGTGATTGATCACCTGGTATGAAGGAGAAGCTCCTGCCTTGTGTGTCATACTTCGGCTCGGCATACTCGTAACGAAGACCAAGGTTGAGCGTGAGATTCTTCTTCACCTTCCAATCGTCTTGAAAGTATCCGGCATATTGATGGCTTCGAATATCACTCAGTGCTTTCGCCGCCTGGAAGTAGTTGTCCGGCAAGCCAAAGAGGAAATCCGCGAGATCGGTACCGGATCCAACATATGTCGATGGTCCGAAGAAGCTGAACGCACCGTCTACAAAAAAGGCATAGTCGGTGTTGTTCTGGTAGGGAGAAAAGAAGAACCCAGTCTTCAGGTTATGTCTGCCTTTTATCCAAGAGACGTTGTCGTAGTAAGAGTAAATTGTGTTGGCGTAGCTGGTAGGGCCGTTGACACTGGGTCCGATGGTGAGTCCGGTTTCGTCGAAGTCGAGATTGGTGGGGCCAGTCGTTAGGTCGGGGGTAATCTGGATGCCCAACGAAGCCGGGCTTTGCAGGTTAGCGACAGGAGCGCGGTCAACGGGGGTAGTGCGCACCGCTGAAACGCGGAGTTCGTTAAAAAGAGAAGGTGTGAACGTGTGAGTGTAGGTGATATTGCCGGAGTAAGTTTGGTTGAAAGTGACTTCCGTATATCCGGGAACATCCGCGTTCGCAAACGGGCTGGTGCTCTTCTCGTCGTGGGCGGTGAAGGTGCCGGAAATAGTGTCGCGGCTGGTGGCAACGAAGTCGAATTTGCNNATCGGCGTTATCGATGGCGGAACCGGTTGGAAAAAGAAAACCAGTCGGAGATGTCGGAATGAGGCCCGCTTTGAAATAGGCTTGCGCCACCGGATCAATGGCAAGCGGGCTGATGATGCCGAGACTAGCTGCCTGTGGATTCGGCTGATATTCCGGGTTCTGTTGAAGGAACGCCACGACGTTTGGATCAGGGCCGCCATTGGCCGCTTGCGAGAAATTACCGTTTGCCTCAGCCGGAGTATAAGTTTGAACTTCGCCTTCGGGCACGACTTGAGTTTGCTTCTGCCCCTGGTAGGAGAAAAAAAAGAAGAGCTTGTTCCGTCCATTGACGATGTGAGGAATCACAATCGGGCCGCCAAGGGTAAGGCCATATTGTTGACGCTTCAAGACTGCGCGAGGCTGGTCCTGCTGGTTGAAGAAGAAGTCATTGGCGTCGAAGAAGTCGTTGCGGGCGTAGTCATAAACAGTTCCATGCAGATCGTTGGTACCACTTTTAGTGACGATGCTGACAATGCCGCCGGCGTTACGTCCATATTCAGCGGCGTAGGAGCTTTCGATCACGCGAAATTCGGCCACCGCGTCCGGGTTCGGGTTGATGACGACGCCATTTGACAAGAGATCGTTGTTGAGACCGCCATCGAGCAGATATGTGACGGAATCAGTGCGGCCGCCACCGATGCTGTAGCTGCCAGCCCCGCTGTTGTCGGGATTGCTGAGGGTGACGCCGGGCTGGGTGGCAAGCAGGTCAAGCGTATTTCTGCCGTTCAGCGGTAACTCAAAAATGGCTTGCCCCTCGACGGTGCCGCCTATCGTGGAGCTTTGTGTTTCCACGGTGCTAGCTCGCGATTCCACCGTGACTGTGTCCGATAGTTTGCCGATTTGCAACTTCAGATCGACACGCAAGGTCTGATTAATGTCCAACGAGGCAAGCGCTGAAGCAGCCTTTGAGAAACCCGGCGCTTCTACCGTTACTTGATAGTTGCCGATCGGCAAATGCTGGACTTGGTAAAAGCCGCTGATGTCGGTGGAAGTTTGATTGGCAATTTTCGTGCCTACGTTGGTAACCGTAACCTTCGCCTGTGGGATGACGGCTCCGGAAGGATCGGCGATGACGCCGGCAATGGCGCCCGTTGCGTCTTGCGCGGGAAGCGAAAGCGGCAGAAGGACTGCGGCAAATGCGGCGCAAACAGAGAATCTTAAGGATGATGATGATAAGGATTTCATGGGAATCTATCTCCGCAAAAAGAATCGCAAACACAGATTGAAATTTGCAGGCGACGGGGCCGTCGGATGATCTCCGCACAAACGTGGTGTCCGGAGGTTGGCAGAACGAGCGGACTTTGTCTAGAGATTATACACTAGAAGACCGCTGATCGGGCATTTTTATTGAGGAATATCGGCCAGCGTGTTTGTCGCGTCGAATGTGACGAAAAAGACCTTGCGTTGCGCTTCCTTGCGGTCGCGGCTCAGCTCGACGGATCCGCTACCCTCGGGCTTGTCGCGCAACCGGAGAGTCTTCCTTGCTCTACAATCTTTCGGCGGCGAAACGGGCGAGAGACAAAGCGGCGGCGCCGGATTGATCGGTGACAAACATCGCAGTTAGTTTGCCGTTTTGAAACGAGGCGACGTGCTCATGGCCGACATCCGCTTCATGGAGAAGCTTGCCGGTTGCTGTTTCGCGGATCGCGCCGGGAAGCGGCTGGGTATCCATTCCCCGCAAATAAGCCGAGAAGTCGCGAGCACCCTGCGCGTAAACCAAATGCAAAAAGGTACGTCCGTCGAGCCGGCACAGCTTTGCCTGGACCAAACGATAGCCTGGGGGCGCGAGCGTGGCAGCAAGAGACGGTGAAATTCCATTGCGCTGGGCTAAATCGGCAATCAGATTCGGATCAGATAACCAAGTCCGGTGTTGCTGACGAATGACTTCGCTGCGATGATCTTGCGCCGCATCGGAAAAAAGGCGTGGCTCCTTGACAGGAAATAGGGTGCGATAGCCAAGGCCGCCGGCCATAAGAATCGCGCCGATGCCGGCTGCCACGGCGAGCATCGGCGCACGCGAGAAATTCCGGTCGGACGAGATGCGGCTGCGGATTCGCTGTTCGAGCACGGTGCTATCGATTTGTTCAGATAAAACACTACTGCGAAGAAGGGCGTCGAGCCGCTTGTGCTGCTCGAGTTCGGCGCGGCACACGTCACATTCCCGCAAATGTTCGGCAAACGCAAGCTGGCGTGCAGGGTCAAGCTCTCCCGATAGATACAAGGGGCGAAGTGTGGCGATGTCTTTACAATTCATAAAGCTCCCTTTCCGGCGCATTTGGCCATGCATGTAAGCTGCGAGCGCAAAGCATCGCGGGCGCGGCTCAGACGCGACATTACGGTGCCAAAGGGCACGGACAGAATGTCCGCCATTTCGCGACAAGTGAATCCTTCCACAACGCCCAGCAACAGAACAGTGCGATGTTCAACTTGCAACGCAGCGAGAGCACGCGTGACGTCGATGCTTTCGAAAACCGCGGATGCGGCCGCCGACTCGGACCACGCGTCTGTTCCGGCGAAGGAGACCGAAACCGTCCGCGGGACGGCACGCTTCCTTCTGGCTTGGGTGTAAAAGCAATTGAACAGAATGCGAAACAGCCAAGCCCGGACATCAGTCCCGGCACGGAACTGTCGAAAGTTTCGCCACGCCAACAGCAATGTTTCCTGCACCAGGTCTTCGGCTTCGACCGGATCGGAAGTCAGCCTACGAGCGACGCGAAGCAAGCTCCGCGAGTGGGGCATTGCCGTTCGCTCAAACTGATCCGTTAGCGGGGCCACAACCGGCGCTACTTCCCTCCTGCGCCGTTCTGAAGCTGTCCCAGCGCCGTCAACAATTCCTGGCTGTGCGGTTCGGGATTCACTTTGACATACACTTTGCGGACCACGCCCTGGGGATCGATCAAGAATGTATTGCGATTCGCAAGCGCCATTCCTTTATAGTCGCCTAATGAGCCGTATTGAGTGGTGACCTCATGGCTCGGGTCGGCCAGTAGCTTGAAGGTCAAGCTCTCTTTCGTGCAGAACTGCTGGTGCGAGTCGACCGTATCAACGCTCACGCCCAGGACCACCGCGTTCTTCTGCTGGTACTGCGCGAGATCGCGCTGGAAGTTGTGCGCCTCAATGGTGCAGCCTTTGGTCATATCCTTCGGATAGAAATACAACACTACCCATTTACCGCGGAACTCCTTAAGGCCCACGGGTGTGCCTTCCTGCGAATTCAAGGTGAAGTCGGGCGCTTTGCTGCCCACGTCGGGCAAATCAGCGGCGTGCGCGTTAGGAATGACCGTGGCGATGCCGGCGAACATGCAGGCTGTAGTTACTAGAGTTGCGGCCGTTTTCGAAAATTTCATACTTTCATCTCTCCTTTGCCCGGATCCCGCTGTGCGGGGTGCACATACTAGAACGCCTAGAAGAGGCGAATTCATCCCTGACAAAGTAGATTTTGGGTCGTTAGGCAGCCGAAGAAAAAACGAAGTAGGCGAACAAAGAGCGTCTTTTGCGGAACCGGTTCTCCGAGAGCTGCCTTTTTGCGAAACGAACCCAAAACGCGGAGGTCGATGGTTTTGGAAAAAACGAGTCATCTATGACCGGGAGCCTAGACACCGCCAGGAATGAAAGTTCCACCGCCGAACCTCGTCCCGAAGGCGGCACCCAACTTCGCAAATCGTCGATTCGGGCTTAATGGTGTCTGACCCCTTTAGGATAAATATTCAATTGTGGAAAGATCTGAGCCGGGTTTAAACCCGGTCCGGCGGAAGGGGCGCGATCCGCGTCGAGCGAAAGACGCCAACGGACACGACCGCCGCAAGCTGATTTGAAAATAGCGCGCGGTCGGCTTAGTGAGATGGAGTCATTGCAAGGCAAACGGGCAAGTGGCCTAGTTTTCAACGCAGTAGGGCGACAGAATAATTCGGAAGGTTTGTGACCGTCTTTGGGGAAGCCACCTCGATACTGCCTAGCGGCGTAGGTGGCGCAGTCTTTTCCGGTATTTCATACTTTGCTCTGTTCTTTGTCAGATCCCGCTGTGGCGAGGATGGACTAGCGAAACAGGCGAGCAAAACGCTTTGCGGAATAGATTCCGCGAGTTTGGCGTTCTATGCGCAACGAACCCAATCCGCCTGCAGCCGACGGTTTCGGTTCGTGGTATTCTGCACAGGGGTAATTGACACCTAAAGGGAGGATTCTCTGTATGTCGCTATTGAAAAGAGCGTTCGCGGAATTTATCGGAACCTTTTGGCTCGTCTTCGGCGGATGCGGGAGCGCGGTGCTGGCCGCGGCTTTCCCGGGCCTCGGGATTGGCTTCGCCGGAGTCGCTTTGGCGTTCGGCCTCACGGTCCTGACCATGGCGTTTGCAATCGGGCACGTTTCGGGATGCCACTTGAATCCCGCTGTATCGGTGGGATTGGTTGTGGCCAAGCGATTTCGAGTAGCAGAGCTGCCGGCGTACGTCATCGCGCAGGTGTTGGGAGGCATCGCGGGATCGGGCGTACTGTACACCATCGCGATGGGCAAAGCAGGATTCGACTTGTCAGGTGGATTTGCCTCCAATGGCTATGGCCTGCATTCTCCCGGCGGTTACAGCCTTGCAGCATGCCTGACGGCCGAAATAGTGTTGACGTTCATGTTCCTGATAATCATTCTGGGAGCGACCGACACGCGGGCCCCGAAGGGCTTCGCGCCGATCGCGATCGGCCTCGGGCTGACGCTTATTCATCTCATTGGGATTCCCGTGACGAACCTGTCGGTAAATCCGGCACGCAGCACGGCTCCGGCGGTATTCGTGGGCGGATGGGCGCTCGAACAGTTGTGGCTGTTTTGGGTGGCGCCGATCGTCGGCGCGGCGATCGCCGGCGTGGTGTATTCGGTTTTCGCCACGGAGCCGGAACCGTCAGTGCGCGACAAAATGGCAGCCGAAGCGTGACGCTGTTTTCCGCGACTTAGCGATCGCGGAAAACCGCGAAAATCGCAACGGCTGTCGAAGTCAGGGGGGACCGGGTACAAGTAGCTTTGTGATCTCGCGCTGGCGAAACTGAAAGATGGCGTCCAACTGTCTCTTCACTATCACGGCATGGGCTATTTCTCCGAGCTTCCCAAACGGCAGCGCGTACTCGACATGATCGCCCACCTTTGTACCGGCAGCTGTTTCTTCGAAAGTGTGGTGGTGTATCCACAACGCGTACGGCCCTTGCACCTGCTCATCTACAAAAGAGTGAGGCGGATCGTAATTGGAGATCAGCGTCTTCCAATGCATGGGCAGACCTAGCCACCGGATGTTGTACTCGATCTCCGCCCCTTTGCGCATCTGTACGTCCTTGGTTAGCACTTGAAAGTTCAACCAGCTCGGAGTGATTTTGGCAAGATTGATCGGATTCTTGAACACTTCAAATGTCTGTAGCAATGGACATGAAGTGATCAATTCGCAGCGAAGGTGGTAGATTTGCATACGCAGTCTTGGATGCAGCCAGTGACACCTTCGGACCAGGAATACGCGTCTGCGGTATCTTAACGGTATTCCATGCCCGAAACCGCAACAGCAAACAAAATGCATCCGGTGACTCCACCGAAGAAAGTGCCGAAGCCAAAAACGGCCGCGGAACGGAAAGCGCGGCTGGGTCGGATTTTGGCCGGCCTCGACAAGCTTTATCCCGACGTCACCTGTGCTCTTCATCACGGCAACGCTTGGGAACTGCTGGTAGCAACGATTCTTTCGGCGCAATGCACCGATGAACGCGTGAACAAAGTCACGCCTGGATTATTTAAGAAGTATTCAACGGTAGCGGCCATGGCGGCAGCATCGCAGGATGAACTGGCGCTAGATATACGGTCTACCGGGTTCTTCAACAACAAGGCGCGCTCACTGATTGGCGCGGCGAAAAAGTTGATGGCCGATCACAATGGCGACGTGCCGCGCAGCATGGAAGAATTGCTGAAAGTTCCGGGCGCCGCGCGAAAGACGGCGAACGTGGTTTTGGGAGTTGCGTATGGAATCGCTTCGGGATTGGTGGTGGATACGCACGTGCAGCGGATTACTCGGCGGCTAGATTTGACGAAGAACGAAGATCCGGTGAAGATTGAACAGGATTTGATGAAGCTGCTTCCCCAAAACGACTGGATTCAGTTTTCCCATCAGGTGATTCATTTTGGGCGCGGCATCTGTGTGGCACGCAAACCGAAATGTGGCGAGTGCCCGCTTGACCCGTTGTGTTACGCCAAAGACAAGGTACTGTCTTAATGTCCTGCCACGCGCGGCTCAGTTCGAACCAAGCATGACGCGCCTCTATCTTGGAATCGACGGCGGCCAATCCAGCACTAAGGCTCTGCTTGCCGACGAAACCGGCAAAGTGATCGGACGCGGTCGCGGCGGTCCTTGTAACCATGTCGCTTCGGCGGAAGGGCGCGGGAGGTTTTTGAGCGCTGTTGGGGATTGCCTCCGTCAGGCGTACCATGAAGCCGGCCTCGAATCCAGTTCGGTTCACTTCGCGTCGGTGTGCCTTGGTTTGAGCGGCGGAACGGAGGACAAAGAAGCGTACGTCAAAGAGCTAATTGCCAGCGACCGCTACAAGCTCACGCATGATGCGGAGATTGCGTTGATAGGCGGGACCGGGGGTGAGCCCGGAATCATCATCATCGCCGGCACAGGATCTATTGCGTTCGGACGCAACGCTGAGATGAGAACGGCGCGCGCCGGCGGTTGGGGTTATATTTTTGGCGATGAAGGTGGCGGGTTCGACCTAACTAAGCAAGCGCTACGACGAGCGCTCCAGTATGANNGGGCTGGGGATCACCCACCGTTTTGCATAAAGCTTTACTTGAGGTTTCGGGCGCGTCCGACGCCAACCACCTGATGCACTGGTTCTACAACAATTTTGACCGGAAGCATATTGCCAGCTACGCCAAGCTGGTCATAGACGCGGCAGAACAAGGGGATGAAGTAGCGCTTGAGGTTTTACGGGTTGCGGTCGAGAGCCTGACCCGCTATGTGGCGGGCGTTTATAACCAGCTATTCGAGAAGACAGAAGCCGTGCAAATTGTTGGGGTTGGCGGGGTTTTGAAAAGTCATTTATTCACGCAACAGTTAATGCAACACATTTACACTTCGATCCGCTGTCCACTGGGTAACCCACGGTTCAGCCCTGTCGCGGGGGCACTGCTGGAGGCTCTGCGCTGGGATGGAAACTCGAGTGGTCTGTCGGGCTTGGGTCCGGAGGATTAATGGTTACG
>PMSX01000304.1:24087-25227 GCA_003167495.1 Bryobacterales bacterium | reverse complement strand
CCTGACGGTTACATTATCGAGGTCGGACAGAGCACCGACCTCACGTACAGTTGACGCTCGGCCCGGATGGGATGCGGATTTGAACGCTTATGGATGTCCGCTTAGTGAAAGCGCTGTGGTCAAGGTGGCGACATATCGATCATAAAGCAACGCAGACCGGGCTCGAAAGCCGGAACCCGTGCCGCTCGTCACTTACACAGTTACGTACAGAGACTTCCGGCGCGAAACGAAGAGGACGGTATCCAGATATTGGGATGCTTAGGCTGCCCGCGTTCGATGGAATCATTGCCTCTCGACGTGGGATCCCACTGATCAAACGGCGCCAAACTTGGCAGACATGTTTCGAAAGTCCGTGGTGATGTTCTACATTTTCTGTACGAAGGAGGTTTGTTATGTCTCAGAAAGCCAGCGCCGTAAAGCGCGCTCAGCAAAGCGAAGTCCACACTCACCAACTGGGGCAGGATGTTTTCAAAACCATTTTGCCCGAAGATGTCGATTGGAAACCGTTCCCGGCGTTTCCAACTTCCGTCCGGCTGGCCGTCGTGGTGGGTTAGCCCTCGGAGCCCGGCCCTTACACAATCAGGGTCAAAATGCCCCACGGCGAGAAGCTGATGCCTCACAAGCACCCAGAGGATCGAGTGTATACCGTGATTTCCGGCATCTTTTATATCGGACTGGGTGATGAATTCGAAGCGAGTAAGCTGGAGGCCTATCCGCCCGGCGCCGTGATCATCCTCCCTGGCAACACGCCCCATTTCCACTGGGCGAAATCCGGCGAGTACGTCACGCAGGTAGCCGCGATGGGGCCGCTTGGCCTGGAATACCTCAGTGCGAAAGACGATCCACGAAGCAGCAACTCGCAGAAGGAGCCTGAACAGCTTTTTGTAGGTCCAAAAGAACCAGTTTCTAATCTTGAGTTTGCAGTACCATTGTCAAGTTGCCCAGAAAGTAATCAGGAGTTAGACGCCTCGACGCGGTGTATAGCGCGACTTGACCAGTCGTACACTCCGATTCCGCTAAAGGATTTAGCTTCTTGTCAAATTGAAGGTCAAAGATGGACGATCAACAAAAGAACGAGCAGTATTCTGGAGTGCGAGATCAACAGATCCGCGCGGCATTGGATCAGCATTGGGCGGCGTC
>PMSX01000304.1:0-24010 GCA_003167495.1 Bryobacterales bacterium | reverse complement strand
CGACAAGGTTGCGCGGGAAACACAGTACTTTGCGGATCCATTCGTGGCTCCCGCATGGCGCGCTCAATGGGTCGAACGGATGGACACATAGTCTCGAGGCGCGAGAATTAGTTAACGAGACCGCCATTGCAGTGATTTGGAACTATATGCCATCCGCTGGTTCTCCTCTTCAATAGTTTCCGTCAAGATCGCCGAAGAATCGCTGAGTGCGGACCCAGTGGTCAACGCGACTGGCAGGCGTGCGCGCCGGCTCAAGAAACTGAGTTTTTCAATGATCGCAGGCATTTTGACACCGTTTTGACGTTTTCTCACATAGACTAAACTCAGGGGATTAACAGATCATGGCAAACACTGAAGCAAAGAAATGCGCGCATCCTGCACGCTGCCATACCGTGCCAGCTGACAAAAAGTATTGCAGTCAGCGCTGCGAAGATTCCAATTGAGAACAAGAGATCCTCGTGTGACTGGGCGGTATTAAATTGGCTAGTTCACCCATCACCGGAAAGACTCCGGTCCCTAAATCCGCGTCCACTGGCTTGACAACCGAAGAAGCCCGCAGCCGGCTGCTGAAATCCGGGCCGAATGCGATGCCGGACACAGCATTGCATCCGTTTCGCAGGGCGCTGACTCAATTCTGGACTCCCGTGCCGTGGATGCTGGAGGCGGCCATTGTTTTGGAAGTGGTGCTGGGCAAATATTTCGAAGCCGGCATCATTGCCGGTCTGCTGATGTTCAACGCCGGTCTGGGATTCTTCCAAGAAGGCCGCGCCCAAGCTACTCTGGCCGCTTTGAAAGCGCGGCTTGCTTTGAATGCGGCCGTCAAGCGGGACAGCACCTGGAAGACAATCCCCGCGACCGAATTGGTGGTTGGCGATGTGGTGAAACTGTCGCTGGGGGCCGTCGTAGCCGCCGACGTGCACGTTACCGATGGATCGGTGCTGCTCGATCAGTCGATGCTCACCGGTGAGTCCGTGCCAATCGAAGCTGGCGCCGGCTTCGACGCTTATGCGGGAGCGCTAGTGCGGCGCGGCGAAGCTGTTGCAGAAGTCAAGGCGACCGGAGCCTCGACAAAATTTGGACGTACTGCTGAGTTAGTTCGCACCGCACGTGTAGTAAGTTCCCAACAGAAGGCAGTCTTACACGTAGTTCGGAATCTCGCCCTGTTCAATGGCTGCATTGTTATTTTGCTTGTCGGATACGCCCATGCCCTTCTTAAGATGCCGGTCACCGAGATCATCCCGCTGGTGTTGACGGCAATTCTCGCATCCATACCGGTGGCGCTGCCCGCCACGTTTACGCTTGCGTCGGCGATTGGAGCGAAAGCTCTGGCCAAGCTGAACGTTCTTCCTACCAGGCTTTCCGCCGTTGATGAAGCAGCCAGCATTGATGTCTTGTGCGTGGATAAGACGGGAACGCTGACTCGCAACGAACTGACGGTAACAGCCGTCCATACCATGTCCGGCTTCGATGAAGGGCATGTCCTAGGATTGGCGGCCTTGGCGAGTTCGGACGGTGGCCAAGATCCGGTAGATGCGGCAATCCGGACTGCTACAGCGGAGAAGGCCGTTTCCGATCTACCTAAGTTGATCAAATTCGTCCCCTTTGATCCAGGCACCAAGATGTCGGAGGCGACTGCTTCGGAGCACAGCGGCGCCGCAGTGCACGTGGTCAAAGGGGCGTTTGCTGTTGTGTCGGGTCTCACACACTCAGCGCCTGAGGCAACCCAAGCTGCAAACGAGCTTGAAGCAAAGGGCTTCCGCGTTCTGGCTGTCGCCGCTGGTCCCTTTGCCGCGCTGAAAATGGCTGGGATCATTGCTCTCAGTTATCCGCCCCGCTCAGATTCTGCCGCGTTGATTACCGAACTGCACACCCTTGGAGTGCGCGCGATCATGGTGACAGGCGACGCCCCAGCGACGGCAGAGATTGTGGCTCATGCCGTGGGCCTTCGAGGAAAGATCTGTCCACCCGGACCGATTCCCGCCAATGTGCGCCCCGAGGAGTTTGCGGTGTTCGCCGGCATTCTTCCGGACGGGAAGTATAACCTCGTTAAGGCGTTTCAGAAGACGGGTCACACCGTGGGCATGTGCGGCGACGGCGCCAACGATGGGCCGGCGTTGCGTCAGGCGCAAATGGGCATAGCTGTCTCAACGGCAACCGACGTAGCCAAATCGGCAGCCGGCATTGTCCTGACCAAACCCGGACTCGGTGGTATTGTCGCCTCGGTAAAGGAAGGCCGCATAACCTTCCAGCGAGTTTTGACTTATACCCTCAACTCCGTTACCAAGAAGATTGTGCAGGTGCTCTTCTTGGCGGCGGGTCTACTGATGACCGGGCATGCGATTCTCACTCCGATGCTGATGGTGATCATCATGCTTACCGGAGACCTTCTTGGGATGTCCCTGACAACCGACAACGTTCAACCGTCTCCGTTGCCCAATCGCTGGCAAATCGGAAAATTGACGATTGCAGGTGTCTTCATGGGAGTCTCAGAACTCGTATTTTGCGTGGCCGTCCTGGCGTTTGCGAAATTCCGTCTGGGTCTCGGAATTGAAACACTCCGAACTCTGGCGTTCGTGGCTATCGTCTTCGGCAATCAAGCAACCACGTACACGAATCGTGCGCGCCAGCGTATTTGGGCTTCTCGCCCGAGCGGGTGGCTCATGGGGTCGTCTCTATTAGATTTGCTGATTGCGTCCACACTGGCGACTTGCGGAATTGCCATGGCGCCTCTCTCTATAGCCATCGTGACAGAAACGCTAGCTGCGGCCACTGTCTTTGCATTCATTGTGGATTTCGTCAAAGTCCCGGTTTACCATCGGCTCAACATTTCGTAGCGCGCAGCGTTCTCAGTGCCGTTGCTAGCGATTCTGCCGCCACGGCCACTCGCCCCATTTCTGCGCATGTGCCCCGTGAACAGTTGAAAAATGTCAATTGGTCACAGTACCGCCCGACAAATATATCCACTTCCCGGCATCAGCCGAATAGCGGAACGTAACAGATTGTTGGATTGTATGATTGATTACGCCGGGAGTTCTTAAATTGGCATCGGTATTCCAGTATCCAGCGTTGGCGTTGTTTAGGTATACGTTAACAATCGCTCCATCTTGCGCCCCGCCATTCGGAAAAGTGAATTGGAGGCCTGAGCTTCCCGGCTCAATCTGAACAAAGTCACAGATTGGGTAAACCGTATTTGCTGGGACCTGGGATGTCCAGAAATTACTATCCGCATACGTTGGTGTTGGGAAACTATTATTCGCAAACGCGGGCGCTGAATTTGACTGCGTCAGCGCGGCCCAGATGGTGACTGGCGAATTAATGCCGTTGTACACAACTGGTTGAGTAACATCGAATAGATTATCGGCAATCACGACGTTTGTATATTTGTAGAACGTTAACTCGGAGCCGCTGGTTTCAGCGATTGGGGTTAGTTGTGTCCCGTTCGTGACCGCGAGAGCGCTTCGGCGAAAGATATTACCGCGCACGCTCAGATTTGAGACCGAATCGCCGGTATTCTGATTTCCATACAACACTACTCCTTTAGGGTAATAGGTGTTCGGCGTTGCGTCGACCAGGTAAGTATTGCCGGAGATAACGGCATCGTTAATTGCTTCTACGTCAAAACCATAAACGCAATCCGTTATTGTATTGTTGGTGATCTTAAAATGAGACAGCGGAGTGGTAGACGACACTTGTAAGACCACTCCGATCGCTGCCAATACTGTAAAGCTCCCTGGCATCAGTCCCGTAAAAAATATTCTATTGTTTTCGATCGTGTGCTGGCCAGTGTTTGTAACGCCGGAATTGATTGCGCCGACAAATACAAAGCCTGACCTTAAAGAATCAGAACAAATATTATTCTGGACGACATAGTTTAGATAGCCGTCCGTCGTTCCTTCCTCTATACAAGCGTTTGCAAAGTTATACATCGCGTTGCCAGCGATGTTGATCGTTGAAGCGGACGGGGAGAATCCATCTCCGTTGGAATCCGCAAAATATGAGTCGGTCACGCTGATATTTGCGTAGCTGGAAGAAGACCCGCCCAGATAAAACAACTCGCCCTTAAAGTGCTGCCAGTTTACGTTTGACACTTCGATGTCATTCGCAGTCGAGTCTAGGAGATAGAAAACCTTACTAGTTGTATCCCATCCTTCGCCATTGGCGGTACTAGGAGTCCAGTTAGTGTTTCCAGTGTTTCCATTAGTCATGCCATTGACTGAAAAATTCTGCATCACTAAGTGATTGATGCTCACTCCGGTCGACGGATAGCCGAACACTATATTTCGAACAACTGCACCGTTGTAAACCGACCAGGCTCCAGACGAATAGATGACGGTATTACCATCTCCATAAAACGCTAGATTGCCATTTCCCGACAAGGGAAAGCAAATTGGCAATGCCTGGTTTCTCGCGCCGCGGCATGTGTAGCCACCGGTGGTAGACGGGAAGAAGAGAGACGCTTTGGTGAGTGCCTCTGCGGCGGTAATTGCTGCATTGATCGCTGCTGTGTCATCAGTTCCATAGCTAAACTCAACGGCCTGCGTGCCTGTGAGCAGCACACTGGTGACGCCGTGGCTGTACCTGGTCGCTCCAAATGTCAGCGTGGCTACGTTTCGAAACTGACTAGCAGCCGAGACCGTCACGGTCTCCCGGATAGCTGTCCCACTATCAAGCACCACACTGAACGGCGTCGCGGGAATAGTCGCAGGAATCCGAGCCGTTGGGCTGTAAAGCATTACATAAGCGCTTGTCGCGCCGCTGGAGATGCTGCCGATGATACTGCCCAGCAGCGGAGCACTGTTAAGCGCTCCGCATACGATGCCATGAGCCGCACTGCTTGTATCGATAGTCATTGCAGCCCGTTTGCTGGAGGTGACAGCGCTTATTGTTCCTTCCAATGTAGAGACCACTCCGGCGTTTAAGCAGGAATTTTGAATCTCCACGATTTTGCCAACGTCCTGGGAAACAAAGTTTGCCGTGGGTGAATTGAGAACAGGAGATGCAACGGAGCCGCTCACGTAGCCATTCGTGAAGTGTTTGGTATTTCCCGCTGCTCCACCGCCATAGTGCGGGTTTTTTACTGTGATAAAAGTGGAACCGGGAGTGTCAAAGAAGACCCCGGCAACCCCCGCATTGTTTCCACCGGTGAAAGCAACTTGAATCTGGACGTTGCCTTTGACGGTCCAGATTTCGTAAATGCCACCGCTAAAAGCGGAAAAGCTCTCGCTGGAAAGTACAGCTTGGCTGATGGTATCGACGATCGTAATCTGCTCGCTTCGCTTAGCGTTCTCCCAATCTAACAGATACAGCGAAATTTTGTGAGTATTGCCATCTGTGAGGTTCATGTTGATGCTGAAACTCTTATAGGTTTCGTACGTCGAGGCAATGCGCGAAGGTGAGCCGCTAGAAACTTGCAACGCACGTGGATCGCGCGATGGCTGCTGCCAAGTATAGGTGGAGTCACCAGTGAAGCTGACGGTTGCATAGGCGGGCGCATTGGTCAAACCGTTGGCGATCAGTTGGCCGTCGGCTCCGTAGTGGCCCGTCCAAGTGCCCAGGGTGGTGGTATCGGCACCCATGTAGGTAGCGGAGGAGGTGGTTGGGGCGCCGCCCGTTCCGGTCAACGTCGCGGTCTGCGGTAACCGCGTCACCTTGCCGTACTTGTCGCTCACTNNGCTGCCCGCGGCACCGGGCGTGAAAGTAACGGAGATGCTGCAAGTTGCGCCCACTACAAGTACCGATCCGCATTTACTTGAGGATGTGAAGTCAGAAGCGTTGGCGCCGCTGAAACCGATGCCGGTAATGCTGAGAGATGTTGAACCGGTATTGGTGAGAGTCACAGTTTGTGCGCTGCTGGCTGTGCCGACGATCTGCGGGCTGAATGACAGAGCTGTTGGATGCAGTCCTGATTGAAACCCCGCTAGCCCTGTACCTGAAAGACTGATTGTCTGAACAGACGCTGCTTGGTTTAACGAATTCGTCTTAAAAGTAAGAGAACCCATTGTCGCGCCCGTTTGGGCAGGGAGGAAAGTCACGGCCGCGCTGCAGCTGGAACCCGCTGTGATCGTCCCTCCCGCCTCACAATCCTTCGATCCCGAAGATTCTCGATTAAAATCAGCAGATAGTAAAACATTGCCTACCGTGAGCGCCTGGTTGCCAATATTTCTAGCAGTAACAACTTGCGCCGCGCTCGCAGTGCTCACCGTCTCACTGCCAAACGCGAGTGGCGACGGAGCATACAAGATTTGACGCACGACGTTGTTTGCATAGTCCGAGACGTACAGGTTTCCGTTCTCATCTACGACAACCGTGGTGGGATAGTTTACACGTGCCAAGGTAGGGCTCCCGGCATCGCCCGTATACCCGGGTGAACCCACGCCTGCCACCGTGAAGATGTTTTGAGAACTTCCGCTCACCTGCCGGATCGCGTTATTGCCTGAGTCGGCAATATAAATGTCATTGGCGGCATCCACTGCCACGCCTTGTGGTGCAGCGAGCGTGGCCGCCGTCGCTAACCCGTTATCACCGGTGTACCCCGATTTTCCATTGCCTGCCACGGCGGTGATGACGCCAGTTGTCAGATTGACGAACCGGATCAGATTGTCACCGGTATCCGCAATGTAAAGATTGCCAGCGCTGTCCAGCGCTACGCCCGAAGGATTGCTCAGTTGGGCACTCGGTGCTGGTCCACCATCGCCAAAGCCATCCGTCCCCGCCGCTGTGCCCCCACCTGCCGCTACGGTGATCTTTCCACTGGCGGCGTTCACGGTCCGCACTAGATTGCTAAAAGCATCGGCAATGTAAAGGTTACCGGCGCCATCCACCGCCACACTCTGCGGCCCGTTAAGAATCGCGCTCGTCGCTGGGCCGCCATCGCCTAGGTTATCGGTGCCCGACGCCACGGTCCCGCCACCTACCACGGTGGTAATAATATGCGTGATCGCGTCTACTCTTCGGATCACATTATTGCCTTGATCGGCAATATATAGGTTCCCGGCGCCATCCACCGCCACGCCGGTGGGCGTGTTCAACTTCGCGCTGGTTGCCGGGCCGCCATCGCCCGCGAAACCGTCGCTTCCGTTGCCCGCAACCGTGCTGACTTCACCTGAGGAACGTACGAACTTCCGGATTACGCAATTCAGAGAATCTGCGACGTAAAGTTCATTTCCGCCAATGTCCAGAGCAACTCCCTGTGGATTGCGAAACTCTGCGTTGGCAGGATTTGTCGAATCCTGATATCCCCAGGTCCCGTTGCCGGCCAACGTCCCAATGATTCCCGGATGGAAGGCCAACAGAGGAGACTCGCCGACACCTCGCAAGAGGGTAGTCGCCAGAACGTTGCCGGATGGGTCCTTTACCGTAAGCGCATCCTGCCTCAGACCCGGCCGAATCGGACTGAAACTGACCACTACGCTGCATTTCGTCGTAGTGCTCACACTACAGGCTGGCGCTGCCGCCTCAAAATCCCGATTCCAAGCCAATGCGAAAGTCGGCGCGGCCGCGAGGCCGTTGAATGAATAATCAACTGTCAGGCTTTGGGCAGCGCCGTTGATGGGTACTGTGCCGAAGTTCTGCACAGCTCCGCTGGCGAAACATTGCGCAGCAAACAGACAAAACGCACCCAAACAGACTCGTCTTCTGCGCGATGCCGAGCCAGAAACGCGCTTGGCACTGGCTTTGAGCTCATTGTGGACACCGTAACGTTGATGCGGTCTATTAACTCGGTTACTCATTTGACTTTGTTACTCGTTTACTTCACTTCTTTTCCGTCAAGACTCCGATACTGAACGCAGACTGGATGAAATAGGCGCGCGTCTCCTTGCCTCTTACGTCTGGGCTTTTGAAGCTTGAAAATTACGCCAATATCTTTTTCCTACGGAATTCGTGGCTCATCTTTCGCCCTGAGATGGAACCTCTCAGTGGCGAATCAACCGACCTATTCTTTTGCCGTTTCGACGTGAAACCCAGGCGAACTGAATCGCCGAGGATAATTACGCCCTCTGCGCGGGGACTTTCAATGAATAGGTTGCATCCCGCAGAGCTTGCTTCCGTTTCGCTTACAGAAGTCTTATCGACTAAGCCCGTTTGCCGTATGAAAAAAGAGTGGAGTCGAATGGGTTTTTTCTCGTGCGGTCGACATCATTGAATGGACAGAAGCCTCTGAGACTTTGTATCGAGGGGGTAAGGATTTCGCTGGACAAAGGCACAAACATTTGGCAATGTCGATGTTTGAAGCCGCTGGATCCCGCGCAACGGACGCTTTCGTCGCGACACCTCCCTGACGACGAACACTGCGCCGACCGAACGCCTGGCTGCGTCGTGAAAACGAGCGCTTGCAGCGTGTTCTAGAAGAGCAAGCGGAGCACATTGCCGGGCAGGAGCAAATCATTGCGGAGCCGCGCGAGAATTGGCGATTCGCAAACAGAACTCCACTGATTCCTCTTAAGCCACCGTCCTCGGATGGGCTGACCGGCGAGTCTCGCCAGTGTGCGGCCATTGGGTGGGCAAGACCTCGTGCGTTTAGCCACTTGTTCCAACGGTGCCAGCCTTCGGTGATGCCCGTCGTGTTCTGGCTGGCCGCCCGGCTTGCGGCGAGTCCGTCTTTCGTTCCGGCCCGCTGGCATCACACCTTGTCGGTGGATTCCAGGTTCTCCGACCCTGGCGCTAACTCCCTTCTACCCTGTGCCGCTAAACAAGGTGCATTGAAAGTCTCCTTGAGTAGCTGGTAGAAAGCCACTTAGATTGAGTTCCCCGGTGACGAAATTCGGTCACCTGACCATATAGCGTTATCCGCCCGAGGTTCTGAAAAGCGGGCGTCTTGTCTCGCTAGCGTTTAACTGAGGCCTAAGCTCCCGAAACTCCAAGCCGTTGGCGATGGCCAACGAAATGCTTATCAGCTAAGGCGTGGGACATGCCCGCCGAGATAATTCGGCCCTTAACCGAAGCGTGTAGCAGACTCAAACTGGATCGAAGGAAAGTTAGAAATGAAACTATTCAAAGCAGCGACGACCGTATGCGGCCTGGCGCTTCTGGGCACCCTACTCACATCGACCGCCAGGGAGAGTTCCAGTTGTGCTGCGCGCGCGGCGCTTCAATAGTGCCTCCCCGAAAGAGAGAAGCAAAAAGAGGTAACCAACATAATGCGACGGAGAGTTATTCCGTTTCTTGCCCCCGCCACGACGCAACCGCAGAACGGCCACCATTTTTGTGAGACCCAGGCTCGCGGTCTGGCCGTGCTGAATTCTCCCTTTTTGAATAAGGGTACGGCTTTTACCGCCGAAGAGAGAAAATCGCTTGGCTTGACGGGTCTTCTTCCGCCGGAAATAAGCACGCTGGAAACTCAGGTTAAACGCGCCTACGTCCAGTACGAGCGTTTACCCGATGCGTTAAGCAAGAACATATACTTGACTGCCCTGCACGACCGCAACGAAGTCCTGTTCTACCGGCTGTTTTCAGAACACCTTCGAGAAATGATCCCCATAGTGAACGACCTCACAGTCGGCATGGCCATGGAGCAATATCACCATGAGAGCCGGCGTCCTCGCGGAGTCTACCTTTCCATAGATCATCCCGACGGAATTGAGGAAGCATTTGCCAATTTTCACGCCGGTCCGAACGATATAGACCTGATTCTGGCCACGGATGCCGAGCAAATCTTGGGCATCGGCGATTGGGGTATCGGTGGGATCGAGGTTTCTATCGGCAAGCTTGCTATCTACACGGCAGCGGGAGGAATCGATCCCACCAGAGTCATCCCCGTTATGCTCGATGTCGGCACCAATCGGGAGAGTCTGCTCAATGACCCTATGTACATTGGCAATCGGCACCCTCGAATACGCGGTGAGCGCTACGACGCGTTCATTGAAGCTTACGTCAACACTGCGACTAAGCTGTTTCCGAACGCTCTGCTCCAGTGGGAGGATTTCGCGCCAGGCAACGGCCGCCGTATCCTCGAAAAATACCGCAATGAGATGTGCACGTTTAACGACGATATGCAGGGCACGGGCGCAATCACCCTTGCGGCCGCAATCTCCGCGGTTCGCGTCTGCGGTACCGCGCTCCGCAATCAGCGGGTGGTTATCTATGGGGCTGGCACCGCGGGGATAGGCATCGCCGACCAGATTCGCGACGCCATGGTGGGCGAAGGGATTTCCAAAGCGGACGCTGCCAAACGATTCTGGTGTGTCGACCTGCAAGGACTACTAACGTCGGATATGAAAAAGCACCTGGGCGACTATCAGGCTACCTACCTGCGGCCCTCTGCCGAAAGCAAAGACTGGAAGCACGATGGAAATGCCAACGGCGTAGGTTTGGCCGAAGTGGTACGTCGTGTAGCGCCCACAATGCTGATCGGCGCCTCGAACGATGCTGGGGGTTTCACGGAGCCAATCGTGAAGGAAATGGCCGCACATACCGAAAGACCGATCATCTTCGTGCTCTCCTATCCTAAGGCCCGAGCTGAAGCGAATCCAGCTGATTTGATTGCCTGGACGGACGGGCGCGCCCTCATCGCTACTGGTAGCCCGTTCGCTCCGGTCACCTATAAGGGAGTCACATACGTGGTGGCACAGGTGAACAATGCGATGCTGTATCCGGGTCTTTGCCTCGGTGCTATCGTCGCTCGCGCCAGCAGGATAAGTGACGGTATGTTCGCGGCGGCGGCTAGCGCTGTGTCCAGTCTCGTCACCGTTCGTCAACCGGGCTCGTCTCTTCTACCGCATATTGACGATCTGCGCAGCGTCTCTATGACCGTTGCCGTGGCTGTTGCGGAAGCCGCGCATGACGAAGGTCTGGCCGGACTCGAATGCGATGACATTGTTCAACAAGTACACGACGCCATGTGGCAGCCTGTGTATCGCCGGATTCAGGCATCCTGAACGGGCGCAAGTACGAATCGCTGTGCAGTCCGAGCTTATTCGCTCTGCTCGCTTTCGTCGCGACAGTTGCATCTCAAACGACCCCGTCAACCGAATTAGACCAGCCAAAGCCTTACCGCTTTTCAACTAACGTCGATTCTCGTGGTTTTGAACGCCACGGTACGCGACAAGAGAGAGGCTGGTTCGTCTCTGATCTGGGCCCAAGTAGACTTTGAGGTCCACGAAGATGCGTACCGCAAACGATCCGGTTACTCCGGCACGAAGATATTCCGGTGACGATAGGGTTACCTTCTTGACCACAGCGGAAGTACGATGCCGAAGCTCTCCGACGCTTATCGCGGAAGCATCCTGTCGGCCGCGAAGCCCAAAGTAAGTTGAGGCTGAGCTTCGACACCGGCGGCAATCAGTACTCGGGCGAGGTAGGTGCAGTGGCTTAAAAGCAGTGTGCTGGGCTGTTACGGATCTGCGAAGTGTTGCCGCTTTGGACAAATGAAGACCGGACAAGGGCTACCTTTTCAGTAGCCCCGAACTTCCTTCGATGCAGCTGAACTGAACTGCGCTCTGAGCTACCTGGCTGCGACTGGCGTGCCGATCTCAGTGCCGATCACGTCGCCGGAGATGACGAGTTCCACTCGGCGATTCTGTTGCCGGCCGGTAGCTGTTTCATTAGAAGCCACGGGTTGAGTCTTCCCGAAGCCCTTCGAAGTAACGGAGTTCGCAGCCATGCCTTCCGCTGTCAGATAATCACGCACGGCCTCGCCGCGTTGTTCAGAAAGCCGCTGATTGTAATCATCGCCGCCGACGTTATCCGTATAACCTTCAACGTCCAGCTTCAGCCCCGGATGCCCGGAGACGATGCCGGCGACCTTGGCCAACTTTTCACGCGCTAAAGGGCGCAACGAATACTTGCCTGTGTCGAATAGAACATCCGACATGTTGACGATCAAGCCACGCGCCGTATCTCGAGTTTGCAGTATGGCGTTGAATTGTCTTAAGAGCTGAGTTCGCAGTTCCGCCTTCTCCGTTTCCAATTGGAGCTTCTGCCTGGCAGCGGCGTCAAGCTCGGATTGTTGACTCAATTTTTGGGCGTCGTTCTCGCGCTTGAGACGATCCGCTTCGGCCGCAGCGGCAGCTGTGCGATTGTCATTCTCTTTTTTGAGGCGGTCGGCCTCCAAGGCATCGGCCGCAGCCTGTGCATTCTTTTCGTTGGTTAAGCGCTCAGACTCCGCTAGCGCCTTAATCCGCGTATTTTCAGCCTCCTTAATGGCGCGATCAGCTTCTGATTGCGCGGCGAGGCGGCCTTGCTCTGCGTGCGCTTCGCGATCTAGCAACCGCTGGCGGTCGGCCGCCGCGGCGTCCCCTTCCTGGCGCTTAACGGCGATGACGCGCGAGTCCTCCGCCGTTTGCACCGCCTCCCGGGCAGTCATGGCCACCGGCTTCCGGCCCGCATTGCGGTCCTGGTAGGCTTCGGCTTGCGCCAAGCTCTGTTGAGCCTTTTGAAAAGTCTCGACGGCAAAGCGGTCGGCACCCTCAGACCGCGCGATTTGAACAGCATTACGCGCCTCGTAAAGTTCGAGTGGCGTTTTGCGGTCGGCCTTTAATTCGAGCGGGTTGGCCAGACGCTGGTACTGGCCACGCTGCAGCAGTTCGTACTTGGCGTCGATTGCTTCGATCTTACCCTTAGTGTCGGGTCGCACGATGTTTTCCATTACGATCAAATCGCTAGGTTCTACCACCGCGAAGTAAGGTTCGGCGGTAACGATTAGCCCGAACACTTGCAGATCTGTGGTTACGTCCAGTTTGCTCTTGGTTCCATTTAGAAGCACTTCGCCAAGGTTGACAGGGCGTCCCTCGGGAGTAATCGCCCACAGTACGTAGGTAAGATACTCGGCTCCGTATTTAGTCGCTGGCTGTAAGCCCGCGAACTCTGCCTCTATTGAAATGTGGCCCTGTTTGCTCTCGACTTTGGCCTCGCCGTTGGCGCTTGTGAGGAGATCGGTCCCCTGGAAATCGATCTTGGTGGCACCGCTCCGGTGCCGGTAATTGACTGCCTGGGTAGTGCGCGCCGTGACGGATACGCGGTAGATGGGTTCCGTTCCGGCGGTAACGCGGACGGTGCTTTCGCCTGGGTTCGGCGCCTGTTGGGCAACCATAACTCCACAAACGATAAGAAGTGCGCTCAGTGTTTTCATTTGGGTTATTATCTTTTCGCTAACGACCCGGTTACTTGTGCACGGGTTGCGCCAACGCGACGTTAATGTTGAGTCCGTTCAGTTCAGGGCGCTTTCGAGTGTTGGTTTGGAGAGAATTGCGCTACCAACGAGTGACCATTGACGGTCAGGTGACGATGCGCGGTCATGGTTGCCGAATTTGCCCTGGAGGCCGTTTCAGATAAAGGTGAAGGGTATTTACTGCAATCGCAAAAAGCGTCGGCGAGATCAAACTGGCCGGCGAAGAGTACGTCGTCGTGGGTGTAGGCGAAATCGCAAAGATATTTGAAGGCGCACAAACGCTGACAGCGAATTCGCCAATAAAGAGTACTTTCGGCCCTAAGTTGCGCCTTATGGCCGAGTTTATGTTTGCCTACCCTCGGCGCCGCTTGCCTGACTCAGTTTCAATCCAAGTCCTCCGAGTAAATCCAGCGGAAGCGGAAACACGATCGTCGTGTTTTTCTCAACGCCAATCTCTATGAGTGTTTGCAGATACCGCAGCGTAATTGCCGCTGGCTCCCGGTTCAAAACCGCCGCCGCCTCTGCGAGCTTGGCTGCAGCCTGGAACTCACCTTCAGCCGCGATGATCTTTGCCCTCCGCTCTCGTTCTGCTTCCGCCTGCGCCGCAATGGCTCGCTGCATCTCTTGTGGCAAATCAACCTGTTTCACTTGAACCCCGGTTACCTTAATGCCCCAAGGCTCTGTGTGTTCATCCAGGATCGCCTGCAACTTCTGGTTCAGCGCCTCCCGTTGTGAAAGCAGATCGTCCAACTCCACCTCGCCCAGTACAGACCGCAGCCCCGTCTGGGCCGCTTGCTCTACTGCAAAACGAAAGCTCTCGACTTCCACAATCGCTCGAATTGCGTCGACCACCCGGAAGTAAACCACGGCGTTTACCTTCAGCGATACGTTATCGCGCGTAATAACATCTTGCGGCGGAATTTCCCACGTCACTACCCGCAGCGAAACTTTTGTAATCTTATCGATCGGCCACAAAATCAAAACGATCCCAGGACCCTTCGCCTTCTTCAGCACTCGCCCCAGCCGAAAGACTACCGCGCGCTCATACTCGCGCAAAATGTTCAAACAGCGCAACACCCAAATCACCACAAAAAAAATGAGAAAGAGGGAAAAAACACTGAAAGGTGACATAATTTACGAAATCCGGTAGTGACTTACGGTCCCCCATAATCCAGTGATTTGTAGCAGCCAGACGCAGACCACCACCACAACTAAGACATTCAAAATCGATTTGATACTAGAGGCCATGGGAATGTACCGGTTAACCAAGTAGAGCCCCACTCCAACGATAATCAACGTCACAACAATATTTATCAACGGCATGTTTGTAATTCCTTCCAGATAAGAAGAGGCAATCTGCCGTCCAAGACCAAGGCGGCCGGTCGCCCTGCCTTGCGGCCCTGAATTGCTAACGCCTTACACCCGAAGCAGTCCTGGCAAGGTGTTCATCATCTCGCCTATGCACTGACCTCTGCTCGCCAAATGACCAAATACGGTCAAAGCTTTGCGCTCCGCGAGCACTAGCAACGCTGCTGTGCTGTCCGAACAACATCCCAAACGAGTTTGGCGTAACAGTTGCTTCGGCTACATTCATGATCGAAGGACTGTCCGTCTCGAGGATTCGGTCTACGGGTCTGGGGGTCCGTACTTTCACGAAGCCTGCCCTGGGCCGCTACGCTCGCTCCTTATACGACAAAAATGACAAGCATCCCGTCCGATGAGGCGAAGTCAGAACCTCGGCCGCGGGCCGCTGTTGTTGTCGCGCATCCGGATGACGAGACACTCTGGTGCGGCGGGTATGTGCTAACGCATCCGGAATTTCTCTGGCGCATCGTCACACTATGCAGAGACACGGATCCCGACCGCGCCCCAAGGTTCCGGCACGTCTTGCAACAATTAGGGGCCGAGGGCGAAATGGCAGATCTTGATGACGGACCGGACCAGGCGCCGCTGCCCGCCGATGAGCTTCAGCAGACTGCCGCGCGGCTACTGGCTGGAACCACCTACGACTTGATTTTGACCCACGGCCCGAAGGGCGAGTACACGCAGCATCGCCGGCATTCTGAGTGCTGCCAAACCGTCATTAAGCTTTGGCGATTGGGCCTGATCGATACAACTCGGCTGTGGCTGTTTGCCTACGAAGACGGGGGACGCGCGTACTGGCCGCGGGTGCGCGGCGACGCCGACCGGCGCGATATCTTGACACACGATGTCTGGCTCGAAAAGCATAGATTGATTACCGATGTTTACGGCTTTGAGCTCGACAGTTGGGAAGCACAGACCACTCCTAAGGAAGAAGGATTCTATTGCCTTGATTCCGCCGAAGCGGCAGCTAAGCGTGTGGTAGTGCTGGAGGGGCAATTGTGAAAGTGTTGGTGCTGACCGAATACCCGCCATCGGCGGCTGGTCTGGCAACACAGGGGCAGCTTTTTTGTCAGGGCTTGTGCGAAATCGGCGTCGACGTCCACCCTGTACATTTCGAGTCGCCCCAGGAAAAGGAGTGGTACTACCGCTGGTTCCAGCCGGATGTAGTGCTGGGAATCGGCTTTTGGGGCCATGTTCCGCACTTGGTCCTACATCCTCAGCAATTTGGGATGAAGGCCGTGCCGTGGCTCGTGGCCGATGGTTACGTCGCTGCGCACCACCAGGTGCTGAACGCGCTGCCGCTCGTTCTGGTGACTTCCAATTGGGTGAAGGAGACATATATCAGGGATGGCATCAAGGGAGACAATATTGAGGTGCTGCCAGTCGGTTGCGACACCGAAGGTTTCGCACCGCGCGGCCGCGACGACCCCAAAGTGCGCGCGATCCGCGAGGCTCTGGGGGTATCTGACGACCAGCTTATGATCCTGACCGTCGGCGGCGACGCGGCTTCCAAGGGTGGTCAGGAGGTCATGAGTGCGTTGGCTTCGATTGATGCAGCCGCGCCCAGCTGGAGATACGTCTGTAAAGTCTGGCCGCAGCCCCGGACCGTCGAACAGAACATAATCGATCTCCAACTTGCGGCGGATCTGGGCATTGGCTCAAAGGTCATCTTCTCGACCAACGTAGTGTCTCGCAATTTCATGCCCTATTTGCTGGCTGCTTGCGAAATCTACGCTGCCCCGGCTCGTCTGGAGGGTTTCGGAATGATTCAGGTGGAGGCCAACGCTTGCGCTAAGCCGGTGATCGCCATCGACGCGATGGCATTTCTCGACACCATGGTACACGGCGAAACCGCCTTCCTGGCAAAGGTAGCTGAGGAGCGCACGATTAGCGAGACAATTTTGGAAAACGGCCAGCGGACAGTGTTTCCCTGCCCGCGAACGGTCGAGTACCGGGCCAGTGTGCCCGATATCGCCAGATACCTCCTCACCTTAATGCAGGACAGAGGTCTGCGGCGCCGAATGGGCGAAGCGGGTCGAAAACACGTGACTGAATTGTTCGACTACCGCCAGGTGGCCAGGCGTTTCGTGAAGATCGTATCCGACCGCCTGGGAATTCGGTAGAGAGAGGCATCCATATTATGGACGAGAAGTCACTTACCTCCATCAATCAGGCTAAGGAGGCAGCCCTCCGCGTCCTGCTCCACAACGCACGAGGACCGTTTCAAGGACTTCCCCGGACCGCCGGGTGGGGATATCCGGAGCCCTATACCCGTGACCTTATGATTTCCGCTCTGGGTTTTCTGGCAACTGGGAACGAGGAACTGGCGGACGCGCTGCGGCGCACACTCATGGCGCTAGCGGCGAATCAGACGCCACTCGGGCACATTCCTTCCCTCGCCCACGATCCGGCCGACCGTGGTGCCAGCGACACCACTCCGCTCTTCCTTTTCGGCCTGGCCCTCTATCGGGAATCGGCCAACGAGCCAGACTTCCTACAAGCGGCCGCGCAAAAGGCGCTGAAGTGGATGCAGTACCAGAGCCCCGACGACATGGTAATGGTGGCGCAGTTACCAACCAGCGATTGGCGTGACGAGCAGTGGGTGATCGGCTTTGGGTTGTTCGTCAATACTGTGGTTTACGCATATCTCGTGCTTTATGGCGACCTCCAGTCTGCCTCTCAGTTGCGCGGGTTAATGAATCGTCTTGAGGTTCTTGGTGAGGAGAAGAATCCGCATGAACACGAGGGGTTGGTAGTGCCGGCAAAGCCCTACTATGCCCTTTATTCCTACAAGATCTTTAACAGCGATCGTTTCGACTTGCTCGGCAATAGCCTGGCGATCCTGACTGGCATTGCTTCGCCTGAGCGAGGACGAAACCTGGTGGCATGGGTTGAAGCCGAGTGCGAAGCCATGCGTGAGCGCGGAGAATTAGCCGTACATTTGCCGCCCTGTTTGTTCCCATATATTCTGCCGCATCATGCCGATTGGCGGCTCCGATACCAGCGATATAACCGGCCCGGCGAATATCACAACGGAGGTGTCTGGCCGTTTATCTGTGGCTTCTATGTGGCGGCATGCGTCGCGGCGGGGCGGATGGAACTGGCGAGTCGGAAGCTGCTCGCGCTCGCCGAACTGGTCAAGCCGTGGCACGAAAACGAGGTGGAGTGGGGTTTCAACGAATGGATTCAGGCGCAAACCGGCAGGCCCTGTGGGCGGGATTGGCAGACCTGGTCGGCCGCCATGTACCTCTACGCCGCCGAGTGTGTGCAGCGGCAGGCCACGCCGTTCTTCGGCGCGATCCGCGACGGCCAGACAGGCCACTCATCGAGCAAGTAAAGAAGTGAAGGCAATTCTCGGCTGACTCACCCGAGCATGCTACGGCTTGATCAGCGGCTGGCTATTATTGCGTTAGCCGAGAGCTTTGACGAGAAACGGGAGTCCTTCTTTGCCATGGAACGAGTGCTCGCCGGAGAAAATCTCCTGACCGGCTCGGTCGGGTACGCCGAATACCTCATACACTTTCTTCACTTTGGCGAAACTGAAACGCGTGGCCGCCACGGGAAAGATCGGGTCTTGATCTCCACCCTCTGAAAAAAAGAAGCGCGGCGCAATCAAACCGGCCACATCATAGCTTTCGGCCCAATTGAGGATTCCCGGCACATAGTTGTCGATGCAGTGGGAGATACTTATGATGCTGTCGCGAAATGTGTTGAGATAGCCGCTCACGAACGCGGCTTTGATGCGCGGATCGAGCGCGGCGGAAAACTGCGTGCAGGTGCCACCGCCGGAAATGCCCACGCAACCAACTCGCTTACTATCGAGTTCGCCACGTTGCTCAATCCAATCGATGGTTCGCATCACATCCCAAACGCGCCAGCCAATCATCGTTTGACCAAACAGGAGAGCGGCGCCCGCCGAAGGCTGGCACGAACTCTGGCCTGGACCCTTTTGGATGGCGGCCGCATCGCGGCGGCAGCCGAAGGCCATCGGTTCAATCGCCACGGCCGCTAAACCGTGTTCCGCGACTTGAATGGCAAAATCGTGTTGGTACCCAGACTTGTCCCTGCGGTCAGCGCCGTGTTCGTCAATGCCCACAATGTCGTCAACACCGCGGCCATGCCCCGGAACGCAGATCACCGTTGCGTATAGGGGCTTCGCGTTCTTGGGAGTTAGTAAATATCCAGACACGGCGACGCCAGGGCGGCTGTTGAAAACAAACTTCTCGCGCGTGTAGCCTGGGAACTCCCGCGTTTCGATGGTTTGCGGATACAGTGCGACTCGTTCGTGCGGGAACCCGCCCAAGAGTTCAATCAGCTTTGCCCGCAGCTGACGCTGCCACAACTCAGCTTGCGATTGATTCGTCGCGTTGAATGTGAGTTTCAGTAGGGCGGATTTGTAAGTTTCCTGGGTCCAATGGACCGGATCAAATTCAGGTTTTGGCATTGTCGTTTCCGCTGCGGCCAGAGGCGAGAGTGCCGTTCCGGCCACCGCGGCCCTAGCCAAATCACGGCGCGTATAGGAATGCTTCATCGCAATGATTGTAATAGAGATATAATCAGGCCAAACATATGCGTGAGATCGTACTGCTATCGCTTGCGCTGGCCGGCGCCGCGGCGGGCGGCTTCGCTTATCGACAAACGGAACCCGCCGGCGGCGCAAGGAAAATCGATTTCGTGAAGGATGTCCAACCCATCTTCACGCGTTCGTGCGTGGCGTGCCATGGTCCCAATACGCAGATGGCCGGGTTGCGGGTCGATGCCAAGCAATCGGTTATGGCCAAAGTTGTGGTGCCCGGCAATGCACAAGAAAGCGCGCTCTACCGGCGCGTGGCAGGCATCGGGGATGTAGCGCGGATGCCGATGGGTGGCCGCCTCGCCGACGATCAGATCGCCACTTTGAAGGCATGGATCGAACAGGGTGCGGAATGGCCAGACACGGTAGGCGTCACTGTCACGGCAACAAAGGTTCATTGGGCGTTCGTTCCCCCGCAGCGGCCTGCGCTGCCGGAAGTCAAGAATGCGAGCTGGGTCAGGAATCCAATTGACCGTTTTATCCTCGCGCGGCTCGAGAAGGAAGGTCTGAGCCCTTCGCCCGAGGCTGTCCGTGTCACGCTGTTACGGCGCTTGAGCTTAGATCTTACGGGCTTACCTCCCAGTGTTGAGGAAGTGGACGCGTTTGTCCGCGACAAGAGTAAGAACGCGTACGAGAAACAGGTTGAGCGGCTGCTCGCATCGCCACACTATGGCGAAATGTGGGCGCGGCACTGGCTCGACGCCGCTCACTACGCGGATTCAGATGGCTATGAAAAGGACAAAGCCCGCGAAGTGTGGTTTTACCGCGATTGGGTGATTCAATCGCTGAACAAGAACTTGCCTTATGACCGCTTCATCATCGACCAGATTGCCGGCGACTTGTTGCCCAATCATACGCAGGACGAAATGGTGGCCACGGGTTTCTTGCGTAATTCGCAAGTGAACGAAGAAGGCGGCATCGATCCCGAACAGTTCCGCATGGAAGCGATGTTCGATCGCATGCATACGGTCGGCAGCGCCATTTTAGGGCTCACGATTCAGTGCGGGCAGTGTCACAACCATAAATACGATCCGTTGAAGCAGGAGGAGTACTACAAGATGATGGCGTTCCTGAACAACACGCATGAAGCCAACATCGCGGTCTACACGCCCACGGAAGAGATGAAACGGACCGGTATTTTGCGCCGCACACGTGAAATCGAAGGGGCGCTCCAGCGTCAGAACAAGAACTGGCGCGCGCGCATGGCTGCATGGGAGGAAAGCGTCAAGAACAATCAGCCGGAGTGGATTGTAGTGCGGCCGGAAGTGGATGACATTTCGACAGGGGGACAAAAATATACTCCCTTGAAAGATGGCTCGCTGTTGGCGCAAGGCTATGCGCCGACGAAACACACCGTCAAACTGACAGTGAAGACAGATGTTCAGAACATCCGAGCCTTTCGGCTTGAGCTACTAAAAGACCCGAGCCTCCCACGCGGCGGGCCTGGACGTTCCATCACCGGCACTTGTGTTTTATCGGAGTTCAAAGTTGAAGCGGCACCCGCCAGCGCTCCCGACAAGAAGACCATCGTGAAAATCGTCAAAGCCACCGCTGACGTAAATCCTCCTGACCGAGAGCTGGAAAAAGTCTTTGACGACAAGAGCAAGAACCACCGCGTTTCAGGACCTGTCGGATACGCCATAGACGGCGAGGAAGATACCGGCTGGGGGATCGATGCTGGACCGGGCTTGCGCAATCAGCCTCGCAAGGCCGTGTTCAATGCCGAACAACCGATCAGCAATCCGGGTGGTACGATTCTGGTCTTTTATTTGAAGCAGAATCACGGCGGCTGGAACAGCGACGATAACCAGAACAATAATCTTGGCCGTATGCGCCTTTCCTTCACCACGGCGGAGAATGCCGTGGCCGACCCCCTGCCTACCGCGGTTCGCGATATCTTGGCTGTGCCTCCCGACCAGCGCACACCGGAACAAGTACAAGCTGTTTTCAGTTATTGGCGCACCACGGTGCCGGAATGGCAGCAACAGAATGACGAGATTGCCGCTTTGTGGAACACATACCCGGAAGGCGACACGCAACTGGTTCTGGCGCAACGAAACGACCCACGCCCGACGCACGTACTGACTCGCGGCGATTTCTTGAAGCCGGCGAAGCTGGTTGACGCGGGAACACCCGCTTACCTCAATCCCCTGCCCCCAGGTCCAGTTGACCGGCTCACGTTCGCCAAATGGATGGTTGACCGCAAGGCTCCTACAACTGCGCGTGCCTTGGTCAATCGTGTTTGGCAGACTTATTTCGGTACTGGCATCGTTGCGACGAGTGAAGATCTAGGCACCCAAAGTGAGACGCCGTCCCACCCAGAACTCTTGGATTGGCTCGCGGTTGAGTTTATGGATCGGGGCTGGGATTTGAAGGCGATTCAGAGACTCATTGTCACCTCCGCTACATACCGTCAAATTTCGAACGCGACGCCGGAGTTAACAGAGAGAGACCCCTATAACAGGCTGCTGGCACATGGGCCGCGATTCAGAGTGGAGGGCGAGGTTGTTCGCGACATTACACTCGCGGCCAGCGGCTTGCTGAATCCTGCCATCGGAGGTCCCAGCGTCTATCCGCCTGCACCCGCGTTTCTTTTTCAGCCTCCCGTGAGTTACAGCCCCAAGACATGGTATGAGTCCAAGGGTCCTGATCGCTACCGGCGTGCCCTCTATACGTTCCGCTATCGCTCCCTGCCCTACCCGATGCTCGATACATTCGATACACCGAATGGCGATAGCGCCTGCGTACGGCGGGCGCGCTCCGATACGCCACTTCAAGCGCTGACTACACTGAATGAACCGCTCTCTATGGAGACCGCTCGGGCACTCGCTTGGAAGACGATGCGTGAAGGCGGACAAACAGATGCTGAGCGAGTGACCTACGCGTTCCGGCGCTGTGTTTCGCGCAAACCGGATACGAAAGAAGAAGCGGCGCTCGAAGCGTTGTTGAAGAAAGAAGAATTGCGCTACGCGGACGGCAAGCGGGATCCGTGGACGTTGGCAGCAGACGATCCCGCTAAACCTCCGGCATTACCCGGTGGCGTGACGGCCGCGGAAGCGGCAGCGTGGACCGTAGTTTCGCGCGTGATGTTGAACCTGGATGAGACCATTACCAAGCAGTGAGAGTACACCTATGAACTGTCAAGACCGCTTTTGGCAAGGCCAAGACCCAAAACAAATCAGCCGGCGTTGGTTTTTTGAACAATGTGGAGTGGGGGTGGGCTCTATGGCGCTGGCCAATCTACTGGCCGAGGCGGGTCTGGCGGATACGCCTAAGTCCGACCCTTTGGCGCCTAAGAAGCCACCGCTGCCAGCCAAGGCGAAGAACGTAATCTTCCTCTTTATGGCAGGCGCCCCCAGCCATCTGGAACTCTTCGACTACAAGCCGCAACTGGCTAAATTCAACGGCACGCTGCCGCCACCCGAGTTGTTGAAGGGCTATCGCGCGGCGTTTATCAATCCGAATTCCACACTGTTAGGCCCCAAATTCAAGTTTGAAAAATACGGGCAGAGTGGAGCGGAGGTCTCGGAGTTGCTGCCTCACTTCACCAAGATTGTGGATGACGTGGCTATTGTGAAATCGATGGTCACCGACGCCTTCAACCACGCGCCTGGCCAACTGTTAATGAATACAGGCACACAGATATTCGGGCGGCCGAGCATGGGTGCTTGGGTGACCTATGGTTTGGGAAACGAATCTAAAGATCTTCCCGCTTTCGTGGTGTTTAGTTCCGGCAAGAAGGGCCCCAGCGGCGGTAACTCCTGTTGGGGAAGCGGTTTCCTGCCCACTGTCTATCAGGGCGTGCAGTTCCGCGGCAGCGGCGACCCCGTGTTGTATCTCTCCAATCCTCCTGGAATCGATGGCGATGTGCAGAGAGACTCGCTCGATACCATTCGCAGCATGAACGAAATGCGGCAAGGCGTGACGGGAGATCCGGAGATTGCCACGCGCATAAACTCCTATGAGATGGCGTACCGGATGCAGAGCAGCGCCCCGGAACTGATGGACCTTTCGAAAGAGCCGCAGCACATTCTGGAGATGTATGGCGCTGAACCCGGTAAGCCGTCGTTCGCAAACGATTGTCTGCTGGCGCGCCGCATGGTGGAACGCGGCGTACGCTTTGTTCAGCTTTATCACGAAGCTTGGGATCAGCATGAAAACCTGACCAAAGACATCAAGATCAATTGCAAAGACACCGACCAAGCGTGCACGGCTTTGGTTCAGGACTTAAAGCAGCGTGGTCTGTTGGACAGCACGCTCGTCATCTGGGGCGGCGAATTCGGCCGCACNNTCATCTGGGGCGGCGAATTCGGACGCACGCCCATGGTGCAGGGCGGCAGCGACGGGCGCGATCATCATCCGAATGCCTTTACCATGTGGCTGGCCGGAGGCGGCATTAAGCCGGGCGTCACCATCGGCGAGAGCGACGAACTCGGCTTCAACGTGATTAATGATAAAGTGCATGTGCACGACTTGCACGCCACTATCCTGAAGCTGTTGGGCTTCGAGCACACGCAGTTCACGTACAAATTTCAAGGACGGAACTTCCGATTGACCGACGTCGCGGGGAGTATCGTAGACAAGATCTGCGCTTAAATCATGAAGGCTGAAAAAACGTACGATGTGGTTATTGTTGGTTCAGGTGCGGGCGGTGGAATTGCAGCGCACGTGCTGGCGCAAGCAGGCGCGAAAGTCTGCATGCTCGAAGCAGGCGGCTGGTTCGATGGAACGAAGCAATCGCACATGTTTGAGTGGCCGTATCAAGCGCCCCATCGCGCAGCTGGGTCAAAGGACAAGCCGTTCGGCTATTTCGACGCTACTCTGGCGGGCGGTTGGGAGGTAAAGGGGGAGCCTTACACTAGTGCACCAGGCAGTGATTTTCGTTGGTGGCGTGGGCGCATGTTGGGAGGCCGCACCAATCACTACGGCCGCATCTCGTTGCGTATGGGCCCGTACGATTTTAAGCC
>PMSX01000251.1 GCA_003167495.1 Bryobacterales bacterium | reverse complement strand
AATCCGCAGCTTGGCCTGCTCGGCTCTCCAAGAGTTCCGAGTACTCCATCTTTTCGGGACGGATGTGAAAACCGGCGGCACGGCAAAGAGAAGCGTATTCGGAAGGGTTTTCCACGGAATAGGCATAAAGAACGGCGGTATCGATCAGAGGCGCATATCTCATCGTCAGTTCGGGCAACCCATTCTTAGCGCCATAAGCTGATTCTCGTCCGGGACGGCTTAGGAACTCCTCAATTGCCTGGTCAATCAAAAACGAAACGCTGCGCCGTTCCTGCAGCGCTGCTACGCGGAGCCTTGTCAGAGATTCCTGTGATACACGAATGGACAGTTGTGTTTTGCTAGCCATGCGCCTGCCATTATAACGTGAGCCAATCACAAAGCGTTCCACTGTCATGCGAACACCATCCATCCTAACCAGAATTTTCAATCAGTTACACTAATTGAATCACAGTGTGATTCACCTACTTTATATTACGGTGTAGTTGACATTATACGTATGACCCTCTATGATTGGAGATATGAACGGCCAGGCCCGCACCAGTGGCCAGCCCGTTGGGGTGGTCAAATGATTACCAAAGATCTCGCTTTTCGAAACGAGCGCATAGCGGCTTTCGGCGAAGTCGACGCGGATTTATCGCAGTTGCTGACGTGTACTGATCTAGCGGGAACGTCATCTCCTCTGACAAACGCCGCCACATCCAGGAGTTCACTGCACCCCAGTTTGAGCTTCTTAGACGTCGAAGTCGCGTTTTTAATCGATGAGGACGGGAACATTTTTTCACGGGTCAAAAGCCATGCGGAAGCTTAGTGATTCAATAGCGTTGGGCCTGCCGGACGAAACCGAATCTCCCGAGCTTTGGGTGGCGATACAGCAGGCGCGGCGGCGGCAAAAGCGGACAGAAGTACGAATCGGCGTCGGTCCGCTGGCTTCAGATGTACCCCTGCGAGTGATTGGGCACGGGATGTGTGTCGCCGACGCCCTTCGGCTGGATTTACCGGCGATCATCCGACCGGCGGACCAAATCGCGATCTTTTCTAGCGCGCCGAAGGCGCGAAATTTTGATCTCAGAAGCGCGACGCGTTCACTAATTGCTCTTTCGGGCTCGCTGCGGCTGGCTGGCACCACATGCCCAATAACAATCGATCTGGCCTCAGAGCGTCAGGAAATTCCTGAAAGCCTGTTGATCGAGATGCCTCAGCCACTTACGCGATGGCTTGAGCGCGCTGCCGCACATTCCATGAACAACATTCCGCCGCGACTCTACGCGATTGAGCACGCCTCGGCGAGTATGTTCGGCGATCTCGATCCGAGCACGGATCCGCCGCTACGAATTACCATGGGCAGCGCACCGGAAGCGCGCTTCTGGGCGGCGCGACGCATAGTCCGTCGTGCTGCGCTACACGACGGAATTCATCTCGCGCCAGCCGTAGGTCTGATCTTGCGGACTCTCGAAGTGCCCTGGTACTCTCCAACGCCAAGTGAGCCGGACATCGCCACCGCCCTTCGTGACCCAGAAATGGCTTTGGAAAAACTTGATGACGCCGCAAATCCGCAGAAGCCAGACGGCAACTCGGGCCTTAAGCGCGAGGCTCGAGCGAGCCGTCGTCAGATGGAGCGGCGATCTCTGGCCGTTTACTCGTTTCTTAAGGCGCTCTCCGATCTGGAATGTGCAATTCATTACGCGGTGGAGATCGGTGTTAGTTTCGGACTGCGATTGAGGCAGAGACTGGGAGGAGCATTCTGATCAAAGCACTGGTAGTCATAGGTTCCCGGACACAGGAGGACAAGTACGGCGTAGCCTCGGGGCAGCGTGTAGCGAAGGCGCTGGAACGTTGGGGCTGGGCAGTCGCAACCATCCACGCGTCAGATGGCAAATCGCTGATGACCCGGCTGTTGAACGAACCGCCCGACGTGGTTGTTCCCATTGGATTTGGTGCACCCTGCGAAGATGGCCACATCTGTGCATTAGCGCGGATTGCCGGCGTGCCGTGCGCCGGTCCAACGCCCGCCTCCGGCAGCATCATGCAGGACAAATCTGCTCTATCCAAGGTTGTGGATTCGATATTCGCCCTTGGGTGTCGTGTTCGTTCGCCGAGGGGCTGCACGGTTAAGGCACCGGTGGAATCCGCTGCTGTTCAGGACCAGCTATCGAAGCTCACACCGCCATTTGTGGTCAAACCAGCCTTCTCAGGGTCAAGCGAGGGACTTCTGATTGCGGTATCGCCAGAGGAAGCGGTGGCGGCCGCAACAACTCTTTTGCCTGTCGAGGGAAAGGTACTCATTCAGGAGCTCGAAAAGGATATCCGATGTGAGATTTCGTGCACGGTGCTCGATATTTCGGACGGCGCACACTTTCTTCCAATCGTCGAACTGAGGCGCGATGACGTTCTCGTGTTAGGGATCGAGCAGAAATTCGGCGTGGAGGGTCTGAATCGGCACATCATTCCGGCTAGGCTCGACTCGCATCTTGCCGCACGTGTATCTGATGTCGTTATGAAGATTCATAGCGCGGTCGGGTGCATCGGCCTCACCCGTACCGATATTCTCGTGCGTAATGACGGCGAACTCATCATCCTCGAACTGAACGGAATTCCCGGTTTGTTAGAGAGTTCCATCGCGTGTGACGCAGCACGGGCGGCAGGTATTTCGTTTGATGAGCTGGCCTTGAAATATGCGCAGTCAGCGTTCATCACACGGGCCGAGCCCCAGATTTGGGGAGCGTTCGATGCATAAATTGCCCCGTCTTCCTGCCCTAAGTCCAGAGCCAGAGTCAGGTCACATCAGAGTGATCGAGTCGGGTGATCAATTGATGGCATTGCAGCAAGAGGAACGAATCTGGATCGAGCCTGCCTATTACGCGATGGGCTATCGTACGGCAACCAATGTAATAATCCTTCGGCAGGGCACGATCGCGGCGCTTCGCCGTGCCTCTTCCCTCCTCCCAGGCGACTACTCCCTCGTTGTGTGGGACGGCCTTCGCACTCTGCGAACGCAGCGTGAAATAGCTGAGCGATTCAGCTCTGAACTTTCTGCCAACTTTGAAGACGCTCACAAGAATCCAGAAATCTTGGAGAAATACGTTGCGCCCGTCCCAACTTCAGAGAGAGAGTTCTTGGCGATGCCGCCGCCGCACACGACTGGTGGCGCGATCGATATCACCCTCGGCGACTCGGTCGGGCGCAAGCTTGATCTCGGCGCTGGTTTTGATGAGTTTGGTCCCAACGCGGCGACCGACTATTACGAGCGAAGTTCACTCAAAATGTGTTCGGATGTCACCGATACCTTGCGTCGCGACCTCCGTCGACTGCTGTACTTCGCGATGACGGGTGCAGGATTCGCACCATATCCCTTTGAATACTGGCACTTTGAGTACGGGACGCGGCGACACGCAGCATTCTATAGAAAGAGTGTGGCCGCTTACGGCCCAGCCGTCGCCTTTACCTTGAACGGAGTGCTCTGATGACTTTACATACAGGTGATGAAGTTGCGATCATAGGCCCGGCTTCTCAGCTCCGCGGCACGGACAGGGAACTTCTGGCGAAGGCAGTTTCAGTGCTGGAGTCTTGGGGCCTTAGGGTTCGAGTGAATGTATCGCAAGAGCATCATTTCTATCTCGCTGGCGCAGATTCTGTTCGAGCCGAGCAACTACGGGCTGCTCTATCGAATGAAGGTATTAGAGCAATTTTCTGCCTGCGCGGCGGATATGGTAGTGCTCGACTATTGAAATACCTGGGTGTGGTCGAGCACGTAGGTCAGAAATTCTTTGTGGGGTATTCCGACGTCACCACCCTTCACGGAGCGGTGGCGCACCTTTGGCCGCAGGTTGACCTTGTATACGGACCCAACGTTGCAACCCGGCAATTCCTAGATGACAGCCCTGATGGCGAATCGACGCGGAAATCCCTTCGCGAGCTCCTCTTCGACCCTAATCGACGTGTCAGCGAAAAAATCGAATTCATTCGACCTGGTGTGGCGGAAGGTCGGTTAACGGGGGGATGTTTGTCGATGCTGACATCTCTCCTAGGTACTTCATACGCTCACGATACAGACGGCACTATTCTCTTCATCGAAGACGTTGGTGAGGCACCATATCGAATAGACCGGATGCTGACGCATTTGCGAAATGCCGGGAAACTGGCTGGCGTAAGGGGAATTGTCTTCGGCGAAATGCGTAATTGCAATGACCCTTACAACGATCTCCGGTTGGTCATAAGCGATCTCTTCAAAGACGATTCATTTCCAGTCGGATTCGGACTGCGAAGCGGACACGGTGCAAGCAATTTGTCTCTCCACCTCGGGGCGCATGCCAAACTCGACAGCAGTGAATCGACTTTTCGGATGTAAATGTTCCTCGTCCAGAAGTTGCTGTTGAGAACATACGGAGTATGTTGGTATGTGCCTCTGAGCTTACATGCTATTTCAAGTTCAGAGGCAGAACCGTCCACTCTTCATTTAATCGACGAAATGCAATGTAGTATTTTCCGGTTTTCAAACCGTGCAGATTGATTTGAGTTCTTAAGAACACGCTGTGGTCCTCCAAAGTTGCCGTGCCTTTGCCGGAAGCGACTGGCGGCTGGCCGGGTTCCGGTAGAATTTCGAGCTGATACTGCCCGTCCTCGCTCCCGATCGGCAATCGAATTTTCAAATCGAGATCTTCCAATGGAAGGGCGTACTGTCGAGGGTGATCCGGTGTGTCGACCGCGCCCCTGTTCGTCCGCACAGATTCAAAATCGAGGTAGGCTGGCCTCTTGGCCGCCCTCGCGAGAATTTGCGGCGCCTGTTTCTGCGCGTCTTGCCCGCCGTTGACTTTCGGGGACCGATTCAGGAATATCCAGACGCCGCACGCTAGAATCAGAGCCGCTGCGGTGGCAAGGGCAAATCGCCGACGAACGCGCGCCCGATTGCTGGCCTTCTTTTTTAGCTCCCGAAATGCGAGAAATTCACCGTAGCATGGCGAACAATGGGTTACATGATCCCAAGCGGGATCTTTTGATTGCGGGAGGTCGTGCGAAGCTAGCCGTTTCAGGGTTTGGCTGCCGGGACATCCGCGGCGCTCGGGATTTGGGTAGTCGCGGAGTATCGCTTCTTGAAGAATTTCTTTTGCCCTGTTGAATGATTGTTCCGCGTTCTCATCTGGCATCTGTCCAAAGTCATTATTGCATTCAACAACATGGAGCGTTTATAGCATTCTGGCGACCTTACGGATCGCCCGCCAGAACCGCTTAGAGACAGTGTTCCGCGACTCGCCAATTTCGCTTAGAAACTCGAAGTCACCGTTGTGCAACGCCAATTCCAGGGTTTTTTGCACGTCATTAAGGCCGAGATCGCTCAGTCGTTTGATCAGGCGATCCAAGAGCAGTTTTACTTCAACGTCTTCGGCGAAATCTCTGGGTTCCTGGAGCGTATAGAGAATGTGTTCGAGAAGTTCAACATCCAATCCCTTCCGTGCGCGAATGCCACCGACACTCTTGTCGAGGGCTTTCCACCTTGCGTGGGCGAATACTTGATCGTGGGGACGCTCTCCTAGCTGGTCACCATGTTTTCCAGACAGATCCTGAACCGTTTCATCGGCAAGCTCCGAAGCTCTCCACTCGTCATGCAAAAATTCCCTGGAAAGCCAGCGCAGGCCGCCCGCCACGCGCGCGGCAGCATGAATCCAGCCGGGCGCGATCGGCTTTCCCTTTGGGTCGTGATCCTGAATATAGATCGGCACTATCCTGCTCACCCCTTCAACAAAGTCCGACGGAATGACGATTAGGCCCATAACCACCAACAGACATCACAAAAAAATATTTTACGATTTCTGTCCCGAGCAGTCATTCCCAAGACCTTCATATTGAGGGCCCGTGATGACTTCGAGTTTTGATCACCAGACAATAAACCGGCGAACGGGCGGAGATGAGAACGACCGTCGCCATCTAATTCAACCGCGTGGAATCTGCGCGGCCCTTTCGCACTTGCTGCATGATCTTCCGTCGTTCGGCGGGAGTCTTTTTGCTCCATCGTTCGGCGACGAGAGCAATAGCGGCAGCATTTTTCTTCTTTGCTTTCTTTGGGGGTCCCCATCTGGCGCGCGCGGCAGCTTGCATCTGCTTGGAGCGCTCCTCTGGCGGTACGCCCTTCCAGCGTTTTTTCGCCGCTTTCGACCTGGAGGCAGTCTTTCGCTGTTTCAATCTTTGATTGTACGGATCGGAGGCTGTATTCGCGAGGGCGAACCACACTTCAGAACGTAGCATAACGTTCGTACAGTATGCAAGCACAACATAATACCGGTCCACGTCACATGATGCTAATGAATCAACCAGCATTGAAGCCATTTTTTGTTCGTTTCTTTGTACGTCACTGCAAGAAACAGCCTTTCTTGGCGACACAGTGCGCGAATGTGCAGCAAATAATTTCAACCGGCGACGAAGCCTTTACGAACTTCTCGGGCCGAAATCCATGGATCTTTAGCGATTCGGTTCGAGGTCTCGCTTGGGTCTTTGTCGACCCAGAAACATCGCCTGAGGCTGAGCAGTACCAATGAAGAGCCGATATCCCACGCATTCCAGGAGGCAGAACGAATGAGCGTGACATCTCTCGACATCATTGGCCAATACGCCGGGCGAATTCCGTCAGTGCTGGCGGAAGAGAACGTTCTTGACGTGTGTGTGAATCCCGATGGCGTGATGTGGGTTAACCGTTTGGGCCGCGGGTTCCAAGACGAAGGTGTGATGTCGCCTTCGGACGCAATGTTGCTGTTATCGGGGATCGCAACGGAGCAAGGGTGTGAGCTGAATGCGTCGCATCCGATTCTGGAAACCACTTTCCCGCTGACCGGGGACCGGATCGAAGGTATGATTCGTCCGGTCGTATCGGATGCCGCATTCGCCATCCGAACCCGTTCGAAACAAATCTACACGCTGGATGATTTCGCTCGGCAAGGTGTGTTGAGTCAAACGAGCGATCGGCTGAATGCGAAATGTTATCGAGCTGGATTTCTAGATCACGTTGGCGGCAACCATTTGAATGTCATTCGTCTGGCCAACCAGTACCGGCAAAACATTCTTCTCGTCGGTCCGGCTGGGTCGGGCAAAACTACATTTGGGAATGCGTTGATTGCGGACTGGTTTGAACAAACCCCTGGCGATCGGGTCGTGGTGATCGAAGATACGCCGGAGTTGCAGTGCGCGCTGCCCAACTATGTGGCGCTTCGCGCTTCGCGGGTGGCGAATGAAGCAAAGTTACTCGAAACCGCGCTGCGCTTGATTCCGAAACGGATTGTAGTGGGCGAGGTGCGGTCAAGCGAACCGGCGCGAGTGCTCTTGGAGGCGTGGAGTACCGGACACAGTGGCGGTCTCGCCACGATTCACGCGGATGATGCCTTGTCTGGGCTGCGGAAGCTGGAAAGTTTTATGGGAAGTCACGATGGCGTGGTGCGTGAACGGATCGCCGCCGCTATCGGGCTTGTGATCTTCATTGACGGGGACGAGCGCGTCCCCGCGGGAAGGAAGGTTCGCCAGTTGCTGGCAGTGCGGGGATTCGACGCCGTTCGCCAGGACTACGAGCTTTCACATTTGTAAATCGGTCAAGAAAGGAAGGAAGTGAAACAACTACGCAAATTATTCAACGCAGTTCTTCTGACATTGGTGAGTTCACCTTTGTGGGCGCTCGGTGGTGGCCGCATGGCCGCTACCCAGGCCATTGGCGGTCTTTCCACTGAAGTCTCGGGTCCGCTGGCTTATGGATTAGCTTTGATCGCAACCGTGGGCGGCGCGGTGAGCTGGTATCGAAACCATCACGATGCCGGCGCGCTGCAAACGGGCGCGATGGGCATTCTGTTTGTCGGTGGGGTCGCCCTTGGAGCCGCTTCGCTTTTGGGCTTCATTCCCGGTGTGGCCGGCGCGGTGATTTAGGGACGCCATGGAGATCCAAATCCCCGCGCAATTCTGCGCACCGGTCCGCCAATCGGCCAACCGTCCGCACTTGCTGGTGGGATGCGAACCGACGGCTATCATGCTCGCCCTGGTGCTGTGCATTGTCATCGGTTACTCCGTGCCGACGCTGTACGGCATTGGGGGAGCCATTGTTCTGTTCTTACTCTTGCGCCAGCTCTTACAGGAAATGGCGCAAAAAGATCCTCATCTCATTGCGGTCCACCACGAAAGCCAACGCTACCGCCAAGGCTTTTGGACGGCGAAACCAAGCCGTGCGTACCGGTGGCGCGCACGGTAGCAACAACCCAAACAAAGGAGGTATTTGATTCATGTTTCTTCAGCGGGAAGCGCGGCGGGATGCAAAAGGCCTGTCTGATTTGATCGACTATTTTGCTCTTGCAGCCGATGGCGTCGTTGAAACGTCCACCGGCGTCTATCTGGCGGCGTGGGAATTCGCTGGCCGCGATATGGACGCGCTCCCGCTGGAAGAGTGTTTCGGGATTGCGGACCGCCTGGCCAGCGTCTTTTCGCTCGGTAGGGGGTGGTCGCTGCAGTGCGATCTGATCCGCGAGGAGTACGCCGAGTATATAAAGGACCGGGGTTCGTGGCTGGACCCGATGGCGGAGTTGGTCGAGGAAGAACGTCGCGCCTGGTTTACTCGAACGGGTGTCGAGGGTGCTCCGCGGCTAAGCCGTTATTTCTTTTGCCTGTCGTATGAGGCGAAAGAGCGGGGTCTGCGTTCAGTTGCCAAGAAACTGATCGGCGGCAATGAAGAAAGCAACGAATCGCCGGATCTTGCCTTGGCCCGGTTCCAGCGGAAGGTGAGAGAAATCGACGCCGCGCTCCGTACGAATCTCCGCAGTGTTCGCCGACTAAAGGGGTATTCACGAATCGTTGGCGGCGCGCGGCAACACTGCGATGGATTGATCGAATACATCCGACTGTGTGTGACGGGACAACGCTTCCCGTTTGCCGTTCCGCAGATCCCGGTCGATTTGAACCAATACATTGCCGGGGACGATTTCACGGGCGGCGCGGAATTGCAGCTGGGAGACCCGCTGAACGAAATTCTGCCGGGCTATTTCATTCGAGTTTTGGCAGTCGATTCCTTCCCGGATGTCAGCTTTGCTGGCATTCTTCGGGCGATGGATGCAGTGCCGCTTTCGTTCCGCTTTTCACACCAGGCGCAAATCCTGGGCGACATAGAGGCGGCGGACCTGTTTAAGGAACGGAAAAGTAACTGGAAGTCCAAAGGGCAAGGCGGCATCAAGGCCAAGCTTCGTTCCATCGATGTTCATGATCTCGACGATGAATCGCTGAAGCTGGCGGCGGATGCCAGAGAAGGTGCGTCGAAGGCCGAACACGGGCGCGAAATCAATTGCCGATATTCCGGCAAGGTGATTTTGATGGAGCGCAGCATGGAGGCGTTGCGGGACGCGGCCCAGACGATCACGACCGGCTTGCGACATTGCGGTTTTGGTTCGCGCATTGAAACGGTGAATGCCGTAGGCGCCTGGCTGGGTTCGTTTCCCGGTCATCAATACAAGGAACGACGCCAGTTAGTTATCAACACGGCCAACCTTGCGCACATGATGCCTCTCTCCCAACCGTGGCGCGGCCATGAATTCAACCCTTCCAAATATTTTCCACCGCAATCGCCGCCTTTGTTCTACGCGGCGACGGCGGGCGGAGCACCGTACCGTTTTCACTGCCATGTCGAAGACGTTGGACACACGTTAGTAGTCGGTCCCACTGGCGCAGGCAAGACCTCGTTGGTGGCGCTGGCCATGATGTCGGCTTTGCGTTACGAGAATGCCCAGGTCTACGCCTTCGACAAGAAAAGCTCCCTCTACACGCTGACCCGCTGCGCGGGTGGCACGTTTATCGAGCTCAGCCCGGAGAGTCAGGAAGAAAAGCTGTGTCCTTTGGCTTCGTTAGAGACGCAAGACCAGAAGCAAGCGGCAGAGCAGTACGTGGCTCTCCTGGCCGAGATGAACGGCTTGACGATCACGCCGGAGATTCGGAAAGACATCCGGCAGGCGGTTTGGTTGTTGTCGCGGTCACAGGGCACCCGAAGCTTGACGGCGTTTCACATGGCCTGCGGACTGCCAACGTTGAAAGACGCTTTGCAGTTCTACCTGAAAGGCATCCTGGACGGGGATCGGGACGGCTTACAAATGTCCCGCTTCGTGACCTTCGAGATGGACCAACTGTATTCGCTCGATCAACGGATCATGAACGGTGCGCTGTTCTACATCTTCGAGCGGATCAAGAGACGGCTCAGCTCGGATGTGCCGACATTCATGTTCGTCGACGAGTTCCGCGCGGCATTGAGTCATCCGCTGGCGGCGAAGGCCTTCGAGGAGTATCTCTTCGAAGGCCGCAAGTTGAACTTGGCCGTCTGGCTGGTCGTTCAGGAATTGTCGCGAACCTTGGCTTCGCCTCTCAAAGGGGCGGTACTCGAACAAACGGCGACAAGGATTTGTTTGCCCAATTCGCAAGCCAGCCTCGAAGGGCGCTCGAATTACGTGGCGCTCGGGTGCAACAGCATGGACATCGCGGCGATTGCGGAGGGCACGCCGAAGTCCGATTACTACGTGATGTCCGAAGACGGTAATCGGCTCATTTCCCTCGAACTCGGGCGGGTGATGTTGGCGCTATTGGCGTCGGGGAATCACGAACGAGCCACTTTGGATGGCTTGATCCAGCGCTATGGCCGACCGCGCGCAGCGGCTGAATGGCTGCGTCGGCAGCAATTGCCCGAGGGCGCCGACCGTTTAGAGTTTCTTGCCTGGAATGGCGATGAAGTAGCCGCTAAGGAGGCGGCGCAATATGCGTAAAGTAGTGTCTCGTATTTCTTACTGGGGTGCGCTGGCCGTTTTGCCGGCGGCGCTGGTGCTGGTGCCGATGCGAGAAGCAAAGGCTCAGTGGGTTGTATCTGATCCCGGAACGGAGACGAATACGATGCTCACGCACGTGACTCAGCTTCTCCAATACATCAAAGACGTGCAGATGGCTTTGAGCACTTTTCAGCAAGCGACGATGATGGCGCGGGAGGTGCAGCAGTTGGTGACGCATCCCAGTACGAACATCGCGGCAGATCTGGCGATGTTCTCCAATGTGTTGGCTCAGTCACAAGGGCTTGCGTTGAATCTGGCGCAAATGGACGTGACATTTCGGAATCAGTTTGCGCCCTTTTCTCCCAGTCCCCTGGTCAACTACGCCGCACAGTACAACACCTGGGCCACCACAGCTTTAAATGCAGTCCGGGGAGCGGCGAACAGCGCGGGTTATCAGGGCAACATGCTACAGAACGAACAGCAATGGATGACCACGATCAACATGATGAATCAGCAGCCTAACGGCCAGGATCAGAGTATTCAGCTCGGTAACTCGATTGGCCTGGAGACGGTGGCGCAACTGCAGAAGCTGCGCATGCTGTTCATTCAGAACATCGGTTCCAACGCTGCCTTCACAACTTCACAGTTAAACGCCCAACAGACGGCACAGCAGGCGCAAGCAGGGGCGTTCATTTACGTGCCGATTGCAGCCAACCAGCAGGGCTGGTAAAGCGAGGAAATCATGACTAGTTTTCAGAAAATCGCGGGCGGTATTTTTCTTGCTGCCCGCGCGGGGCGCGGCGGTGCGTTGTTCCTCCTGCCTTTCTTCCTAGTGCTCTTTGGCGCTTGTTGGATGCTTAGCGCAGTCGGCAGCTTGCTGATTCGTGGCATCGGTGGCTTGGTGACAGCCGCAATGCAATCAAATGCCGCTGAAAGGGGACGATGAACATGCTGTTGTTCTTGCAATTCGCCGGACCACCACCGCCCGTTCAAGATCCGTCCTCTTTGTCGGCGGCTTATGAGGCTCTCCAGCTTAAGTGGATCGCGGCAGTGCAGCCTCTTGCTACGGATCTCTTTATTGCGCTGGCTGGTCTCGATATCGCCTTCTTCGGTTGGAGCCTCTGGCGACAGTACCGGGGAGATATCACGGCGGCGATTCTGAGTACAACGAACCGGTTGCTCCTCATTGGCTTGTTTCTCGATTTGCTGTTGAACGGACCAACTTGGGTGGCCGATATCGTGAACATGTTCATTACTGTCGGGAAGGCAGCCAGCGGCGGGATGGTGATTCAGCCGAGTATTGTGCTTGTAAGAGGTTTTGACATCGTTGGTTCGATGCTCGCGCAGGCATTAAAGTGCGGCCTCCTCGCGGATTTGCTGACAGGCTTGGCGATGGTATTAGCCGCAATTGTCGTCCTGATTTCATTCGTCGTCATAACTGTCGAGTTCGTAGTGACGAAGGTCCAAACCTTCATAGCGATGGGGATTGGCCTTTTCTTCCTTGGTTTTGGGGGTTCGACGTGGACTCGAACTTACGTCGAGCGCTATTTTTCTTACTCGGTGTCTAGCGGTGTTCGATTGATGATGCTGTACGTGCTCATTGGAGCAGGCTTTTCGCTGAGCCAAAACTGGATTAACCTTGCGGCGCAGGCTCCGATATCTCAAGACGGTGTATTGGCGTGCTGGGTAATTGGCGCCGGTTCCGTCATCTACGCGATGATTTGCTGGCGCGGTCCAGCCATCGCGGCCGGGATTTTAGGCGGAGGACCCAACCTCAGTCATAACGACATTTGGGGCGCAATTAGTGTGGCGGCGCAAGCGGGAGTTTCAGCGGCGTTGCTTGCTTCCGGCATTGGTTCGGCAGCAGGAGCTGGTACCGCTGCAGGGGGTGGAGCGGCGGCGGCCGGAGGTGCATCCATGAAGGCCGGAGCGACGGCTCCCAGCGCGGCCAATGGTGCAAGTGCCGCCGCCGGGTCCTCACATGCCACAGCGAGCGGTGGCTCACAAGCAGCGGGAGCGATGCAATCGGCTAGTTCCAAGGGAAATGAGCAGAACGGGAGCGGACGCGGTCCTGATTTTGGCGGATTGGATTCATAGGGAGAGATGAGACATGCAGAAGTTATTAGAGACGGAGACTAAGACTACGTCGATACCAGCGGATGCTGCGTGGGTCGAATCAGAGGCGCGGGAAAAACAGCGCCGCTACCAGAGAAATTGGGAAGAACGGTATTCCTCGTTGCTGGCGGGACGGCGTAATTGGCAATTAATGGCCTTTGCGCTTGTCCTGATTAACGGAGGCCTGGGTTACGGCATTTGGCGCCTGGCGCATACTTCCCGCACGGAACTTTACATGTTGGACCGGACGGGTTCCCAAGTGAACTATGCGGGCACCATCAAGCCGACCAACATGGACGATGCCACTTGGGACATCGTGCGTGTGGAGGAGTTGAAGAAATTCATCACCTCTTGGCGAACCGTGACCTCGGACGCGGGGGCGCAAAAGGCCGATTGGGATCGCGCGTTTGCGTTTGTGGGGGACGGATCGCAAGCCCGCGACACGCTTGCGAAGTGGTACGAAGCTAACGATCCGATTGCACGCGCGGGCAAAGGGGAAATCGTGACCATTCAGTACCGCACGTTCGACCGCGAAGGAGCTAACACCTATGGGATCTGGTGGACGGAAACGACAACAGCGTTGTCGGGTCAGAGCGTAAGCAGCAGGATGTGGCACGCACGAATCGTGTATGCCACGAAGATTCCCACCAACGAGCAGGCCCGCGCGGAGAATCCGATGGGGATTCTGGCGACGGAACTGACATTCAACGAGGTGCAGCAATGAAGACAAGGAATTATCCATTTTGTTTCGCCCTATTTGTGGTGGCATTCACGAGAGCCTCATACGCGCAGCAATCTCCTTCCCCGAATACGGCTCCAGCGATCGCGATGACAAAGCAGCAAGCGCTGGAGCGTGCGGCGGCTTACGATGCCGCGCTGAAAATGCTTGGTGCATCGGGCGGAATCGTGGGCCCGAATAGTCAATCTAATCCATTAGCCGCGCCCAAACATGAACGGAAACAGAGCAAAGAGACGGTCGAACCGCTACCGTTGACTCGGACGGCTCCGCTCCCCGGCAACGTTAAGGCGGCTCTGGCAATGTCGGATTCCGCTTTGAACAGCGATCCACAACCCAAGCCATCTCCCGATGGGCGTGTTATTTACACCTGGGGCAAAGGGATTCCGCCGATTGTGTGTGCTCTCTTACAAGTTACGGAGATCGATCTTGAGCCAGGCGAACACGCGACGGAAAAGGACGTCGATGTCGGTGACGACGAGTTCCACATCTCGGTTCACAAAGGAACTGATCGCGTTGGGGAGTTCGACTATCTCATCATTAAGCCGACCGTGGCCAATGTTGAAACCACGCTGACAGTCGGGACCAACCGGCGCGTTTATTACTTCCGGCTGATCGCAACGCAGAACGAACACATTGCGCGCATCTCTTTCACTTACCCGGAAGAAGAAGAGCGCCGCAAGAAAGCCGAAGAGCAACTGGCCAAGGCAAAGTTGGAGGAAGCCGCACGCCTAGCGGCCCTAGCTACGGACAAGGAAATTAAGAACTGGAAGTACTCTCTGGAGGTTCATGGCAGGGATGCGCACTACATGATCCCGCTGAGCGTCGGCGATGACGGCTCTCGGACGTACATCCAACTTTCGCAGGAGGTCCGCAAGGTCGGATTGCCGGTTCTCGAAATCGCTGGTGCGACGGGGCCAATTCCCGCCAATTCCCATTGGGAAGAAAACCGACTAATCGTGGATGCCCTCTTTGATCGTGGCTGTCTGTTGGAAGGAGTTGGGAAAAAACAGCAGCGCGTGTGTATTCACAACGACGTGGCGAAAAAGGAGGCTCAATAGCAATGGGAATAGTGAATCTGGCGGGGCGTCGGCCGCAAGTTGTCAGCCCAATGGGCAATGGAATCGTGTGGTTAGCCGTTGCCCTGGCGGTTCTCTTCGTGGGCGTGGTGATTCTCGGTTTCCGAACGCGGATCAAGAAGAAAGAACAGATGAGTCAGGTGACGGCGAGCGAAACGGTGGCGCACGATGCGGCGCAGAGCAATCGGACTGCGGTTCGCAATCGGGCGGAGGCCACGCCGTTAAGCGCGGTCACCGGGAACACGGCACCCAACAACAATACGCCCCAGGGTGATGGACTGTTGAAGACTGCCACAACTGCGATGACCGACGCGGTGAAAACGGACGCGCATCCGTTTCCACAAAATCCTGGCAATCCCGCAGTACCGCAGCCTTACTATTACGTCCCGCCGCAGCCGCAATACTATGCGCAGCAGTACCAGGCGCCGGCGATTGATGATCCAGTGCGACGGGCCAGGGTTCGCGCACTGGAACGGCGTGAACAAGCGATCAACGCACAGAGCGGCATAAGTGCCAATTCAAATAGCAGCAATGCGGGCTTGCCGAAGACCGTCGATCCAATCCAGGCGGATTTGGACCGGATTGCGCAACTGAGTGCGACCGCGAATGGTGTTCCGCGCCCCGTATTAGGCGGTGCCTATCCGGCCATGGGAGGCCCTGGAACAGTGCCCGAAGAATATGACCTGAATCAGCAGAACGGCAAGCGGAACTTTCAGCAGGAAGAAGAGGGTGATTACCTCAAGACGACACGAATTCCTCCTATCTCCCGTTGGGTGGTGGAACGGGGCGACAAGATCGTCGCGATCTTGCCAACGAAAATCGTCTCCGATTTGCCAGGCGATCTCATCGCCGAAGTGAAAGACGATGTCTACGATTCGCCGACGCATAAGTTCATTCTCATTCCGGCTGGCGCGTTGCTTGCTGGAGAATACAACTCATCCGTGAGCTATGGGCAAGGGCGCGTGCAGGTGATTTGGACGTACCTGCGCTTCCCCGATGGGAGTTTCATCAATCTCGACAAGTTCGTCTCCCACGCCGCCGATGGTGCGGTGGGACTGAAGGATCAAACAGACAACCACATCAAGCGGTTGGTCGGTGGTGTCCTGCTAAGTTCCATCTTCGCGTCTGGCATCCAGATCAGCCAGAATCACAGCGGCACCAATAGTACGCTGGCTTACCCCTCTACGTCCCAGATTGCGGCATCGGCGGTGGGGCAGCAGGCCGCGCAACTGGGCGAGCAAATCACCAGCCGGAATTTGAATGTTCAGCCGACGTTGAAGACTCGGCCCGGTGAGCCGTTCTATGTTTCGGTTCAGAAGTCGATGGTCTTCCCTGGCCCGTACGAGCCGATGAAGATTGGCGGTGAACAGTGAGAAGGATAGCTAGACTTTTCGCGTGGGGTGCTTTTGTCGCCCTGGCCGTGGGGGCGCCTGGCGCGTTGCGTCATTCGGCGTTACGGTTCAACTACAGCGATAGTGTTCCGGTTGGGCTATATCGGTCACAGCCGGAAGCAAACGCACCCTTCGCTGGCATTTGCTTGGACTCGAATACGTTGCGCTCCGCCTTCGATGCGGGTTTGAAACTGGAGCCTGGCGAATGCCCGGATGGGCATCAGCCAATCTTGAAAACGGTATACCGGGCGACGCCAGAATCTCCGATTGTGCTGGATTCTCAAGGCTTCACGATTGCGGGCGCGCCAATAGGAAATACCGCCCCGAAGGCATTTTCCAAGGCGGGTAAGCCACTGGCGCACTATGCGTTCGGTGTCTACACATCTGGCTTGTGGGCTATTTCAGGTTATAGCCGCGACAGTTTCGACTCGCGGTATTTCGGACCCGTGTCGAGTAAAGAGGTGCGGTTTTACGCCAAACCGTTATTGGTGGTGCAAGCATGGCCATAGAAAAAGCAAGGTTTCTAGGATACGATCCCACCGGGGACGCGGTATTTCAGGACTTGTCCTATCCATCCGATGCTCCGAAGAGTTGGATCGCCGGCACATCGTTTCCTCAATTGGATAGTCCCGATGTCTTTCGCTTGTCGCGAGAGGCGGCGGAAAAGAGCTACGGCAGGGCTTACGCAGCCGTTGATGAGATTCATCCGCAATTGAGCAGGCGCAATGCACTCAGTGAACAAGAAGTCGCGCCGGAGTTCGATCAACGGTTTGGAATCGCTGCATCAGCGGATGATGGCGTCGAGGATAGGCGCGAGCTGATCGAAAGGACCAAGGAGTTTCTCACGCGTGCTACGGAGCGCGCGGCGGAAGACCGCGAAGCCGAACTGGAACAACGGCAAATCATCCGTGAGTCGGCGGCGTTTCATGGCGGCTGGGTTCCGGGCAATCCCACCGAAAAGCAGCGGCAGCAACTGCGCGAGGATTACGTGCGCCGGCAGGAGTGGAACGAACTGGTCGAAAAGAGATCGGTGGATGAGCCGCAACAAAAGCCAATCACCGAAATGACGCGGGAGGAAATCGTCAGTGAAGCCCGCCTCGCGCATGCCCAGCTCGCGCAACTCAATGAACGGCTCGAAAAGACGGAAAGAGCGGAATGGGCTCAAATCCGCGAAGAGATGAAGCCGTTCGCCAAACGCGAGAACGAACTGCGCGACGAATATCTTTCTCGCCGAAAAGCGGAGGCGCTTGGGGAGCCTTCGCGGGAACAAGCGATTCGCATCCTTCGAGCATTTGCTAAAGACCGGGTACAAGAGGATTACACGGTGCCGGAAGTGGCTATCGCCAGAAATCTGGCCAATCAACTGGAAGCCGGCGCAAAGCAGATCGACTTGTCTCAACGCTACTGGACAGCCAACCCGGCTGAGGCCGAAGAACGTCATCAGAAAGCAGTCGAATATCTGCAAAAGAACTTGGGACCGGTGTTGCGCCACGCGGAAAAGCAAACGGAACGGCTGGACTACGGCAAGGCCATCGCGCACGGCAACAAGCAGCAGGAAGTTCTCGCTGTAGCCAATCATGACATCAAAAGAGGCATGGCCAACGCGGCAGGCTTGCTGCAAAGCGCCGCGAATCATAACCATCACGTCGTAGAAACGCCTAGGCTCTCGATCAGCGAGGGACTCGGTGGAGGGCTGTAGTTGGCTGGAGCAATCGAGCGTCGCGAAACCGGACCGTTCGGTGCATTCCCGTTGCGGTTGCCGCTTGGGAAGCTTTGTGCTTCCGTTATCGCGGCGGCGCTGTTGCCACTCTGGTGGACGGCTGGTCAGAGTCAAACGCCTTATCTAAAAACGTTCTACGAGCAGACCTACTGGGCCAGCCTTCGAGACAGTTATCGACTGACAACGGATGGGAAGACACTCCCTGCCGAATATGCCTTGGTGCTTGAAGAAAGCGAAGGCAGCTTGAACCTAGCCAGCGTGGACGATGCAGAAGTATCACGGGACCGCTTACGGGTGGAACGTCGGTTCGTGAATCCAAAGTTGTTTCACGCTTGGCTGCGGGATGAGATCTATCATGGCTCGGCGCTGAACATTTACAGCTTCTTTGCCACGGCTGAGGCAGTTTCTTTCCTCCTGCTGCTTCTCATCGGAGCCAATATCGACCGTCGTCGCCGATTGTCGGCTATGGATGGTACGCATCGCCGGGGCACGCTCTTTGTGTCATGGAGGCGTTTCAATTCGTATGAATTGGGCCCCTTGTGGTGGCTGTGGGTGGTTTTGTTTTGGCGCGGACGTTTAGGTTCGGCGGAGGTTTGCGAAGCGATCAAACGCGGTCGCCGGTTGGCAGCAACGCCTGCCTGTTACTTAGCAGCGGGTGGGCGTCCTGCGCAAGCTTTGCGAAAGCTTCGAGTTCGCTGGCCAGGCGCGGAAGGGCCCGGACTTGCCGTTGAGATTGGCCGGCTCGCGCGGGTGGTGGTCAGCGAGGAGCTGCTTTCGTATCACCTGAATATTTTCGGGAGCACCGGACGTGGCAAGTCTACCCTCATGCGGAATTTGATCCAGCAGATTCGCGCACGCGGCGAGACCTTTGTCATTCATGATCCGAAGCGCGAGTTTTATCGCGAGTTCTATCGGCCCGGCATTGACTGGGCCATTGATCCGCGTCTGGAAGAGTGCCCGTATTGGGCGATGGAAGATGAAGCTGCAGATGAACCGGAAGCTACGCCGTGGGCGTCGAGCTTCTTCCCCAGGCAGCCGCGGTCTTCGCCCTTCTTCATTGAAGTTCCGCGCGCCATCTTCGCTTATCTAATGTCGCGCTATTCGGCTTACAACGAGCCGGGTGACACGGCAACGTGCGCCAAGCTCGGCTATTGGCTGGCGAACGGCGAACGGGAAATTCTGCCAAGAGTCAAGGGCACGGAGCACTATCGCAGCTTGAATCGGGGCGGCACAACGAAAGTGGAGATTTCAGACCAGTCCCAAGGGTTGTTCTCAACGCTGGGCAAAATTGCGAAGGTGTTGCGCATGATGCCAGCGACGCCGGAAGGGCGACGGACATTTTCGCTAAAGGAATGGAAGAAGGATCGCCGGGGCTGCATCTTCCTTTCCTCCGAACCCGAAACACAAGAAGCCGTTTTGCCATTGCATACGGCCATCGTGGACATGGCGATTCTGCACACGCAAGCGGAAGTTCGCGACCGTGACGTACCGCGCGTGTGGTTTGTGCTCGATGAGGTCGCCACAATGGACCGCATCGGTCAGTTGGAAAGCGGGATGACAAAGCAGCGTGCATCGGGCAATCCCATTGTTCTTGGATGCCACGACCTTCCCCAGCTCGAAGAGCGCTACGGAGAAAAGGGCGCGCAAACCATCACGGCGCAGGCATATACCAACATCGTGCTCGGCACCGGATCTGAGCGCGAAGCGCTGCATATCGAAAAGATGATCGGTCACGAAGAGATTGACAGAGTGACGGAAAACCGCCCGTGGCATTTGATGTTGTTCAACCGGGGACACCGGGCGCGGTCGATCACCAACCAAGTGACGACGACGGCGCCGGTCACGGCGGCGGAGATTCAGGCGTTACCCCGTTTCGAAGGCTACATCTTACAAGAGGGTCGAGTGTTGCGTTTCAAGCTCCGGCCTCCCAAGAAAAAGGCTGTATTGGCCGAGCCAGTCCAAAGGATCATCCCGCCGTTGATTTATCGCGAGGAGCCCGAGCCTACTTCAGTTAACGCACTGCAAACCGAGGTGATCTGTCCGGTGGACGCCCCCATTCCGCCACCTTGGAACTTTGATGACTACCGCACGGANNGACTACTATTCCGTCGGTGAGAAGGTGACCGGGGAATGGATGGGGCGTGGCGCGGAACTTCTCGGGTTGGAAGGCGCGGTCACCATGGAAGAATTCGACGCCATCCGCCAAGCCGTTGATCCGTCGACGGGTGAATTCCTCCGGCAGCGCAAGAGTGCGGACCGTTATGGAACGGTCGAACGCAATGGCGAAGAGGTCATCGAAAAGATTCAGACCAGCCGCAACCTATACGACTTCACTGTGAGCGCGCCGAAGGCCCTATCGGTGCAGGCGATAGAAGATCTGCGGTTGTTCGAGGCGCATCGAGCGGGCGTGGCGGAGATGTCGGCGGAAATGGAGCGCCTGGCTGGTGCTCGGGTTCGGAAGTTCGGAGCGAACGATACCCGTCTAACGTCGAATCTTGTCATAGCAGCCTACGAGCACAACACCAGCCGCGAACTCGATCCGCAAATTCATACGCATCTAGTCGCGGGGAATCTGACTTACGACGGCATTGAGGGCAAATGGAAGGCTCTGCAGGCGTCCGCCATTTACGAGCATCGCGAGTACCTCACCGAGGTTTACCGCAACGTAGTCGCGCGCGTGGTCATGAGCCAGGGCTATCAGGTTGCGGATCGCTTTCAGCGCGGAAAGGATAACGGCTTTGGAATCGTTGGCATTCAGGAATCGACTCTGGAAAAGTACTCGCAACGGACCGCACAGCGGGATGCCGCCATTCAGGACTTTATTAACCAAAACGGCCGTCGTCCTTCCGACAATGAGATTGCGCGCCTGGTTCGTGAAACGCGGGAGCCGAAGCTCACGGAAATTACAACGGAAGCGGTCAAGGCGGCGCAACGAGCGCGTCTGACCGATGACGAAACTACAACATTGAAGGGGTTGCGCGAGGTCGCGCTGGCACGAGGGTCAATTTATGAGCAGGCACCAGCTGCGACTTCTCTCAAGTATGCGCGCGAACATTTGTTCGCGCGTGTATCAGTCGCAAAGGAGTTCGAACTTTACACGGAAGCCCTGCGGCATGGCCGCGGGCGGATCAACTTGCTGGAACTCAAGGCGGCCCTGCAGACCGAACTGGCGAGCGGTGAGATGTTGACTGCGCGCGGCGAAGTGGCAACGCGCGAAAGTCTGGCTCGCGAGCGACAGATGGTCCAAGCCATCAACGCGGGGATCAATCGATATGAGCCACTGGGGCGTTCGCTTCCCTTCGTCGTCTCGGATCGCTTGCGTCCCGAACAGAAACAAGCCGTGCTTGCGGTTTTGGATTCGCGAGATCTGGCCTTCAATCTCTGCGGTGCGGCGGGTACGGGCAAGACAGTCACTCTCCAGGAATTGCATCGCGGATTGCGTGAAGTTCGGCGAAGCGTGGTGGCCGTTGCGCCAACCGCCTCGGCGGTCGAGGAACTTCAAAAAGTAGGGTTCACCGGCGCGATGACGATTGCCCGTCTGCTGGTCGATCCGGTGCAGCAGGCGGAGTTGCGCGGCCAGGTTTTGATCATTGACGAAGCGGGTATGGTTTCAAGCCAGGATATGGCTGACTTGCTTGCACTGGCAAAGATGAAAGACGCTCGCGTCGTCTTCAGTGGCGACACTACGCAAATCAAGAGCGTGGATGAAGGCGATGCGCTCCGGGTATTGGAGCGTGAATCGAATCTGCGACGTGTTTCGTTGCTCGAAGTGCAACGGCAGACCAATGCCGAATATAAGGCGGCGGTTGAGGCCTTGCGGAATCGCCCCGCGAAAGGCTACGAGCTACTCGAAAAAATGGGAGCCATTCGTGAAGTCGATTGGCGTTTCCGCGCGCAGGAAGTCTGCAAGGAGTACCGCCAAGCGGCGGCAATGCTGAACGCCAAGGGCAAGGCTCGCACGGTATTGGTGGTGGCGGCGACGCATGACGAAATCAACGGTATCACCCATGCCATTCGCGCGGATCGCAAGCAGGCCGGGGAGATCGGCGACGGTTATTCCTTCGTGAAATATAACCCTTTGAATTGGACGGAAGCCCAAAAGAACCGTACCAAGAACTATCAGCAGGGCCAGGTGCTCGCCTTCCATCAGGGCGTCAAAGGTGTCGCCAAGAAGAATGAATCGCTCCAAGTGGTGCGCTCAGATCAACGGCATGTCACGGCACGCCGCGCCGATGGCAAGGAAGTACAAATCAAGTCCAGCCATGTGAAAGCATTCGGCGTTTTTGAAAAGCAAGAGATCGAAGTGTCGGCAGGCGACAAGCTGCTATTGCAAGCCAACTGGAAAGAAAAGGGTAAGCACGCTTTCAAGGCCACAAACGGCGAGCTGGTCACCGTGGGGGCGGTAAAGCCGGGCGCCATTGAGTTGCAGGATGGTCGCGAGTTGCCGGCAGACTATCGGCAATTCACCTACGGTTACGCGGTCACCGCGCATCGCAGCCAGGGCAAGACGGTGGATTACGAAGTGATCGCCGCAGATCGCATGCCGAAAGATTTGTTTTACGTTTCCGCGACGCGCGCGCGTGAAGGGCTCACAGTCGTCACCAGCGACACTTCGGCGCTCCAGGAATCCATTGGAGTGTCTGGGGACCGGCAGTCGGCCACGGAATTAGCCCGTCGCGCTTCGGCCATGGCTCAGGCGAGCCGCTATACCCGGCATTCCCAGACCGACGATTTTCACCAGTATCACGCCCAGCGGCAAAGCCAGACGCACTGGGCGCAATTTCATCAGAAGGAGAGTGTTTCAGATCATGCCAGCATCCGCCCCCATTCAAGTCTCTGAAGATTGGCACTTAGCCGAGGAAGGCTCGAAGCCCGCCTCTCTCGTGGTTCAGCTTCGCCGGGAAGTCTTTGCGCTGCCCTGGTTCCGGTTTGTCTACGCCCAGGGCGACAATTCCAGCGTTCAAATCGCGTTTGCCTCCCACATGGTCACGGTCACCGGCCACGGTTTGGCCGTCCTGCTTTCCGCGATTGCCACGGAGCGCCTCTTCCGTCTTGTCCAGCCAAGTGAGAACGAAGCAAGGTTTGCCGTGCGCGGTCCCAACGCGAGTCAGTATTCCGGTCCTTCCATTACGGCCATCACCGTCGAGAAATTCGAGTAGTTCCCGCCCCCAGAGACGCCGAAATGTATTTCACCTCACAGAAACACTGTCAAAAACTTGGGCAGATCAATGGCAGATCAACAGCAGATCAGACACAGATCAAAGGCAGATCACGAGCAGATCAAAACCGGGAATTTTCGAGACGTGAATCGGACCTAAGCCGAAGGCTTAGGGATGGTGTTTTTGCAGTTAGTAGTTCCGGGCACCCGCGATGCCGCTATCATCATATGCCTCCCGTGGTCACGGATTGCTCGGGTCTCGGATTCTGCCTATGAACGAAGAACTCCAACAAATCTTCGACAGCGCGCCGGGAGACGAACCCAAATCGCGGTTGGAACCATACCGGGAATTGGTTCTACGTTGGCGAAGACAGGGTAGAAGCTATCGGCGCATCTGCCAACTGTTGCGCGATAAATGCGGCGTCGATATTACGTACTTGCCGCTGTACGAGTTTGTTCAGCGCCGGTCTCGACCGCGAAAGCCGAAGCCCGAACCCGAAGTCGAACCGCCTCAGATTCCAGCATCAGAACCAGAACCAGTCGTGAGGCAAGGTAAAAAACTGACTGCAGACGAACGCACGGCCCAACTGGAATTTATTCGCTCTCTGAATCAGACCACGTCAGAGGAACAGCCGAATCTCGGCTGGGACTTCGACGTGGACAAACCGCGGACTATTCAAAAACTCTAAGGAGCATTCTCAAATGGCTACAGCAAACCCAGTAGTAGAAATGCCGGTTCATCAAGCGAAGCCGACGAGCCGGATCGTGTTCACGCAAGGAGGCAAGGGCGGTGTCGGCAAAACCGCTTTCAGCACGTTATTGGTCGAGTGGTACGCAAGCAAAAAGGCGCCGCTTGCGCTCATAGATATGGACAGCGAGAACAAAACGCGCGGTTCGCTCGCTCACTTCTTCCCAGAGGCGCGCAAGGCGAATATTCAACGAGCGCGCGGCCTAGATGACTTCGTTCACGTTTTAGACGAAGGTGCGCCCATCGTCGTCGCCGACATGGGCGCAGGGGCGGGCGAAGTTGCGCACCGCTGGTTCGATTCCATGCACGAACAAGCCAAGAGCAATGGCATTGCCTTCACCGCCATTGGATTGGTGACACCTGATCCGGCCAGCGTTTCCAGCATTCTGGCGTGGGGGAAATTCTTGCGAGATCGGGTGGAGTATTTGATCGTCAAGAACTCCATCAGCGACCCAGCCGATTTTAGTTGTTGGGAAAACGACAGTGAAGCCGAAGCGTTTCGCCGCGTAGCTCAGCCCAAAGTCATAAGCATGGAGTACCGGATACCGGAAATCGAACATGAAATACGCGAGCATGGACTCACACTGCAGTCGGTCGCGGAGCGTAAAACCGAAGTGCCGGCGCTGAAGCTGACGGCCAGCGTCTGGCGTGCCCAGGCTTATCGCCGGAATTTGTTCGCTGAGCTGGACCGGGTGAAAGGCCTCTTGCTGTTGTGATGCCACCGACGTCACCAAACGTCATCGCCTCTCTAGCAGATCGCCTAACGAACACGCAGGATCGTGAGACCTATTCCGCGTTGATGTGTTATCTGAACCGATTGCCTCCGGGCGATGAATTTCGCCAACTGGCGGAGTTGCTCGGATTGCTATCTTTGCTGGGTCAGCGGATACCAGATGCGCTCACGGAATTCCTGGGAGAATTCCGTGAAAAGGCCAAGGCCGAGGCTGAGTACTGCGCAAAGGTAGAGGCCCGATTGGCCAGACTGCCCAAGGAGATTGCGGATGGCATCGACCCGGCTGCAGTTGCTAAAGCCATGAGCGAAAGTTTTCGACAACAATTGGCTGCCTGCGGTTTGCAGGACACGGCCTCGCTTCTGAAAGCTGCGGTGATCACATTGAAGACTCTCACTCGTGAGGTCAGTACTGAGCTGAGCCCCCTTGCGGCGACATTTTCGGACGAAACGAAGAAGCTGCTGGCTACAGCCCGGCAAATGGTGGACGAGAATGCTCGACTTCTTCAGCAACAGAAGATGACGAAAAGGATATGGGCGTGCCTGTTGGGGATTGTTTTGTTTCTTCTAGGATCGTTCTACGGCCAAGTCTTGGAAAAGCGAAATACTACAGATAGCGTTGAATACATCAGCTTTCATTTGCATCGAATCGAAACAGGTCTTGCAGAGTTGAAAAAGCACTGATCCCAGGAGCCGCCTAGGTTTACTGGGTGGGCCCAGTTCCGTCTCTCTGATATGCGACTGCTGCCCCACTTGACGGAGCTTTCCATAATCGAACCTCGCGTTTTTTAAGAGTTCCACCTCGACTAGGTGCGTGTCAGAGGGCAAGTGGCAGGTGAAAGAATCGGCGGATGCTAGCCGACTTGAGTAATCCAAATTCCATTTCTGCAAAAAAGTGAAACGATCCGGTCTGTCTTGGGATCGTCGGATGAGAGAGTATTGAAGATTTCACAGCACGGCGGGTGAGGAGAGGCGGACTACAACATTACAGGCCTGTTTTGTTTTTTGATATACTGCTATTCCGAACAGTATCCAACAAGATGGCTCAGCGCGAACTGACAGATCGGCAAAAGGAAATCCTGGCATTCATTGAAGAACGCCAGCGGACAGCCGGCTTCGCTCCGACCCTGAAGGAAACCGCCGCGCATTTTGGATTCAGGAGCGAGAATTCAGTTCGCCAGCATTTGCGATTGATAGAAAACAAAGGTCGAGTGAAAAGGGTACCGCATCGCTCGCGGGCGCTGGTTGTAAAGAGAATTAAAGGTCAGGCTCGTTTTGGTTTTGTGCGCGTTCCGCTGCTAGGCAACATTGCCGCAGGAAACCCACTTTGGGCGACTGAGAAGTTCGAATCCGTCCTTGAATTTCCTGCCCAACTCTTCAGGGGAAATGAGCTCTTTGCGCTTCGGGTGAAAGGCCAGAGTATGGAAGGCGCCGGCATTTTGGGCGGGGACCTGGCAATATTGGACGCCTCTCTCGAAGTCAGATCGGGCGGAATCGGAGCTGTATTGATCGAAGATGAAGCCACTCTTAAGTATGTTCATCGTGGAAAGCGTCGTCTCGTTTTAAAAGCCGCCAATCCCGTCTTTCCGGACATTGAGGTAGATCTGGACCGTTTGAACCGAGTGCGGGTGATGGGCAGTTTGGTCGGTGTTGTGAGGAGCATTTGACCGTGTCCACCAAGTCGCCAAACGAGACGATGAGACGGTTGAGTTCGAGCGCGCGAGCATTCGGATGTCCATCTCTTTTGTTTTTTGACGGTGAGCCCACACCCGCTCACCTCGACTACCTTGACCTGCTTCCCACAAAACACCCAAAGGGGACAGTCCTACCCGACGCGGTCGCGGAGTTCCAGGGTCGTGCTCTCCTCTTCCTCATCGATGGCACCGGACCGCAGGCCGCTCCTCAACATATCGAGCGGCTTCAGCAGCTTTTAGCGAATCGTGGTGAGCACGCTTGCCTCGGCATTGCCAGACCCGGTTCATTGGACATCTATCCGATCAACCTCGACAGACAAGCGCTGAGAACCGCGAGCTTCAAGACAATCGACGCTTCTAGTACCGGCGCGCCGATGTTTTTTCAAGGCTTGGCGACCGGCACCTATGACTTGGATGGCCGACCCGAGAAGGCGGACTACGTTTTCGAGACCATTCATGATCTTCTGACAGCCGCGTCACGCGCTCTTGCGGGTACGTCAGGGAAAGAGGGCCACCTTCAAGGACTCGATGTTCTCTCAACGACGGGCCGCGCGCTGTTTTTTCGCTTCCTTGTCGATCGACGGATAGTGCTCGAAAGCGAACTGGACGAAATCTGCCCCGGAGCCACTGATCTTCGAGATACTTTTTCGACCGCCGCGCGCGCCGCGGCTACGTCGTGCTGGCTCGACGAGACATTTAATGGCGATTTATTGCCGCTGGTGCCCGAATTACCTAGCGATGCCAGCGCGACAAGTCGATCACGGGCCTACGCCGACTATTACAAAACGGCAGAGGAAAAGACTTCTGGTCAACTATTTCTTCATCTGGAGGCCATTCTCAGAGGATGGAAACATGTGGGCCACGGTACGTTTCAACCTTTTCTATTTCGCGTCGATTGGGATGACCTGAATTTCACCCATATTCCAATCGGCGTGCTGAGCCAAGTCTACGAAAGCTTCAGCCACCAGTGGGACGAGGAGCAAGCACAAGAGACCAGCGTCCACTACACACCTAGGGCTCTCGCGAAGATTTTGGTGGATGAGGCATTCTCCGGAGTGGACAACAGGTGCGATGCCATAGTCTTAGACCCGGCATGTGGAGGTGGCGTCTTCTTGGTTCTAGCGTTTCGCAGATTGGTGCATGAACATTGGAAGAAGTCCGGTAATCGGCCAGATACACGTGCGATACAGCGAATCCTCTACAAACAATTGCGGGGGTTTGAAATAAGTGAATCAGCGCTCCGGCTATCTGCGCTTGCACTTTACATCACCGCTATCGAGGTCAATGGAACTCAGCGTCCTCCACGCGCGCTTAAGTTTCCTCGCCCTCTGAGAGGAGAAGTTCTCTTCGACTTCGGTCACGATAGCTCAGAAAGGAAGGAAGGATTCGTTCTAGGCAGCCTTGGAACTAAAGTTCCGGCAACATTCAACGGAAGCTTCGATATCGTTGTCACAAATCCGCCGTGGACTAGGCTCCGCGCCGCCAGAGATCAGGCTGAGAGTCAAAAACTTGTAATGGAGATCAATAGCGAGTTCACGGCGGTCTCGAGGCGAGCGATGCAGGCAAGGAAATGCTTTGATCTGGCTGAGAGCTATGAGAATCCGGACCACAACCCTGACTTGCCTTTTTTCTGGCGGGCCACAGAATGGGCTCGATCTGACGGTTTGATCGCGATGGCTTTGCCAGCGCGCATCATATTGAAGCAAGCCGGCAAAGGGAAAGAAGCTAGGGACGCCCTCCTGCAGGCCGTGACGGTCACCGGAATCTTGAACGGTTCGGATCTAGAGAAGACGCCGGTTTGGCCCAAGATGGATCTCCCTTTCATGTTGATCTTTGCGCGGAACGTCGTCCCGAAGCGTGACCATAGCTTTCAATTTGTCACACCAGTCCGAGAGAACCGCCTAAGCAGCATCGGTCAGTTCAGAATTGACTATAAATCTGCTGAGCTAGTCAGCATTCAAGACGTAATTTATAAACCTTGGCTCTTAAAGGCATTAGCAATTGGGACATCCCTAGATGTTGATATCATCGAGAGGCTCCCGAAGACTTCGGTCCGCGATTTCTGGCGAACCGAGCACCTATATTCCGGCGAAGGCTACCACCTCGGGCTTAGGCTTAAGCAGTACCCCGCCGACCATTTGGTCCATCTTCGAGATTTCGAAATTCCGCAACACGGATTTGATGTTCCGGATAATCTGGAAATCTGGGGAGAGAAGCACCAAAGACGTACGGCTCATATGCCGCGCAATGCGAAGCTCTATGAACCGCCATTGGCGATAGTCCCTCAAGCGCAGGGTGAGAATCGCGAAACCCCGAAAGCTTTCCTTTCGTTAACACGTCCGCTAGCCTTCTCCAAGAGCTTCTATGGCTTTTCCGCCGCAGGCGCCGATCAGGGTGAGGCAATGTCGGCGCTGATCTACTTGCTTGTTCACAGTTTGCTTTTTCAGCATTTTTGTCTTATGCGGAGTTCTCGGCAAGGTGCAAGTTATCGAACGATCCTTAAAGAGGACATCGAAAGTTTCCCGTTCCCCGACCCTCGAAAGCTCTCTTCGAAAGTTCGCGGTCGAATTCTCAATCTTGCGCAATCTCTCCAGAGAAACGAAGGGCCTTGGGAAGACATCGACAAGCTTATTTTTGAGATATGCAATTTGGATGAGCATGATGAAGTAGTTGTGAGAGACACAGTCACCTACTGCGGCCCCTACCGATCGGTTCGCGAACGAGCCGAGAGCCCGATCAGTCCCGAGAATTCAAGGTCGTTTTGCGCCTATCTGGAAGCGATGCTGCAACCACTCTTTCGCTTGACGAATCAGCGGGTCGCGGTTCAGCCTGTGGCTCAAGATCCGACCTGGGGAATTCGGGCTTGGCAGTTCGTCACGGTCGCGACAGCTAATCAAGCGCCAGCGAATTGGAAGAGCCTATTGGCGAAACTGACGACAGAGGCCAACAAGACGGGTGCCAGCCGTGTCGTCGTTCGAATTCCCGAAGGTGGCGGACTTCTCATAGGGATACTCAATCAGAGCCGATTCTGGACTCGTAGCCGAGCTTGGCTTTGCAGCCTCCATATCGAGCAAAATCACCTGAATGCTTTTCCCCTTGAGGTGAGATGAGCGAATCAGGTTTTTTCACCGCTTCATCTCGCCCCTTACCGCATCCGCCCGTGCCATTGCGAGTTATTCTCGCTACGCACGCAGCTTTGACGAGGGCCTTCGAAATCCTCCACGATAGCCCACCCGGCGGGTTCCGCCTCGGCGAAGCTAAAGAAGACGAGATCACGCGACAACTCCATACATTGCTGGAAGATCGTTTCCTGACAAGCTCTGAAGTTGATGGCTTTGATCGCCGGAGAATCCGCAACGTCGTACGAGCACCTGAGATCTCCAATTATGACGGCTCACATCCCGCAAAAAAGCCAGATCTCGTCCTATTCCTTCTGAGACGCGAGCGGTCTTCCGTGATGCCTTCGCAGGACGGTATCTTTGCAGAATGTAAGCCCATAGATGACAATCACGGCATCGGCCAACACTACTGCGATCAGGGCATCATGAGATTTGTGAATGGTGAATACGCATGGGCGATGCAGGATGGCTTGATGGTAGGTTTCGTGCGGGGAAACCGCACCGTCTCTGAAAGTCTTTCGCCTGTACTCGCAGCGAAGAATCGCCACGAAAAGCTCGGCTCGCCTACGCCTCCGGCGGCCGTACTACCGAAGCAAGCCACACCACTACACTGCACGGAGCACGACCGCAACTTCGCGTGGATGTTCGGTCGACAAGCCTGCAAGATAAAGCTCTATCACTCCTGGCACGTCTGCGGATAAGTGCGACAGGCCGCCAGCACTGGTTCGCGATGGATCACTCCCGAAAAAGGCGGCAGGCTCCTCCGCCCCTCCGACCCTGCTTTCTCGGAGTGTCCGAATCGGCCAGTGCATCGGCAAACAGTATTCCGTTGCCTGACGACCCGCGAAGAACAGCCGCCCTGGCAGTGGGTTCGATGAGAAATGAGACGAGGACCCAACCGGTGACTTAGCTTAGAATTCCGAGCCGCAAACGGCGGGCGGCGCTGCTACTCTTTCCTGACCCTACGTGCCGATGGATGCGCACCGTATCGGGCGTTCAGTCTTTGCTTGGGCTCGGCCTGCTAGCATTAGCTCTGCTCGGCTATTTCGGCCATTCCTTCGACTGACCGCAAGGTTCTTGGGTCTGCGTTCGCTCCAAACTCTGCGTTTTCGGTCATCCCTTACAGGATCAATCTGCTGGAAAAACCAGGTCTAAAATTATAGAGATGTCGAAGGTTTCTAAAAGGATCAGAGTGGCGTTGGTGTGCATGGGCACCATTTCGTGTTCTCACCAGCGCGCCGAGGAATCGCCCGTTATCCGGCTTGTGGAGCGGAATGGTGCAGGAGATTTGTCTACGTATTCGGATGTGGGTTTTCGTCAGTGGTTTTCGGCACGCCCGGCGTTAGCACGCCAGGTGGCAGATATGTGCGGACCACTTGCGAAGAAGGCAACTGCTAATTGGGCAACATCGGTTGAAGGGACTGCCTGCATGGCCGCGACTCGCACTGCCCCGGCTCACAAGCTCACCGCAGATCCGAGGGGTTGGTAACATTCGCAGGGAATCGCTATTACCAGCAGCAGTTTTGAATCGCCGAGCGTGTTGGGCGAGGTGGAGCGAAACCCGGCGTTGAAATGATTGATTTCCGGCCCCTTGGGTTACCGATTTGAAATGCCACGCGAAGAATCATCGCGTGGCCTTGAGTGGCGATGGATCAATATTCGCTTGGCAAGTGGATTACATCGTTTGCGAAATAAAGCGTGATGGTTTCCAGCGGAAAATCGGTGTACGGTATTTCTTTACTGAAGACAACATGCCCGTTGCCGTCGTCGCAAGTGAGGGTGGCAGTTTTGTCCGGCTGAACTTCTAGTTTCCAAACCTGAAATTCTTCGGCGGCGATGCTCTTGTCGTAGGGCTGGATCAGAGCGATCTCGTCGAGAAGCCAATACGCCTGACCGTGCTCCGCGACATACCGGATACCGTCTGTGTAGAGTACAGTTCGATTGATTGAATGACGGTACCACTGTTCCGTCCCAGTGAATTGCGCCAGGTCAGTAGCGCTGAGTGTCTTCTTGTTCTGAATGTTTGAATTCATAGTGATCTCCTTTGTCGTGTGCTTGCTGCACAGAACCGGAGGAGCTGGCTTGAGTCAAGGCCGTGCGTCCGAGAGGACTTGATGAACTTGTTGATTGAAAGGAATCGACTCGGGTAATGACTCGCTCACCCGATAGCCTAATTCCCTTCGATGCCGGGCAACCAGCATCGAAGAAGCGGGATGACAAAGCCTTCCAGTGTCGGCAGGAAGGCGAGGCGAATCTGCGGGCCGCAACAGAAGTGAACGCCATTTCAGCATCGTCAACTTTACCAGCGATCACGCCGATTCAGCTGGATCTTTTCCCGGGGCGAGCCTGTGGCCTTATGGCGAAGCCTGACACGATTTGCAGTACAGCGAGAGACAGTGCAAATTGCCGGGACGGTGTACAGGGCGGCAGCACGCAGAGACAGATCATCAAGTTAACCGGAGAGACCCTGTTCGGTCCAGCGGAGGCAACTCCAGCTGGTAGAGAAGCGTATAAGGGGAGAACCCGAAAGCGTGGTAACGAAGCCGGGCAGGGAGTTGGAGGTGGCCATAGTACCGATGAAGCTCGGGAGAACCGAGTGGAGGGAAGGGCCGCTACTTTCATCAAGCGAACGAAACAGGGAAAGGCTGCCGGACTGCGCCCGCAAGGGAATGCTCAACCCCGGACCCGTCAAGCTAGGCGCGAAGCGCCCGTGAGACTCGATAAAGCCCGCAAACTGCAACGGACGCTATACCGAGTGGCCAAGCAACAACCTGAAAGGAGGTTCACACTTCTCTACGATAAGGTTTGTCGGCAAGATATCCTGCAAGCAGCCTGGCAACGAGTGAAGTCCAACCAAGGGGCAGCGGGAGTGGATCAGGTAGACATGAATGCCATCCGCGACTACGGTGAAGACAGGTTCCTGAACGAACTCGAACAGGAACTTCGGAGCCGAAGATACCGGGTGGCGTTAGTCCGCCGCGTTCATATACCGAAGCCTGGACAACCGGGAAAGACTCGGCCGTTGGGCATCCCGACGGTGAAGGATCGAGTGGTGCAAATGGCAGTGAAGTTGGTGATCGAACCACTGTTCGAGGCTGATTTTCTGCCCTGCTCATTCGGATTCCGCCCGAAGAAGACGCCGCGTATGGCGCTGAGCACAATCGTGCAAAGTGTCAATCAAGGCTATTCGTTCGTGGTGGACGTTGACTTGAAATCCTACTTCGACACGATTTCGCACGAACTACTTTTAAAGTTAGTGGAACGTCGGGTCGGAGACGTTCAGGTTATACGCCTGATCCGAGCTTGGCTGAAGGCGGGAGGTATGGAGGAAGGCAAGGTGACTCACCCGGTCCGAGGTTCTCCTCAGGGCGGAGTGATCTCGCCGATGCTATCCAACATCTTTCTGCACGAGGTAGATCGTCAATGGTGCCGGAGCGACGGTGTCGCGGTCGGCAATGTTCGGCTGATTCGCTATGCGGATGATATGGTGCTGCTGGCGCGGACGGAACAACAGGCGCGGGAGGCGTGGGAGCAACTGCAAGCTCAGTTCGCTGCTCTTCAATTGGTGGTAAATCAAGAGAAGAGCCTGTTAACGACACTGGCAGAAGGCTTTGCGTTTCTCGGCTTTGAGTTTCGAAAAGCCCCGGGGCGGATGTTGTACATGTGGCCACGCGCCAAGGCGTGCCTGCACATCCGTCAACGGGTTCGCGAAGTGGCCCGATCCATTCCGTCTAATGAGCCAGTCAGCGTGGTGATTCGGAAGCTGAATCCCGTCCTGAATGGATGGTGTACCTATTTTCGGGTTGGCAACAGTAACCGGACATTCCATGAGGTGGATTGGGCCGTTCGAAGCGAAGTGCAGTTATGGCTTCGGCGCAAGCACCAATGTCCCTGGCGGACTGCTAAGAAACGATGGCGGTTTTACGTTCTTCATACGCTATGTCGGCTTTACAAGATGGTGGGGAAAGTGAGCCATTTGGAAGGATTGCGGCGCACGCCGCCGGATGAAGATGATCGGAGAGCCGGATGCGGGAAATCCGCACGTCCGGTTCGATGAGGGGGCGCAGGAACCGTCGCTTTGCGGCGCGCCTGCGTCCTACTCTACGGAGCGAAGCGGAGTGCAACTTGGCCTTGACCGCCAGCTAAGATGGGACGAAGCAGCAGGCACAGATTCTTTCTGTACGGAGCAGTCGGGCTGAGCTTTCTTGCCGCTAGCTAGCTTACTCGACGATGCCGAGCAACTCGCGGAGTTTGTTTTTGCGAATGATCCCGGGTGCTCCTTTTGCAACGCCAAATCTGGCGAACTGTTCGACTTGGCTAAGTGTCACGGTGTATGTTTGCGTGGGCGTTTCGGGCAGCAGTCTAACACTAAATTCGCAGCCGGGGCCAGGTGGGTGGCCACACCAATGTGACTTGCGGAATTGATGGACGGCGGCGGCCACGGCCTCGAACAAGCTTTCGGCCTGAACATCGATTTGGTGCACAATCCCTTCGATGTCGCGATATTTGACTTGGCAGAACGCCACGGGAAAAGAATAGCATTTCGCCTTTTGTTCGCATTGCTGGAATTGTGCACCTTGTTGTTTGAATTGCGCTTACTGCAAGACGATCAAGTTCATTAAGAGCAACTCCTCGAAGCCGTACACCTTAGGGCGGTTGCAACTCTCGCAGACATAGCGACGTGCATCCTGTTCAACGTTGTACGCAGTCTCACCGCAGGCGAGGCAGAAGCCGGCATATTCGTTCTGGAAACTTCGATATTCCTCTTCGGTGAGAACAGGCTTGAGGAGCGTTTCGCCATTGCGCGATTGAAAAGTCTTTGTGGTCATGGTGTGGAAAAATTCCTTTCTGTCCTGCTGGACGGCGAACCGGCCAGCGCAGGGAGTCAAGGGCGTAGCGAAGCGGAGTGCCATTTACCCTTGACCCCGGAGCTAAGATCGGCAGAGCAGGCAGGACATGGGGATCTCGGTTAAACCGAAGGTGCCCGAAAAGAGTGCCCCCGCTAGGCGGCGCGGGGGACCGGAATGCCGGCGAGTTCTTGCAGGTACGTGACCGCTTCCTGCGCTTTGCTGGCCGCAGTGAAGATGGCACGTTTGTCATTGCGGAGAACTTTGAGCCAGTTTTGTAGGTACGGCGCATGATCGGCGCGAGGTTCGAGAGCAAGTTGCAGTTGCGCGCAGAGCATGGCGCTGGAAATTTCAGCGATGAGCTCTTCCATGGCGTACTTCGCATCACCGAAGCGCCCGGTGAGATCGCGGTTTAAGCGAGCGGGTGCGCCGCTCCAGTGGGCTCGTTCATGGCCGAGAACACTGTAAAACGCAGAGCCGGACTTGAATTTTGAGAATGGCGGCATGTGGATGCTGTCGTTTGCCGGTGCATAGTATGCCAATTCGCCGTCGTAGATGACATTGCCGGGAAGGGCGGTAAAGAATTCTTCGGCGCGAGAGATGCGTTCGGATTCCGGCAGATCTTCATGGGATTTTGCTGGCACGTCGTCGACTTGCGCGGTATTGAAAACGTGATAGGCGCGAGCCATGCAGCGGGACCGCTTGTTGGTTGAGGTATCGCTGTCTTCGTCGGCTGTTTCGTCACTTTCTTTGTTTGAGTCGAAGAATTTCCAGAAGACGATGAGCGTGCTCTTTTCGCCTTTGCGGACCTGGCCGCCGAGGTCTTGCCATTGCCGGTAGGTGGCCCATTCGTTGGATTCATATTGGCGTTTTTGCGCGGCCGCCCAGAGCAGCAAAGTGTTGATGCCGCGGTAGGCTTTCTGACTGGTGGCGTTTACTGGATGGGCGAGGGAGTGCCACGGCATGCGGTACTCTCCGGCGCCTTCTTCGAGCGCGGTGATGAGAGCCTGGGTGACCTGTTCATAGATGTCAGGCTTGGATGAATCGAAAGACATATTGTTGATCTCCTGATGTGCTAGCTGCACAGCGGAGCGGGAGCGGGCGAGGTCAAGGGCGGCGCGAAGCGACGTGCCATTTACCCTTGAACCGTCCGCTATGATCGAAAAACAGCAGCAGCACAGAAGTGTTGAAGCCAAGTGTTTGGCTGACTGGTGCCGGTGGGCGGGGAGCTCACTGAAACAGCTGAGGATCAGCGAAAGTTGCCAGTTCCCAATCATCGCCGGCCAAGTTCTGGAGTTCCATCGAAAGCAGGGGCCGGATGCTTGGCGGGGCACGGCGGCTGAGATATTCATACAAGAGAAAGAAGATACGGCTTTCTTCCTCGGCGGAGCGAAAGAAGACGAGCGAGGGGGTTCCCTCACTCGTCTCGGCTTTGCCTGTCATTCGGAGATCTCCACCGGGATGCGAACGGGTTCGGGGAGCCAGCCTGTACCAGCAACTTCGGATTCGGCAGCGGCGGCAAGCTGTGCCTTCTTTAGGTTGAGCTTGGCGGTATCGGCGGGTTTGCCAGCGGCGGTGAGAGCGTCTGCAATCTGAGGCTTTGAGATGCGGTTAAAGAAGTTCTCGGCGGTCGGCACAAACCAACGATTCATGTTCGTGTTGAGTGATTGGGCCAAGGCGTTGGCGTGAGCCAGGCGCAGGGCATGATCGGATTGCCCCTTGATCTGAATAGCGTTCACCGATTTAGCGGTCACGAACGCCAGGTACGACAGCAGCGTTTCTTCTGATTGAACAAGGCACCACTTCCAGAGTTCTGCACCTGCGGGGAGTTGAGTGCGCAGCGATTGCCGCAGTTCACTGAGCACTTTGCCGGGGGTGGACTCTTCGGCCTCTCGCAGGTCGGTGTGCGTCATGGAAAGTTGCAAAGAACTGAGCCACTTGTAGCTTTCGATCTCAAAGCTGAACTCTTGCAGGATCATCGTATAGACGACGGTGGCCAGTGCGATGCGAGGTTGGCGCGCCAGTTCGGCGGCAATGGCGGCAGTCTTTACAGTGGTGAGCGACTGGATCAGCGCGGCTGAAAAGCCAGCTTCCGGTTCGCGGATTCCATCAGTCTGATCATTGGAGGCTTCGCCATCAGTATGATCTTCGCGAGAGGCTCGAATAGCGGCTTCGTCTTCCCTGCGGAGCAGGCCGGGATGAATGCGCGCTTGGCCGTTCGGATCGAGCGACACGATGACACCGCAACTTTGCTTCACTGTCTCGGGGTAGCTGACAGGGCGGCTATTTTCAATCTCTTCGAGATCGGTTTCGATTTGCTGAATGCGGTCGTAGGCGCGTTCGCATTCCTCGGTTTCCTCTTCCTGGCCGTCAAGCTGCTCGGTCAGAGTATCGAGCTCCTTCTGAAGCGCTTTGCGCTTGGCTTCGAGTTTGCGCGGCAGAGGCTCAGGTTCACCAGGGATGCGGCGGAACTTGGCGAGGGTGCTGTAATCGGCGTCGGGCTGGATCTCGACCCAACGCCAGCCTTCGCTCTTGGTGGTCCCAGCGGTTTGTTGCAGCTTTTCATTGACAAGACGGGTAAGCAGGTCGGCGTCGGTGATGAAAACGCCGTTGCCGTCTTCGTCGGCGAACAGGTCGCGCTTGGTCGTGCCTCCTGCGGCTTCATAAGCAGCGAGGGTGACAAAGCGGACTTGCGGGTCGGATGCCGGGATATCTTTGTCAGACAAGAGGCGGCGGACGGTGCCGGGATTGCGATTCCATTCGGGGAGTTGGTTCCAGACCTGTTCCTGAAGCGAATGATCGCTGGTCAAGGTGAAGGCTTGCAGTAGGTCGAGGTTGGCGCTACCTTTGCGGTAGTGCTCAATCAGCACAGGGCTGAGCCGCGCGAGTGCGAGGCGGCGCTCGATGAGCATCTCGGAATAGCCGAAACGTGCGGCGATATCCGCAATGGATTTTCCGTTCGAGGCGAGACGTTGAAAGGCCAGACACTCGTCTAGGGCGTCCATGGGTTAGGTTGCGTTGTCGATTTGTCCTCTTTGACATAACTCCTTTAGGCAAGGCAGTTTCCCTGCCTCTTTGCCATTCGCGGTGTATTCCACGCTAAATGACAGTTTTTACCGGCGTTTTTTTGAGGCGATTGAGACGGGCCGAAGGCCGGCATCACGCTCGGCGATGAGTCGAGCATTCTGTTTGCAATGGCGATCTGCTTGGGCTTCCGAGTCGAGGGCACGCTTGAGAAGCACCGCGTTCTCGGTAATCATCCGGCGCTCGTTAAGTTTCAACGCTTCAATCGTCATACGCTGTTCGACGAGTTTGTCTTCGCGCTGAGCCGCTTTGGGACTTACTTTCAAGGCCGCTTGTCGAAGCTTTTCAAGCAAGGCGCGATGATTGGTATAGATGGCGTTGCGGCCGACACCGGCTTCGCGAGCGAGTGTCGCTACTGTGAAGCGATTTTGTGTTTTCTGTAACGCTGGATCGTTCGAGCGCCCGTTCATAAGCCGCTCGAGCGCATCTGAGAGTCTTCTCTGGGTGTCGCCCAGACGTTTGTCATACTGGCTGACCGCTTTGCCCACCAGGTCATTTTTTGCCATGCTTCACGATGTCCTGATCGAGCTGCACTAAGATGCGGTCGCACTCGGTGATGCGGGCCCGCGCTAGTTCACGGCTTTTCGGATCGAGTGCGGGCTGCTTTAGCAACTCCGCATTTTGCGCGCGCCGCCCTTCCCAGACAGGGCGATGCTTTCCAGTCACGGCAAAGTTCGCGCAAGTCGCACAGACACTCTCGGTTCTCAGAACAGGATTCGGACCTGTCTCATTCCCATGGCAAGCTGAGGTCTCTTCGCGATATACGCAATAACCCCAGTCACACGTCCCGAGGCGCAGGTCTGTCTCAGCCATGAGGAAGTCCACATAAGCTTGCACTTCTCCATCGCGGGTGCGACCACGGAACTGTGATCGGCTAGCAATGGTACGCCCACCTTTGCCGCCGAGTGCCGACGCGGTCAACAGTTCCTCCAACGCAGCACGCGTTTCGTCACGGGCATGCCGATCGATGAGATCTCCCAGGGCGAAGTCAGTACCGACGTAACCGCGGTCAGTCATGGCCAAGCTAACATGACCAAAATGCTTTTGCAGTGCGTGCAAGCCGGTGCGGTCGCGTTTGGCAACGAACCGGGCAAACGTTTTTCGTCCTTGATGCGTGTTGAGATGCCAAGGTTTGCCTTCATGTTGTGGCAGGTCGATAAACGGAGCAAAGCTTTCGTTCAAACGAAGAATAATCGTTCCGCCGCAAGGCACCGAGATGCGAGGGCGTGGACCAACTAGACCGCAACTTGCCATTGCGAGCCATAGATCAGTTCGTCCCGTGCGGCGGCGCAGAGGTTCGGTTAGCTGCTCCATCACGGCGACCGCACGCTCCACTGCCGGTGGCGCAACCCAGCGATGCGCCTTGCCTGCGCGTCCCTTGGATGTCTTATATATTCGACCGATGAGATAAGCGAACTGCTCGTCACCGGCTGCGTTAGGATGATGCTCAATGCAGCCAACCTGTAGCCCGAGGATTTCCGACAAGCGTGCGCCAACCAGGTAGGCGACGGTTACGAAACACGCTTCGTAAATCCGCTGAATCAGCGTGCGTACGTCTTTTGTACTGGTCACCGGCGTCGTCCGCCAAGGGGCGTCTTCGCCCGGGAGTGTCGAGAATGAGAACCATACGATCTCATCTACAACGTCAAAGCCGACCTTTGTTTGAGTTCGTCCGTTGGCCAGCCCATCGTCATATAGCCCCTGCGCTTTTCTTTGCAGCGCGATCACGTCGTCTGCCGGGGGTCCCAACAGACGGAGTGCCTTCGATACCAATACAGTTGCAATCGCATCGGGCGTGTAAGCTATCCATCCCTTATTCATCGCGCGCCCGCCGGTGCCGATACCAGGTAAGGGATCAGCGATCGCGAGTTCGGGATAGCGTGCACTTTGTAGATACAGCAACGCCAAGAGTTGATGATAATGCTGCTGGGTTACCACTTTCACTAGTTGGCCGCTCTTAGTTTTCCGTGTCGCGACGGAGGTCAGAAACTCCTGGCTCGCTTGATAGTCGAGGTCTGCGAATCTCCGGTGTCCTTGGCTTACCATCCAGCGCACTAGCACCCGAAGCGAACGAAAGTATCTCACCAGCGACGTATCTTCTACCGTGGGTCGTCCCGGAGCCGGATCGATCTTCAGGCTCCACAAGAACGTCTTCGCCGCGCTACACCAAGCGGACCACTTGGCGTCAGTAAAGCGATCTTCACAGAAGGAAAAGCCCCAGTTTATGGAGAAGTTGCTAGGTGCAACCCCTGGCCGGACGCCATCGAGATGCCAGATCGCATCCTTCCAACAAGAGCGCGATGAGATTCGAACATCATTTTGCAACGTCGCCGCCTTGGCTACCGTTTTTTTCATTCGATCACCGGCAGTTGAGGGAGAGTGGGAATTAAAGCTTGCGCTTCCGGGTAAAGGCCGCTAGCAAAATCAGGAAGGATTTCTTCGACGAGAATGCGATAGCTCGGTGCATAAAGCAATATCCACCGCTGTGGATCGAGTTGCAGACGCGCGACTTCGAAGGCGGCTTTGGCCTGCAGGATACGAGCAAGATGCACAGCGTCGAGCGGAATCACAAGACACGGACAGCGCAGGCATCCACCGAAGCGAGGGCAAACTCGCCCCTCTTGCGAGCCCGCGGCGATACCGGCCAGGGGATTGAGACAGTCATGTCCGAAAGGTGCGATGGCTCGGTCACCGACGACAGTGTCAGGTTTTGAAGGCGCACGGTCGGCGCCCGTTACCCAAGCGATCATTAGTCCTTGCAGGCGCGCAATAGTTTCGGCCTGGATTCGCCGCACTTCGGGACCACGAACATAGGCATCGCTTGTATGTGCGTTCTTATGATTGAGGATCTCCTGGACGGCCAGGATGTCGCCACCGGAAGACTTGTAATGTTCCGTCGCCACACTCCCGCGCAGAAACGCCGCCGCGAAGTCAGGCAGCGAGTCGCGATGCCGCTCGGGAGCGGCTTCATTCCATATGGCAATTCGTGCGTTGGCACGGGCGACGAAGCGCTTCACAAGCGTGCCGAGTGTGCCGATTGCGATTTCTGTGACTTGACCTGTCTTTTCGCTCTTTACGAGGAAGAGCCCGTCCCGGCAGTTGGCTCCGGCTTGCGTACGTAGCGGCTCGGTCATAACCAATACCCGTTCGATCAAGATGGGAGCTGCGTACGGAAGCCTTCGATCAAAAGAGCGCCGCTGAGCGCGTTTTCTCTTACCACCCGCTCGCCCTTTGCTCCAGTCGATCGTGGTCCGGTTGTCATCAAGCGGATGGGGCACTTGGCAATTCCGTCGGAGCTGGCGAATCGCATCCGGATTGCCGGCTGTCTGGATAGCGATGGCAATGAAGAATGCGGCGAGTTTCTCGGGCGTTAGATGAAGATAGGAGGCCGCGATCCTCAGCCCACCGTTGCGCCTGACTGTCGCTACGCCAACTTTCTTATCGAACATTTCTAGCATCGTCGGCATAACACCACCGCCGACGGCTGCCATCCCACGTACACATTCACACAAACTCGGATGACAGCCTTCGACGGGTCCCGTCGATGCCAAAATCTTTTGTCCTGTTTCGAATCGCATCCAGGCCGCATCGATCTCCTCATAGCAGGCTCGTAGGATCACTTTGAGTTGTGATTCGGAAAGACACGGACGCGGCTTGGACTGTCGGTCGGGAAAGGGATTATAAGGAAAGTCGATCCGAGCAGGAAGACTCTTAGGATGATTGCGCTTCGTCCAATCGACCACCTGCCGAAGGGCCGACATCTGGTGATGTTTGAATACCGGGGAGGCGGGTTCACCCAGCCTGGTCGTCTGTGCATCAAGCCAGATCTTGTAGCGCCCTATCATGGCGGTGGTCATGTCGTGCATGGAGCGCACCGACTTATCTTGTGCCACGAACCGCCCGAAGGCCTTCAGAGCATCCCAGCAGTGACGCTGAGTCGCCACCTGCGCCGTCGTGTAGTGACCAATGAAGGCTCTATGCAAGAACGTTGTGATATCCGCCGGCATAGCGAGTTTGACCAGGTCATACCGCCTGGTGTCTCCACGGAACATCACTACTCGGGTGTCGTCTAACGGTGGAACGATTCGTCGATCAATGGACGTGCGCTTAGCAGCCATCGCTCACCAATGCGCCATAAAGCCAAGCGATGCTTTCGCTCAGTTCCGGCGCGTTCATTTCTACGCAGCGAAGATAGATCGATGTGCTCTGAATCGAACTGTGACCCAACAGCAGCTGAACGATCTTCAGTGGGTTGATGTCCGGAGTCTCGCGAGACTGCTGTTGCAACCTGACAAGCATCGTCATCGCAAACGTATGCCGCAGCCAGTGGCCGGAACCTTCCACGCCTGCTGCACGGAATGCCGCAGAAAATACGCGCGTCAGTTGCGCTTTGCTGATAGCGTGTCCGTTCCGTGTTAAGAACAGTTCGGCTGGCGCCCGGTAGTCTGGTCGCTTTGCCCGCAGGCGCCGCACTAAAGGCTCTCGTTCCTCATTGATGTATCGATGCGTGCGATCCAGCAGTTGAATCGGAGGATAAGTGGTGCGCGGCGAATCACCCTTGGTGATCTTAAGGGCCACACCCATCAATGGATGTTCCTCTGCGTCCAGATGGGCAGTTGCGGGGACTTGCGACGCGTGGAGGCCGCAGAGCTCTTTGCGGCGCATGCCGGTGGTAATCGCCCATTCGGCGATGAGCCGATAGGGCATCTTCAATTGGCCGGAAAATCTTCGCAACTGATCAACTCGCAGCGCACGGGGTAGCCGCTCGCTTTGTGCCACCGTGAGCACATTGGCCGCGACCACGCCAGGGCGCGGATCAACGTGGGCCAAGAACGATTTGCGCCTTTGCTTCACTCGAACATCGACGAAGTGGAACGGCAGCACATCGATCCACCCATGCTGGTGGGCCCATGAGTAGAAGCGGCAGACCGTGTGTACGCGATCGTTGATGGTCGATCGCGCGTATGGCCTCTTCGTATGTGGACTCGCTTGCGCGAGCATCCGGTTACGCCAATAGGCGATCTCGGTTTCGCCGACCATGCGCCAATCCAAGCTGGATTGCTCCAAGGCGTCAAACCAATCGTACAAATGCTCGTTATAGGTCCTGATTGTTTCAACAGAATGAGATCGGCCGGGAATGGTTGCCAGCTCGATGAGCCAAGCGAATGCCGGTTCGTTGATTACCATAGCATTCGAGACCAGAATGGGGAAATCTATCGGGATCTCTGGATATCCCGCGAGCGCTCGCACGATCCGCACTGTATGCCTCCGCGGCGCTCATGCGCCGCACGAACAGCGGGATTTGATCCGTGCAACTTTTTATATAGAGGATACTCCGCCCGGCGTGACCCTATGCTGAACTCTGAAGAGACTTGATTCGGCTATTGATGTTCGCACACACCGGACAGGTTTCGCTACCCCGCTTTACGCTTTTCGCGTTCGGCGAGAGTTTCATGTAACAGCGACTTGATGTAGGTTTGATACGGCAGACCCTTTTGTTCGGCTTGCTTTCGAGCTAAAGCCAGATCTGCAGCCGGAATGCGCAACGCAACGACCGGCGCCGGCGCTTTCTTCGACGCCGCCAATCGGGCGAGCAACTTCGCCTTTGTTAGAACCTGCGCTTCACCGCTCTTGACCGCCGCCAGCAATTCCTTGCCGTGGGCGTCACGATTCTTGTACCACCACTGAGCTTCTTCCGCTTCGGTCGCGAAAGTCGGCACGAGGCGCTTCGTTTGCTTCTTTATTTGTTTCTTCATCGAGATATCTCCAGAAAAGCCTTCTTGTCTGAAACGGTTGCTGGAAACGCGGTCACCGCCCGGACGCTGCCATTGCGCGGTGTCCACACCACCGTTAACAAACGACCGGTGCCCGTCAGGCCTACCGCGCGATAGCGATCTTCATCATCGACCAATTCATAACCCAGATCTACTGGATTGTTGGTGAGCACGTACTCGAACTCGGCGGGCGAGACCTTATGCGCCGCGAGGTGCTTTCTGTTTTCATCGTCCCACTCAAATTCAATATCCTGGGCCACATCGCTAGTGTATCGCGACGTATATACATTGAGCAACGCCGAGGATCTGTTGTTCATGCGGAGAAACGACTGCCTGACAAAAACTCCGCCGTGGAAATGACGGACGGTGGAAACCTTGGAAAACCAAACACCGGTTTCCCAACGTTCCCACCGCCCTTGGAAATCGCAGGCGATTTCCACATTCCCACCGCACGGCGACGACTACTTTCTCTTTCCCATTCAAAACACAAGAACACGCTTGCGCCTTCGGCGCACGCAATTACTTCAAGCAAAGATCGTGAATTGAATGCCGGTTTGGACGCGGAAGAAGAAGGACAGATTGAAAAGGCAACCTATCATGGTTTCACGTTCAACGTTCTCTGCGAGACTGACTTCGGTTGTGTCGGCACCTTTCGGTAACAGGCGGCAGGGGACTTTGTAGCTCAACGGAAGCTGTCCGGCTTCCTGCAAGAGGGTCAATGCGGAGTAACGGCGCTCTCCGGCGACGACAGCGAACTTACCGCGAGCGGCGGGTTGAACGACTAGACTCTGCAACAGGCCAACGGCCTGGATGGAGGCGGCGAGTTGGCGCGTGGCCTGTTCTTCTGCGGGTGTGGTGCGGACGTTTTCGGTTGAGGCGACCAACTTGCGGAAGGGAACCTCGATGGTTTCTAACTGAATCAATTCCATGGTGTGTACGAGCTCCTTTGCTCGGTGTTGTGGTTAAATTCCCTACGGCTGCGCGCGCAAGCCAGCAGCCGCATCAAGCAACCGCGCACAGCGCGCGGCGTGCCGCCGCTCAAAAAAGTACGGCTCCCCCCTGGCGGGCGGGAGCTAAAAGGCGCGGCGACTGCCTTTCGCGCATGGTTTGGCGCGGCGCGGGGCACCACGGCGGCAAGGGGAAGCGGCTCGCGAAAAGCGAGCTTTTCGGGGGAACCGATTTTCCGCTAGCGGGATGCCGGTCTATGAGCTGGTGTTAGGAAGGAAAATTGGGGGGACCGAAAACCCGTAGGGCGCGCGCTTGCGTCCGGGGTCGCGCGGCGCGATGCGCGGAAGGGAAGGCAGTCGCCGGCGTTTGGTTGAGGATGCCTGCCAGGGGATTCGGAGACAAAGTCTATTTTCGTACTTTAACTTAGGGGAATGCCTATTCGGAAGAATTAATGGTTAATCGACAGATTGATCCGTGTTCAACGCTAACCATTCAAGTCGTAGTCCAGGTAATCGATTGTCCGTAACGGTGCGGTCAGTTCGGCAAGATCCTGGCTTCGGCCGCGTGGGTCGGACCAACAGAACTGCGTTTATAAGAATGCATTCTTGATTTAGCGCGCAAAACGAGATCAACGAGGGCTGTTGTCCTGTTCGGAAGTTGAGATCCTGAGTTGCGGATCAGGGGCGTTAGTTGAGCAGGTAATAGTTCGGCTTTCGCGAAATGGATTGGTATTCGGGCATGTTCGCAGGAGCCGGGCGCTACCTGAGCCCTGTGCTCTGATATGCTACAGTCTCGGAACAGACTATGCTTTAAACAGAGTCACACTCTTTTGTTTGAGAATGAGGACGGTACTGCTCTAAGAATGCCGATGATTGATGCCCTGTGAACGCGAAGGAACTGGCTGGGAAACTACGAAAGCTGAATCCGGGCGGCGGCACCGATAAGCCAACGCAAATTGGCTCAGGGATGAACTTTCCAGTCGCCAAGCTGATCGAGTTGCTGGAGCCAGGCCAATGGGAAGAATTCACGGAAGAATGGGCAACCTCGCTCAAATCCTATAAAAAGGTTGAGCGCTGGTCCGGCCCCGGCGACATGGGCCGGGATATCGTCGCCTTCACAACTGATCAGAATTACGGCGGTCCGTGGGACAACTATCAGTGCAAGCGCTACGCCACCAAGCTTCAGCCGAACGACGTGTGGGTTGAGTTTGGGAAGATCATCTACCACACTTTCAAGGGCGAATTCCCGATGCCGTCAAACTATTACTTCGCCGCATCTAAAGGCGTGGGTCTCAAGCTCCAGAGCCTGCTTGCGAATCCAGTCAAACTCCGCAGCGAGCTGATCAAGAATTGGGACGCCCAGTGCCGGAAAGGCATCACAGACACGGAGGAGATCCCGCTTCAAGCGGCGCTGCTCGATTATCTGAATAAATTCGACTTCAAAATTTTCAAGCACAAAACCGTGGTCGAGTTGGTTAATGGTCACGCGAACACGATCTTCCACACCCGCCGGTTCGGGCCTGCAACCTTCCCCGAGCGGCCACATATCGAAACTCCGCCTGAGGCGATACAACAGAAGGAGAGCCGCTACGTCCAGCAGCTGTTCGATGTCTATTCAGAAAAGTTGGCCGAGCAGCTCAACACGCCCGATGATCTAGCTGCGTACCCGGAACTGGCGAAGCATTTCAACCGCTCGCGCGAAGTATTTTATTATGCAGAGTCACTTCGGAATTTTCCTCGTGATAGCGTCGATCCCGGCGCGTTCGATGAAATCCGAGAGGAAATTTACCACGGGGTCGTCAACACATACGAAATGGACTATGCCAACGGCTACAACCGTATGGCCAGTACATTGCAACAGGCGGCCAACATAACACCGAACTGCAATGCGTTGTGCATTCGCGTGCAGACGCAGGACAAGCATGGCATCTGCCATCATTTGGCTAACGAAGATCGCTTCCTGTGGGTGAAGAAAAATGGCTGACGCAGTCCAGACCTTCAATAGTCCGATCGAGACGGGGATGCGCGCCCTCATCCTGCTGGCCGCCGCCTATCCGGCTCAGCTCGACCTGCAGCGGCTTCTCGAATACGACTATATGATGGTCCACACTGGCGACGTCGATGGGCCGCCGAGTATCCATCCGGCGCTTCCACTCCGTTCCGGAGAGCTTCTGGTGCGCCGCCAGCTGATCGAACGGGGGCTCATGCTTATGATCAGCGGCGGTCTTGTCGGTCGGCATGCTACAAAGAGCGGATTCATGTATCAGGCCGAAGACGATGCCGGCCCATTCCTCGATGCGTTAACCGCCGAGTACCTTGACGATTTAAAGAATCGCGCAGAATGGGTTGTAGACCGTTTTCGGGATATGACCGATCAGGAAATCCGGTTCATTCTGACACGGGTCTACGACCAGTGGTCGCGTGAATTCCAGCTTCCGGAACAGCCTGGCCTATTCTGATGGCATTCAATCCGTTACAGCTGCGCTTTATTCGCTTCCTCGGCCCGGAGAAAGAGGCAGTCGAATTCCCATTCAGGCCTGGTTTCAACATCCTCTATGGATCGAGTGACACCGGCAAGACGTTTCTCGTCGAAGCGATCGATTTCATGCTCGGCGCTGGTGACGATCTACGGGACATTCCGGAGCGGATCGGGTACGACAGCATCCTTCTCGGCCTCACGGCGCTCGGTAAGGACTATACGGTTCAACGTAGCATGAACAAAGGTGCGTTCCGCCTCTATGACGGGTTGCTGAGCCAAATTCCCGACGATCCAAATGCGGGAACCAAGCTATCTGCAGGCCATAGCAGCAAAAACTACAACAATCTGTCGAATTGGCTGCTGCAAAAGATAGGTCTCGATGGGAAGGAGATTCTTTACAGCAAGGAAAAGGGCACTCTCAAATCGCTTGGTCTCCGGGCGCTCGCGCATCTGTGCGTCATCGCATACCCGCGCATTACGAGCAACAAAAGCCCAATCGTCACCGGCCAATGGAGTGAGGCAACGCGCGAATACGGCGTCTTCCGGCTTCTGCTTACGGGCTTGGATGATTCGTCTGTCGCGGCTGAGACAGAAGTGCCGAACGACGGCAAGCCCGAAATCGTGCGGAAGCCCCTAAGCCCGGACGCCATCGCGCAGATGATTAGCGATTACGAAGACGAGCTGGCCAAGGTCACCGACAATCCGGATGGGCTGAATAAAGAAGAAGATTCCGTCGACGCGGAGATGGATGAATTGCAAGCAACAATTCGCGAAATGGAAGGAAAGCTTACCACCTCAACCAAACAAAGGCGTGAAACCTATGAGACCTATTCGCGCTCGGTTGCCCGGCATAACGAGATCGTGGAATTGCTCGATCGGTTCCGATTACTGGATCAGCAATACACCAACGATCTGAAGCGTCTAGCCGCGATCCAGCAATCGGGCCAATTCTTTGTACTCCGGGAGCCAATGCCATGCCCCTTGTGCGGAGCGCCAGCCGAGGGACAACGCCATGACGCCACATGCGACGGAAACGTCGATGCCGTTACACAGGCCGCCGCGGCAGAGATCGCAAAGATCAAGCTCCTGCAGAGCGAATTGCATGAAACCGTCAATTCTCTTACCACGGAGAATACCGATGTTGTTAAAGAGGTGGGGCACTTGGGTGTCGAGCTGAAAGGTTATCAGCAGCAAATAGACAACGCTCTCTCACCAGATTTTGCCCAGGCGCGACAGCAATACACGAAGCTGATTGAAAAGCGCTCCCAAATCCTCCAGGCGATCGCGCTGCGAAATCGAATAAAGACGATGCAGCGCCGACTTGACGAGCCTACGAAACCGGTTAAGAACGAGGAGCCAGCCGCCGAGGAAAAGTCGCCTGAAGTGGCGCAGTACATTTCGACATCCGTTCTGCGTGATTTCTCAATGACCGTTGGGGAGATCCTTAAGCAATGGCATTTCCCAAGCGCTACAGATGTTTATTTCGATGAGAAAACGAAGGACGTTGTGATCGGTGGCAGGCAGCGAGGGAGCCGCGGGGCCGGTCTGTGCGCCATTACATATTCGGCGTTTGTTCTTGCTCTCTTCGAATATTGCCGCTCACGCAGCATGCCCCATCCTGGAATCGTGATCCTCGATTCGCCCTTGATCGCGTACAAAGAGCCCATGCCTGATGACGAGAACATATCCGCCTCGGACCTAAAGCCACGTTTCTATGAGCATCTGGAGAAGTTTGCTGGATCGCAGCAGGTTTTCGTGATAGACAACACCGACCCGCCAGTAGAATACGCCGCGAAGGGCACTCATTTTACTGCGAACGAAAAATACGGACGATACGGCCTTTTTCCTCGGCTCAAAACAACCACAAAGAAGTAAATTCAGCTTTTTCGATTTGACAGTACGCCGCTCCGTATCCCGGCAAGCCCCGCACCGAAGATCGGCCGGACAAACGAGCTATTTGGATTGTGGAAAAGGAAAAGATGGCGCGCGACAGCTCCTCGGAGCATCTCGCGAAGCTTGTGCGGAGCGACACCGCAGGAAAAAGGGGGCGGAAGCCCCTATTCAGAAGCCTCCGGCTCGTCTGGCGACTGTTCGTCGTCTTTGGCTTTGCGATCAAGCAGGCGGATGGTATCGGCGATGCACTCGACAACGGTTTGCTTGACGGTGACTTTGATGGATTTGTTCTTGTGGGTGGCTTCGACTTCGCGGTCGTACGAATCGGTGTGAAGCCGGCCTTGCACGAGAACGTGTTTGCCTTTGAGAAGCCGGTCTGCTAATTTGGCAAATCCTTCTCCGTACCCAACAATCTGGCACCATTCGGTGGCCTCCTGCCATTCGCCATTAGCGGCTTTCCAGGATTCTTTGGTGGCGACTGAGAACTTGGTCACCGGGCGGCCTGACTTCAAAGTCTTGGTTTCTGCATCGCGGCCAATAAAGCCAACGAGAGTAAGCTGATTGAAATTCATAAGTGAAATGTCCTTTCGATGCCCGTTTGCTTGGGCACGGAATAGCGAGTGGCGCATGCTCCCAAATCCCGAAGCGGATGCATTCCTGGGGGGACCCGGAGAATTTAACCAATGGCCGCAGTGAGCGGAGCGAACGATTTGAAAGAGAAATTCTTTGGGCGGAGCCGGGAAAGCAGAAGGAGCGAGTGGTGCAGGGCGCATGGTTAACGCCCGAAGCAGTGCCAAGCGAAAGGGAAAGAAACGGACATAACGGAGAATGCAAAGCGGAACTCGACTGTTTGAGCGGTGATGAAGAAACCAATTTCCAATGAAGGGTGCTCGTGACGGTTGGCGGCCCAGAGAATTGGAAAGATAAAATTGCAAGCGGACTCCACGGAACTGTGCCAGTTCTTTGTACGGCGAATCGGATTGGCCGGGGCGACTGGATTTGGAACACGTTCGCAGGTTGGCAATCGATTGTAGTGCCGCGAAAGAAACCGCGAGAGCGAATCCAAATTTCTAGTCAAGCGATTGCGTGTGACACCGCCGCCGGTGAACTTCGACGCGAGCCAACGCGACAGAACGACCGCGTGCCGGAGGCAATAAATGAGATGCGGGGCGACCAGAAGAAAGAAAGGGAGAGCGTTGCGAGAGGGAACGTCTCGCTGGGGATGGGAGCGAGCCAACGGAGTGCGAGAGCGGGAAGGGTTGGCGTTTCGCCCCCTTCCCGACACAAGAAGTGAGATCAAGAGTATGAAAGGTAGTGGTGTGACTTGACATCCATTGGCGGCTGTGGCCACCGGATGCTTCCTTTGAAATTAGCCGTACAGTCAGCTTCGTTTGCCGATCACAACGGCGCATTTCAATAAACCCTTGGCGACTACACAGGGGTTGGGTCGTCGCCCTGAGTGTGGCCGCAACTTTCCGGTAACGGACTTTGCAGGAACGTCGAGAATCGACTTCCGGGTATCAGTTTCTGGAGACCTAGTGATCCACTCCGAATGGCTCCCCTTCGTGGGCAATTATCGAACTTTTCTGAGCAGTCACGGCATTGACTGTGCTGCGCTTTTCTCGGCGTTTGAAGCACTTTAACGTCTTGTCGGCGATCAACGACAACGTCCTTTATCACGATGTGCGCGGACAAGCTAAACGTTGCGGCACCTCCGTAACCGACTGGGATTTTAGGCGTTTTCATTAAACCTAATCATTCCAGAAGCCTAGTTGTTCAAACGCCCGCTGTTTCTGGTATTCTGATCGGAGTTCCTCACCGTTTGACAACAGGAGAATCTCTATGGCGGGCGGCGCACAACCATTCGTCAGTATCGTTGGCGGGTTGTGGATGGACAAGCCCGACGCCTTCAACGCAGCAATAGGCACAGCCCGGGAAATCGGGGCTGCGCTCGCAAAGGCTGGGATGGGCCTTGTCACCTACTTCTCAGATCAGAAATCGCTGGAGCCACACGTGGTGAGCGGATACGTGGATGCTCTGGCTCCCGGTGCAGGCGCTGGGTCGATCCGGGTACGCTTTGCAGAATCGCAGGCGGATGAAGTCAAGTTTCCCGAACAGGCCAAACGTGGGGAGTTGTTCAAGATTGTGTCATTCCCCAGCAATCAGTGGGAGGCGCCATTCTATCGATCGCTGGCTGCCGCGGAAGGTGTCGATGCGGTCCTGCTGCTGGGAGGGCAACGCTCCACACTTATCGCGGGACAGATCGCGTTGGCGAGGAAGCTGCCCATTCTCGCGATTGACAAGTACGGCGGGTCGGCAGCGCTGATTCGGACAGAACTGGCGAAGGACGATGAGGATTACCCTTCGTTGTCCACGCACTCGCCCACCCAAATGGTGGCATGGCTGAAGGAACGATGTGATGCCCAGTCGATACAGCGGGCGGCAGCAGCTCGTCGGGAGCAGCAATCGCAGAAATCCGTAACCCAACGGGAAAGGGCTCTATGGGCGGCGGGGGCATTTCTCGCGCTCCTGACCACATTTTTCTTCGCTCTGGGTCGTCCACCTCAGCCTGGTTTTTACGCGTTCCTCACACTCGCCGGACTGGTGGCCGCTGGCGCAATGGGAGCTCTCGTCCGCGCTGTTATCTGGGGCGCCGAAGAAACTGAGCCGTTGACCTCGCTCATCCTTGGCGCTGTGGCTGGATTTGCCGCAGGGCTCGCGTACCTCGTGCCGCAATATGTTGGTAAATACGGAGTGCTGGATCCAGCGGCAACGAGGGTAGAGGCCACGGACAAGATTCAGTTCGTCTCGGCTGCTTTGGTGGCGATCTCCGCCGGCGTCGGTTTTGACACCGTTTTTTCGAGATTAAGAAAGCAGGCCGAGGACGATCCCGGAAAGACTCCGGCCCGAAAAACGAGATGAGCCTCGGTCGACTCTGGCGTTGAAATGAACTGGAATTTTGTTCTGCAAACCAATTTTCGAGGCCGGTCGCCCGGTTCGTGCGAGAGGCTCACGATTCCAGGGCTCGCACAACCGGCCCACATACATCTCGTATCGGGCTTCGGTTCCACTGACAGTTTGACCCAAAGGGTCAAGGACTGGGTCGTGAGGCACCTTGGACAATCGCCGGGACGTCAGTGCGGCGGGCCTGGCGCAGATGGCCGCGACGGAGCGCTCGGTTGCATGGCTTTCGGCGAGAGCGCCTGTAGGCACGTTCTGGCGATATTCAAGGGGGCAGGCGTTACGATCGACGCGAGTGTGGAGAATCTCGCGCGCGACTGGGTCCGCCAAGCGGGCCCAAACGGTTACGTCATCGTCGTTCTACCCGCCGGAGAAGGCAGTGCAAACTTACCTCCCAGCTTGCAGCGGTATCACAGACTGAACCACCCGGCGCCGGAGTTCGAACTGGGAACGTCGATCATCCGGGCCGCAGGATTGGGATTGCGGCAGAAGCTTTTCCTTAGTTACCGCAGGCAGGATTCAAAGGATTTAGCCGATCAAATCCACGAGGCGCTGGGCCGCCGCGGATTCCAGATCTATCTGGACCGGTTTTCGTGGACCCCGGGCCGGCTGTTTCCGCAGGAGATCGCGGAGGAGCTCGCTGAGAGAGGAACAATGCTTCTGGTCGAGAGCGCGGGCCTTCATCTATCACGGTGGACGCAGTGGGAGCTCTCGTTTGCACGCATGTACCACCTGGGCATCCTTGCTCTGAACGTCGACGCGGCCCCACACGAGCGAGGCATTGACGCCAGTGATCGCCATTTGGTCTCCTCGAATAGTGTCGGCCAACTCGACCGTCCCCAGCTTGACAATGCCGTAAACTTCATCGTTCGCCGGTACAATATTGCTGAAATGAGGCGGCGGATTTACTATGAAGCGCTAGTCCGCCGCGCCGCATTGGACGCAGGTGGCGCAATCACTCCCCGTCCTGACGGCCTTCTTGAAGTGAGTGGTAAAGGCCATTCCGCTATTGTGCTGGCGAGCGGACGCCCGGCGAGTCTAATCGAGTTGAGCCTGCTCGGTCGTGTATCCGCGACCTTCCGGCCCACTTCCCCTATAGGCATACTGGTTGGGCAGCATGAGCATCTCCCTCCCGATACGCGGCCAGAGGTGGCTTGGCTGGCAGAGCGTGTTGGCATTGCTCTAACCCCAACAATGAGCATCTTCCGGTCTGTCAGAAGGCTTATACAGAGTGGACGGCCATGAGTACGATCCTCCTAATCATCGGGTCTGAGACGCCGGAATTCCCGGGCGGCACCGAGGATCCCGCGTCTGCTCTTGCGCTTTCCGCACTTGCCGCGTCGTGGGCAGTATCCAACGACCACCTCGTTTTGGCGCTCGGCGACGCGCCAGCTTTGTTGGCTGTTGGCACGGCTGTTCTCGGTCTTCAGGACAGCCGGGTGCTCGAAGACGGCAATCGCCGCGAGTCTCCAATTAGGGTGCTTTCTCTGCTTGCCAGTGAGAATCCGAACCGGGACAGGTCGTTGGGTTTCCGCCGTCGAGACCGCCGCGTGAGGGACGAGCGGGAGGAGCAAAGCCAGGAGGAACAGACGTTCGGTGACCTCTCGCTGCTCGTCGACATGGGGATCATGGATATCGTGGGCGAGTCACCGTTGATTCTCGAACCAGTGGGACCCGACATCGCGGCGAAGAAACTCAAGGACCAGATTTACAGCGAGCGGCCGAGCGCCATTCTTGCTATTGGCTCTGTGCCAAACACCCTCCGCGAAGTGATTTCCAGATACCACAAGGAAATGAGATATCCGTTCGCCTGTATCCTCGACAACACCGAGGGTGCAGAGCGGCTCAGAGGCGCGGAGCAGGTCCCCAGACTGAATGACCGAATTCTGCGATTTCGGGAGAAGGAATCGCCCGATGAGGAGATGAACGACGCGGTCTACGAGACATCGGATCCAGAATTGATGCGGGCAGCGAGCGAGGCAACAAGGGAAGCGGAATTGACGTTCCGCATCTATCAGTGGCTTACCGAGATCCCGGAGACCAAGTAGTCCGTTTTGAATCGCACCTTCTAACGCATCCTCGACGAACGCCATTCTTTCGTCGAGCGACCAAGCAAATTAACAAGACGGACAGACTAATCCCAAACTTTTTCACCCGTGGCGGCACGCCATGAATGATAAGGAAGATAAGGCGTTGTCGTTTTCTTACACTGACTGGGCGATGATTTCCACGAGCGACATCAATCCATAATTTTTGCGGTCCAACGCGACAGTCCGAAATCCTTTGTCGCGCGCCGTGGATTCGAACTGGAAATACCTGAAAACAAGAGAGTTCCAGTCGGCCCGCGTCTCAGTCATCGGGGAAAAGCCCGTATTATCAATGGGTTAGCTGGTTAGCTCCCCGTCATGGATTCGAACTGGGCAGCGTTGCACGCGAGCGGAACACTTTTGTGACATGACAGGATGGCAGCAATCCGGAAATTAGAACGGCGAACGGCGTTACCGGAGACAAAAGACCGCCGTAAGCCCCGCGAGTAACGGCGCAGGATTTATGTCAATTCGGAAAGTATTTGCGAATCCAGCCTGGTTGCCGGAAATTAAATGCGAATGGCCGGGCGCTATTTGCGAATGGCTCACCCCCCCACGCGATTCGTTCAAAGCGCCTGGAACCACTGATTCTATTGAGCGTCGACCATGGGTGCGTTTCTTGTAGGCAGTACTTCTGGTCCTGGAGCCACAAGGATGAACGGTCCGAGGGCAGGGCCGCCGAGTCGGTTGAAAGCGCAATCTCGCGTTATGAATGAATTACGATGAGAGGGACCGGACCCTTGTGTTTATTGAGTTTGGGGTGCTTGTCTCCAGCGCCATTCGCAAATAGCGCCCGGCCATTCGCAAATAATTTCCGAAATGACAGCACACGCCGCTTCCGATCTTCTAGCATACCGGAGAAGGGAGATTCCCTTACCATAACGGAGACTTTATCGAGCACACCAACATTTACCAGCGCTTCCAATCGGTCGTCTGTGTAGTGCGTTCCGTGGGAGTCTGCGAATTCCACTGGGATCGGCGCCATCAGAAATAGAGGATCTTCACGGAGCGCCGCTTGGATTGCTGTCTTGAACGTGGAAGTACTAGCTGTTCTTGGGTTGACACAACCGAATAAGAGGAGAAAGCCAGCATAAAGAAAACAGTGCGATCGTCGCGAGAACATCCCCACCTATGGTACGGCAAGAAGTGGTAGTTCATCGGGCAGAGAGGCCACGCCCAGGCGCAAGGCGTTAACCTGCCTGGCCAGAGTCGCGCCTGAAACGCTTCCATATAAGGCTGAAGGCAGGAAAAACGGGGAGACTCGGAGGTATTGATCTCTCCCCGTTTTTCGTATTTTGTCCGGTGTCCGCACGATGGCGAAGCGCCCGAAACAAAAGTCTCACTTATGGGGTTAGCCGTGAGCGGGCTAATCTCATCTACGCACTTTCTGGTGGCGCGGTCAAGCGCGTGCTCGGCAATGTTCGAGCCGTTGGACGAACGCGATTTCTCTTCGGGCTGGTCCTTCTTCGTTCAACGTAGGGTCCGAGCGATAAAGCTACGAAGACCATGGTATTCCGAATTTCTTTCGTACTTCTAACAAAGGACCCTTAACCGGCCAAT
>PMSX01000311.1 GCA_003167495.1 Bryobacterales bacterium | reverse complement strand
ATCGTTGTCTTGTCAATAGCTGCTATGACAAGTCTCTCCACCCAATCGTTCTCTCGATTCAACTGATCTACTTGGTGCGGCGTGAGTGCTGCGTGCTTTGACGAGCTTGCGAAAATCAGCCAGTTCATCGTCCGCGGGCTCTCTCACAAACGGACGATTTTCGGGGAGTGGAAGCCCTTCAGAGCATTGCGGGTATCGACAATGACTTTGCTATGCTCAATGACTTTTTCATAGTCGAGTCCGGTGTGGTCGGTGACGATGACAACGCAATCGGCGGTCGCGATGGAAGGAAACATGTCCTGAGTGTGGAGGACCCTGGCGTTGAGATTTACGGTGTCGACGAAGGGGTCGGAATAGCTGACTTTGGCGCCCAATCGCTCCAGAAGCATCATGATGTCGAGAGCGGGAGACTCGCGGACGTCGTCAATGTCGCGTTTGTAGGCGATACCGAGGATGTGGACCTTGGAGCCGCGGACGGATTTGCGGGCGTCGTTGAGGGCGTTCTGAATTTTTTCGACGACGAATGCGGGCATGCGGCCGTTGATGTGGCCGGCAAGTTCGATGAAGCGGGCTTCGATGCCGGCTTCTTTACTTTTCCATGAAAGGTAAAACGGATCAATGGGGATGCAGTGTCCGCCGAGGCCTGGGCCAGGATAAAAGGGCATGAAGCCGAAGGGCTTGGTGGCGGCGGCGTCAATGACTTCCCAAACGTCGATGCCCATGCGCGAAGACATGACGGCCAACTCGTTGACGAGGCCGATGTTGATCATGCGGAAGGTGTTTTCGAGAAGCTTGACCATTTCGGCGACACGGGTAGAGCTCACCGGGACGACGGTTTCGAGCGCTTGTTTATAGAACAGCGCACCCATTTCGGTGCAGGCCGCGGTGATGCCGCCGACGACTTTGGGAATGTTGGCGGTTTGGAATTTCGGGTTGCCGGGGTCGACGCGTTCGGGAGAGAAACATAAGAAAAAATCCTTGCCAACATCGAGGCCAGTGGCCGATAACTTAGGCAGAAGTAACTCGTCAGTGGTGCCCGGGTAAGTGGTGGATTCGAGCATCACCAAAAGGCCAGGATGGATATGTTGAGCGATGGCTTCGGTGGCGGCAACGACGAAGCTCATATCGGGATCTTTGGTTTTGCGAAGGGGGGTAGGGACACAAATATCGATGGTGTCGAGAGTGCGGATGACGGAGAAATCGGTGGTGGCACGCAGTTTGCCACTCTTGACGAGCGGGGCGAAGGTGCTGTCGGGGACGTCTTTTATGTAGGAGTGGCCAGCATTGAACTGGTCTACTTTGGCTTGCAGTACATCAATGCCGACAACATCGAAACCAGCTCTTGCGAATTCGACGGCCAGCGGTAAACCGACGTAGCCGAGGCCAAGGACGCCCACGCGGGCTTTCTTGGTCCTGATCTTGTTTTGCAAATCCGCAGCTACGGACGTAGCGGGAGACAACGCTTCTTGGATCAATCTGCTGACTAACCTTAGACTGTAGGATATCAGGAAACGTGAACGTTAGAAAGGAACCATTGATAAGTGGAGCGAATGCCGGCTTCGAGGGAGACGGAATGACGCCAGCCGAGTCCGTGGAGGCGCGAGCTGTCGAGGAGTTTGCGAGGGGTGCCGTCGGGTTTGGTGGGATCGAAGGTACAGGCGCCGGGGTATTCGACGATGGACGCGATCAGTTTGGCAAGGTCGGCAATAGAGATGTCTTCGCCGGCGCCCACGTTGATGAATTGTTTTTCGTTGTAGTTCTGCATAAGGAAGACGGTGGCAGAGGCGAGGTCGTCAACGTGCAGAAATTCACGAAGGGGCGAACCGGTTCCCCATAAAATTACTTCCTTTTGGCGTTGCACTTTCGCCTCATGAAATTTGCGGATGAGGGCGGGTAGGACATGGGAGGTTTGGAGATCGAAGTTGTCGCCGGGTCCGTAAAGGTTTGCGGGCATCAACGATATTGCGTTGAAGCCGTATTGCTGACGGTAGGCTTCGCAGGTTTTGATGCCGGCGATTTTGGCGATGGCGTACCATTCGTTGGACGGTTCGAGCGGGCCGGTGAGGAGGTATTCTTCCTTGAGCGGTTGGGGCGCGAGTTTTGGATAAATGCAGGATGATCCGAGAAAGAGCAGTTTTGCGGTTTTGTGGCGGTAGGCGGAGTCGATGACGTTGGTTTGAATGATGAGGTTGTCAGTGATGAAATCGGCGGGGTAGGTGGAATTGGCGAGAATGCCGCCTACTTTAGCGGCGGCGAGGAAGACGTATTCGGGCTTTTCGTTTGCGAAGAAGGAGTCGACGGCGTAAGGATCGCGGAGGTCGAGTTCAGCGCGAGTGCGGAGGAGGAGATTTTGGCAACCAAGGGATTTGAGGTAGCGCGTGATGGCACTGCCGACAAGGCCGCGGTGACCGGCGATGAAGATGCGGGAGCTAGTGATGAGTTGCATGATAGCAGACTCGTTGGGTTGCAAGATTGGTTGAATGCGCAGGGGAGATCAATTATGCAGACGTGCTTTTGTCCGCGAGTCAGCAACGCAAAAATGGGGACAGCCAGCACGCGATGGTTGGGCATGCCGCTTCGTATTGGGCTCATTCCGGGCGCTGTGGCAGTCCCCATTTTTGCTCCGGTAAAGCGAAGAGCTGCCTGGTGTCAAGCCAGACGAACTGCATCTGGCGGGCTTTTGCCAGGCTGACCATGTGTTCCGTTCCGCCTGGGGCGTCACCGGTTTCGCCGTCCCAGAGTGCAATGAGCGTGCCATGACGAGCGCGGTGGCTGAGCGCGTCGGCCAGCAGCCATAAATTGTTGCGCTGCCAGATGTCGTAATTCTTTTTGAACTGGAGCCATTCGGGCAAATCGGGAGACTCGGCGAGAACAGGCACGTTCGAGTGTTTGGCCAGTTGAGTGGAGAAGCGCTCGACCCAGCTGCTGTCCTCGTTTTCTACGCTTGCCTTCACATATTGGTTAGCGGGCAAAGCTAACCCCATCTCAGTGGCGATTCCCAATTCATCACAGACCTCCAGGAAAAGGAGGTCGCCGCCGTTAGCGCCTCCCGCGACGCCCAACATTACACCGTTTGCGTTCTGTTTTTGCTCTTCCAAGGCGCGCCGGATGGCATCGCGCGCTAACGGCTCCATGGGGGGCGGGAAGCGCGGGGTTTTACGATCTGGACTGTCTACGCGGTGACCGGTGAACAAGACGACTAGGTCCCAAAGACCGCTTGGTGGGATGGCCAGGAGTGCCTGATCAATAAGAGCGAGTGCTGGAGACTCCCATTCCGTCCCCTGGGCTTCTAAACCCAAGAGAATGAGTTTGGCGACTTGATGATCGGCCGAGGCGCTGCGGAGTTCCTGGCTGAAGCCGGACGGAACGATTGTGAGGGACCGTTGATCTTGTGGCTGCGCCATGTCCGTCCCAGTATAAACACGTTCATGACGCCGCATCTCTATACTTGAATGAGGAATGCCGTGCCCTTATTTTGAGCCACAAAAAGCGCTGCCACAAGTTACGCTGGCGAACGCCAGGTTGCCGCTGATTGATGAGTTCGATGGCTTATGCCGTGCGCTGCCGGAAGCGACGCCTGTTCCCGACGGCGCGCGTCTGCGGCTTTGCAACCATGGCAACGTGCGCGGACTATGCTCCCATTTTCCGGCGCAGGAGCCGCGCTGCTGCTTCCGTTTCGAAGTATTGCGGCGCTCGGCCGCGCAGTTGGATCTGCTCTTTATCGAAGAATCTCTCTATGCTCCGTTGGCGTGGCATCCCGTCACATTCGAGATGGAACACGAGCAACTGACACCCGATCCGCTGGACCCCTGTCAGCGCGCCCAGCTGCTATCGTTTTGCCGCAGTTACTTGCGCCACTGCCCGGCATAAAACTTTCAAGACCCATGTCAAACCACCCCATTCAAGCAGACGAACCCGCCGCGAAGGTCCGCACAGTTAGCGAATCGAGATCTGAATATTCTGAACTGTGCCTGCCGAGTTCAGCCAATTTGCTGGGCAACATGCTGGGCGGACACGTGATGCACCTGGTGGATCTTTGTGGCGCCATCGCCGGGGTGCGCCATTCGCGCAGCTCTATTGTGACCGCGTCCGTCGATCAGATGACGTTTCTTCACCCGGTCCATTTGGGTGATCTGCTTATGCTGAAGTCGCAAGTAAATCGCGTCTTTCGTACTTCGATGGAAGTGGGGGTGAAGGTGTGGGTGGAAAACTTACGGACAGGTGAGCTGCGTCACACATCTTCGGCTTACCTCACGTTTGTAGGTCTCGATAAACAGGGGAATCGCATCGTTCTACCACAGATTGTGGCGGAAACAGACGAAGAACAGCGCCGCTGGCGTGAAGCCGCCGAACGACGGGCTTATCGTCTGGCGTTCAAGGACAAGGCACGACTACCTGGACAGTAGAACGCAAAAATGGGGACAGCCAGCACGCGATGGTTGGGTGTGCGGCTTCGTATCGGACTGATTCCGGGCGCTGTGGCGGTCCCCACCTTTGCTGGGAAGTCACAGGCTAACGTTAGTCTGGATCCGCCTTGTACATGTACTTAATGCAGCGCTTAAAGAGCAGCAGGTTAGGCGAGCCTTCGCGATTGAGTTTCAAACAATCGCGGTCATACCATTCGATGACCCCTTCGAGCTGCTCCCCGTCGGTTAAGACCACCATCATACGGGTTTTGCCTTGCATTTGCTTCGAATAATAAAACTGCTCAGCATTGGTTTGATCGGGTGGAGTATTCTTCTTGGCTGCGGGAGGACGCTTTGCCTCGGGACCGCCGACTGCCACTCGAACCGGTTTTCTAATGAGCGAATCCAAACGCCTCTCTTCTATCATTTGGCCTCAGGTGTGTTTCTTGGATAGTACCGCACTTGCTTCCAGGCAATGCTACGGCTTTGTTAATTATAGGTGCGAGCGGACTCGAATCCGTTACGCAATTTAATAATCATAGCGTCTAGCGCTCCCACTTTTTGTATGTTGCGCCGGACCATCAACACGAGCTCATCCAAGCCCTTAGCGGCCAGCTCGACCCATTCAAAATTTACGCGCTGGGCAATGGCCGTAACCTTTTGCTGGATATCGATATGGCGGCTTGCGCCTTTGCCTTGCATGACAGCTAGAATCTCTTCGAGCAGGCCATATGCCGGCTTCAGATACAAATCGAGTTTTTCCGTCTTGCGGCTGCCGAAGGATTCCGATTTTTGTACCCAATCGGAAAAGGGGGACAAGCCGGCCCCGCACTCAAAGGCCGCCAACATCAAACCGCGCCGTTCGCGGAAGATGTCCAGATCCAGCGTCGCGGCAATGCCTGGGCTGCCTTCCGCCAACGCGACTCGGGTAGTGGCTTCAGGCAGGTTGCGCGCTTTGGCGAAGGCCAGCATTTCACTTTCTGCGAGGCGGCTCAACTGCAGCACGACCGAACGCGAACGAATGGTGGGCAGCAGATCATACAAGTTTTCGGCGGTGGCGAAAATCACCAAATGCGGCGGCGGCTCTTCTAGTACTTTCAAAAGAGAATTGGCAGCCTGTTCGTTGGCGCGATCGAGCCGGTCAATGAGAAACACGCGGTGAGAGCCTTGGAGCGGCTTGAATTGGGCACGCTCGCGAAATTCGCGCATCTGATGAATGGTGATTTGGCGGAGCGGCCCGTCCACCGGAAAGGTGATGAAATCCGGATGCGTGGAGAACAAGAGCGGATCGTCGGCGCGCTTATCGGCGGCCCATTTGTCGCGCTCCGCGAGGATCTCCTGGTTGTGCGGTAGGCTCAAATCGTCGCGTTCAACCTTGGCGCTACCGCCCAGCAGAGCTGCGGCAAAGCGCCTAGCGAGAGTGGCTTTGCCCACACCTTCGGGACCACTGAGCAGAATCGTTTGCGGAATCCGTTCGCCGGCGATCATCTGTTTGAGCGTTTGTACTACCGCGGCATTGCCATGAAAATCGCGAAAAGTGTCCATTTTATTTTTCCCTTAAAAGTGGCGCGATTTCGCGCCAGACGCGTTCGGCCACCGCGCCCGGTTCGCCGTCACCCGGAACCAGACGAAAGCGTTCTGGCTCGAGGCGCGCAATTTTTCGATATCCTTCGGCGACGCGGTGATGGAACTCCAACGACTGGCGGTCGAGGCGTGCTTCCTTGTGTTGTTCGTCGCTCGATGAATTCCGTTTGTGGGCGCGGCTTAAGCCTGTCTCCACATCGAGAGTCATGCAGATGGTCCGGTCGGGCAGCAGATCGCCTAGGGCAAGTTTGTGGGCTGCGAGTACGATGTCGAAGCCGATGCCGCGGCCTTCGCCTTGATAGGCGAGAGTGGAATCTGTGAAGCGGTCGCTGACGACGATATCGCCGCGATCCAGTGCGGGTCGGATAATTTCCGCGGTGGCCTGGGCGCGCGAGGCAAACATGAGCAGGAGTTCTGTCATGCCGGCCATTTCCTGATGGGCGGGATCGAGAAGAATGCGGCGGATTTGCAGGCCGATATGAGTGGCGCCGGGTTCCTGATTTTCGACGACTGTGAAGCCGTCGCGGCGCAGGTGTTCGACGAGTAGGCGCATTTGCGTGCTTTTACCGCTGCCGTCGGTGCCTTCGAAACTGAGGAAGAGGCCGGGGTAGGGGGGGTTGGGATTCACTTGTGGATCCCCTTGTTACGGGGACTTTCAACCGTTTGGGCGGGAGGTGCGGTCTGTATTCGTAGACCGCAGAGGCAGTGAATGCGGCTAGTGCTTAATTGCGTAAATTGAAGTATCGTTGCCGCTCCTTCACAGTCACGGCTCAGTAAGGGCCTCCGAGCCGGAGCGTTGCACGCAAACTTTTGCAAGTTGGTACTAGTCATACACAAAGTGCAGGAGGGTTTTTAGATCTTCCCAGGCTTCGCGCTTGGCTTGGGCGTTGTATTGGCGGAGCAAATATGAAGGATGATAAGTGATCATCACGGGAACATCGCGCCATTTGTGCCACTGGCCACGCGATTTGGTGATGCCCTCTTTGGTGTTGAGCAATGCCTTCATGGCGGTTGCGCCTAGCACGCAAATGGCTTTGGGTTTGATGGTCATCAATTGGCGGAAGAGAAACTGGCCGCAGATTTCCATTTCGTCGGGTTGCGGAGTGCGGTTCTCGGGCGGCCGGCACTTTACGACGTTGCAGATATAGACATCGCTGCGCTTGAGTGGAATGCCTTCCTTGGCGGCGGTATTTTCAATCATCTGCGTCAAGAGTTGGCCGGCGCGGCCGACAAAGGGCAGCCCTTGTTCATCTTCGTCGGCACCGGGACCTTCGCCGACAAACACGAGCGGCGAGGTTTCGTTCCCTGCTCCGAAGACAATCTTGTTGCGGCCTTCGCAGAGACGGCAACGTTTGCAATCGCCGATGTCTTCGCGGATTTTCGTCAAGGTATCGCCTTGCGGAACAATTTGGGGCAGCACGGGAGTTGGAAGCACAGGCGGTGGCGCGGCGCGGTAAACGGTTTCGATTCCCAGGTCGCGGTAATACTTCAGATAGTCGCGGATTTGTGCCGGAGTCATGCGGTCGCGTCGACGGCTCGCAGATTCAAACGCAGCATGGCCACTTCATCCAGAATCCGCTCGGCAATTTCGTTCTTGTCGGCCGGCCCGGCATGCACTGTTTGTCCGCTGCGCGACAGGATTTCCACTTCGTTGCGGTCAGATTCGAAGCCCAGACCATGCGCGTTTACCAAGTTTGCCACCAGCATGTCGCATTTTTTGGCGTGCATTTTGCGGCGCGCTTCTTCCATGAGGTTTTCGGTCTCGGCCGCAAAGCCGATGAGCAAACGGTCGCCTTTTTTGTCTCCCAACTCCGCGAGAATATCAGGTGTGGGATCGAGTTCGAGGGAAAGGCGAGTGGCGGTTTTTTTGCGCTTCTGCTCAGGAATGTTGGCGACGTAATAATCCGCTACGGCGGCGCTCTTGATAATAATGGTGGCTTCTTCCAGGTGATGAAACACAGCGTTGCGCATTTCCAGCGCAGTTTTCACCGAAATCAATTGCACGCGGGGCGGGGCCGGCAGTTGGACGGGGCCTGAAACCAGAATGACGTGGGCGCCTCTGCGCGCGGCGGCAGCGGCGATCGCGTAGCCCATTTTGCCGCTGGAGCGGTTGCTGATATAGCGGACGGGATCGAGTGCTTCCTGAGTTGGCCCGGCGGTTACAATTACGATTTCGCCGCTGAAATCGGACTTCGCGCGCGTTAAGGTTTCCACGTGATCGGCGATGCGAATCGGATCGGGCAGGCGGCCAGCGCCTGTTACACCGCAGGCGAGCCAACCTTCTTCGGGATCGATAATGGAACAGCCGCGCTTGCGCAGAGTCTCGAGATTGGTTTGTGTAGCCGGATGCTCCCACATGGCGGTATTCATAGCGGGTGATAAAACAACGTGGCCGGTGAAGGCCAAATAGAGAGTGGATAAGAAATCGTCGGCGAGTCCGGAGGCGAATTTAGCGAGCAGATCGGCGGTGGCGGGCGCCACAACCAGCAAATCGTTTTCTTTGGCCACGGCAATGTGCTCGACGGCGCTTGCTAGAGCGTCTTGCGAACTGTTTTGGGAAAAGAGTCCGGTAATGACTTTGCGCCCCGTTAACGAGGCGAACGTCAGCGGCTGGATAAACTCCTGCGCCGCCCGGGTCATCACGACCTGGACGTCATGACCGCGCTGGCCGAGAGCGCGCACCAATTCCGCAGCTTTGTAAGCCGCGATACCGCCGCCTACGCCGACAACGATCCGCATGCTATTCCGGCGTTTACTCGGCTGCGGCCAGGCGTTCCTGCGCGGCGAGGTGCGCCTCTTCCTGGGTTAGATCAGTGTAGGGAACCAATCCGCGGCGGGTTTCTTCCATCGCCAGCGTGGTGGGCTTTTTGTTGGTGGCGGGCAAGAGGCTGCGCTGGCCGTTTTGCAACTGGCGGGCGCGCTTGGCCGAAACAATAATGAAGCGATATGTGCTCGCGTCGGCATCATCTGGAATGCTGTGCATCGCGTTTGCTCTTGGCTTGTCCATGTCTTCTCCGTAGCTTCTAAGAATCTGTAGCTTCTAAAATAACGACGCCGGGCGCGGATCAAAGCTTCGCAGAATGGGTTCGATAAGCTCTTCCATTCTGATGCGCCGCACGCGCTCGGCTCTTACAATTGATTGCAGCGTCAGCGTGGAATCATCCACCCTGTGATTCACCAGCACGTAATCGTATTGCTGATAATTCCGGATTTCGCCGGCCGCATCACGCAAGCGCCGTTGAATAACGTCTTCGGCGTCTTCGGAACGGCTTCGCAATCGCTGCTCTAATATATCGCGAGATGGCGGCAAAATGAAAATCGAGACCGCCTCGGGAATCCGTTCCTTTAATTGTCTCGCACCTTGCACGTCAATGTCGAGAATCAAGTCTTTGCCTTCGTTTTGGGCCTGGCGCAAAACTTCGCGGTTGGTGCCATAGTAGTTGCCGAAAACCTCGGCGTGTTCCAGGAATTCGTTGTTCGCCAGGCGGTTTTCGAACTCGTCGCGCGAGATGTAAATATAGTTTTCGCCGGGTTTTTCATGGCCGCGCGGGGTCCTGGTCGTGTAGGAGACCGAAAAGCGCAGCCCAGGGTCGTTGGCCAATATCCGCGATACCAGCGTCGATTTTCCCGAGCCCGATGGGGCCGAAATGATGAATACCGTTGTCACTGAGTTCGCTTTTTATTCCAGTGTGAAGGATTTACTCAAGATTCAACGCCTGCTCCCGAATTCTCTCTATGCTGGCTTTCACGCCTAATCCCAGGCTGGTAATCTTGAGAGCCGGTTCGCCAGCGCCCGAACTCTTCGATAAGGTAGTGTTGGCCTCGCGGTTCAATTCTTGCAGCAAAAAGTCCAGGGGCTTACCGACGGCTCCGCCGGTTTCGACGATGCGCCGCAATTCCTGGGTGTGAACGGCGAGCCGGGTGAGCTCTTCTGCGACATCAGAACGGTCTGCGAGAATGGCCGCCTCTTCGGCCAAGCGCGCTTCCGTTAGGCCAGCGCCGTTCAACAATTCGCTCAGCTTCTCTCGCAGGCGCTCGAGCAGATAGGGAGTGACCTGTTCACGCAGCGCGGCGATTTCAGTTTTGGCTTGCTCGATGAGGGTTAGTTCGGAGAGGAGCGCTTTTCGCAGCTCATTGCCTTCGCGCTCGCGTGCGGCGTTCAAGCCGTCAATGCATTCGGCCAGCGCTTCAAGCAATAACGGCTGAAATGCGGCGTCTAAGGGCTTCGCCTCTGCGCCACCGTTGCCGACGCCCGTGACGCCAGGCAAGGCGAAGAGAACATTTAAATCGGGCTGGCTTTCGAGCTGCAATTCCTTGGCGGCGACGCGGAACGCCGCCACATAGCTTTTCAAGACGTCGCTGTTGTAGCCAAGGGAATTGGGTCCGGGCAGGCGCGTGAGGGATGTCCGGATCTCTACGTGCCCGCGGGCAATGCGTTCTTTCAGCATGGCGCGCATGGCGCTCTCAAACTGCAGAAACTCGGTGCCCAGATGAAAGTGCAGATCAAGTCCTCGATGATTCACGCTACGCAAGCTGAGGGATAATTCGCCAAGGTCGGATTGACGGCGCACCTGCGCGAACCCGGTCATGCTGCGCACAGCGGCGCTGCCGTTTGTCTGATCGCTCATCCGGCCACAACGCTCGAATCGGAATGCTGTAACTCGTGCAGCCTGGCGTAAAGGCCTTTGGCGGCGAGCAATTCGTCGTGCGTCCCGGTCTCGGCAATAGCGCCGCCGTCCAACACGACAATTTTGTTCGCCTGCCTAACGGTGGAAAGCCGGTGAGCAATGACGAGCACCGTGCGTTTTTTCATGAGTACGGTCAAGGCTTGCTGTACGAGGCGCTCCGATTCGCTATCGAGGTGCGAGGTTGCTTCATCCAGAATCAGAATCGGCGCGTCTTTCAGGAGAGCGCGCGCAATGGCCAAGCGCTGGCGCTGGCCGCCACTGAGTTTCACGCCGCGTTCACCAATTAGAGTTTCGTAGCCGTCGGGCAGGCGGTCGATAAATTCGGCGGCGAGGGCGGCTTTGGCGGCGGCGATGACTTCTTCGCGTCTAGCGTCGGGCTTGCCATAGGCGATATTGTCGAACACCGTGTCGTTAAAGAGGAATGTCTCTTGCGCCACGATGCTGATATTTTCGCGCAAGCTGCTCAACCTTAAATCGCGCACATCGCGGCCGTCAATCTGCACGCTGCCGTTTGTCACGTCGTAAAAGCGCGGCACTAAATTCGCGAGTGTTGTTTTGCCCGCGCCACTCGAACCAACCAGGGCCACTACTTCGCCCAACTTGACTTCCAAATTCATATCATTCAGAACGACTTGGTTGGGCGCGCCTGGATAGCAGAAATGTACCTTCTCAAACCGGACAGCCTTTTCGAACTTGGACATTTTGACAGCGGTGGGGCGATCAATCACGTCGGGTTGTGTATCAAGATAGCGGAAAACCGTTCCGGCTGCGCCCAAGCCTTGCTGGAATATGTTGTGAATGTTGGTGAGGCGTTTGATTGGCTCGTAGAGCATGACGAGAGCCAGCACGAAGCCAGTGAAATCGCCCGCGGTCATCATGGCACTTTTCGCCTGCGAACGGGCAAACGCCAGGAGCAAGATAAACGTCAATGCGCCGAAAATTTCGATGACGGGCGAGGCGAGCGCCTGGTGTGCGACGTAGCGCAAATTGCCGGCTCGGAGGCGCTGCGCCGCAAGGCGGAAGCGTTTCGATTCAAAATCTTCCGCGCCAAAACTTTTCACTACCTGATGCCCGCTGATGGTCTCTTGCAAAATTTGGGTGAGCCCGGCGGCCATATCCTGCGCGTGACGCGTGGTGCGCCTGATTCGGCGGCCGAGACCGACCGTTAAGAAAGCCACTACCGGAAATACAAGCAAACTGATAAGCGAAAGCTTCCAGTTGAGCGACACCATGCTCAACAACAAGAAAACCGCGGTGAACATTTGCCGCAGCCAATCGGCCAGCATGGTGGAAACGGATACCTGGATGCGGTCAATATCGAGCATGATGGCCGACATAATCCGCCCGCTCTCGTTGTTTTCATAGAACTGGGCGTCCTGATGCAGAACCCGGTCAAAGACTTCCTGGCGCAGATCCATGATGGCGCTGATTCCGGTCCAATTGATGAGATAGTTGCCGAGATAATCGCAGACCCCTTTAGCGAAAAAGCACAAAAAAATACCAACCGCGACCATCGTCCAGATATTGTGGATGGAGCTTGGCATCACGTCGTTCAGCGTGATGTAGATTTTCGGAGGAGGAGCTTTGTGGGCAGGCTTAGCAAGCGAATGGTCTTGCGTTGGATATTCCAATAGGACGGCTGGTGTATCCGCTGCAGCCGGATTCAGTACCCGCTCAAAGACAATTGGAATGAGCCTTACCAAGAGGCCCTGGGAAAGGCCAACAACGGCCATAAAAACGACGGACGCGAGGAGCGCCGGGATATAGCGCCGGGCATAGCGCAGGAGACGGAATAATTCGTTCAAGCGTGCGCCTCTTCAAACATGCGCAACCGCTCGAGCGCCGCAATCACGCGCGAAACACTGACTTGGTGCAGGCCCTCGGGCGCAACGACGATCTCGGACTCCGTTTGCCAGGGGCCCCAGATGGTGTGGTTGGACGGTCCAAACAAAACGACGCTGGGCACGCCAAAGGCAGCGGCTACGTGCGCGGGACCACTGTCGTTGCCGACAAATACGGCAGCTTTGGAAAGGAGCGCCTTGGCGGCATCGAGCGAACCGCGGACAATCTGATGGGATTTAAATGGGGCGAAATCGTCTTTGGGGCCGGCCAAAAAGACGGGTTTGATATTCCATAAATCTAAATAGCGCGCTACTTCACAAAAGCGGTCGGCCCGCCATTGCTTGTCGGGCGCTGAGGCAAAGGGATGAATCACCGCATAGCGGCCCGCGACGGGCGGTTCGCTCGCGAACAATTGCGCGCGCGGCACATCTTGCAGCGGCACGCCGAGAGCAATGAAGGCGGACGCCATATGCTCAGCCGTATGGACGGTTCGCTGCACACCTAAAATTTTTTGGGCGCGGGGAATTTTGATGTTGTAGGCGAGCGTGGTGTTGTGGTTGGCAAAGCCGGCGCGCCACTTTGCGCCCGAAAGAGCCGTCATCCACTGGCTGCGGGTTCCGCCGTGCAAGTTCACGCACAGGGTAGGCTTCCATTTGCGGATGGCCAGCCAAGTGGGCGCGAGAATCTGGCTAATGGCGGGGTTCCCCTCGAACACTGCACGAAATCTTTGTTCGACGGCCACGCCGACGGTGAGGTCGGGCCGGGCGTTTTTGAGCAGGGCCAAAGCCGGGGTTGTGAGAACGCAATCACCGAGGCTGCGGAGGCGAATGATGGCCGCGCGCGATCCCTGGGGTAATTGGTCCAGCACAGTCATCTATATTACGCCTCAATGGTGGCCTGATCTTTGAGCAGGATCGGCAAATCGTCGCGGATAGGGTAGACGCGCTTGCATTCCTTGCATTTGAGACCGCTGCCATCTTCCTTCAGGACGAGATCGGCCCTGCAGACCGGACAAATCAAAATGTCGAGTAATTCTTTTGAGACCGCCATGCGAACTTATTTTAACAATGTTAGAAACGTGATACCTGCGCGGTCTGTAAGCCGGTTTCTGTACCCGCCGAAGCGGCGGCAACCATTCATCTAGGCCTTCCATTACTGAAAAGCTCGAGCGACCTACCCGGAAGTTGTAACGGAGCGGGCCGCTCCTCCTCCCCTATTTGGTCTTGCTCCGCGTGGGGTTTGCCCTGCCGTCCGGATTGCTCCGTCCGCGGTGCGCTCTTACCGCACCTTTTCACCCTTACCGACTTTAGCTTGCGCCAAAAGCGGCGGTATATTTTCTGTGGCACTGTCCGTAAAACCCGCTTTGAGCGAGTCCCCCCGGCCGTTAGCCGGCATGCTGCCCTGTGGAGACCGGACTTTCCTCTCATTCCAAAGAACGAGCGGCTATCCATCCAACGCCTGTCTTGTTTAGTTTCGCACGGAAGCGGCGGGGACGTACAATCTTGCCAGTGGCAAATCGACTAGTGTACTGTCCAGGAAATAACCAGACAGGTGAGCT
>PMSX01000326.1 GCA_003167495.1 Bryobacterales bacterium | reverse complement strand
AATCGGCTAAAATGCTGAAAGCAAACAGGAAAATTTTTCTAAGACTTTTGTGATTGAGAAAATAGTTTTTCGCAACGGGCAAACGAAGGGCGGAAAATCCTGAGCACAGGCGAAGGTTTATGCCTTTAATTTGCCTCGAATATGGCGCGCGAGTTTCTCGATTTCTTCGGTTTTCTTAAGAGACGAGACGGACATAACATATTCGCCTGCGTGCTTTAATTCATCTCGCAGGTCTTCGGCCAAATGAATGAGCGATTCCACATCCTTCAGCGCTTCTTCATGCGCCTGTTTCGAAATTGCATCTTTCTGCGACTTGCCGTTGGGCAGGCGAGTGTCCTCGTCCGGCTCAGGCAGGGGATGTTGGCCCGGCCGCGCGGGTGTTTGGCCGGTGTCTTGTGCGAGAAGCGGTGCGACGAGGGCGAAGTGTAGTGCTGTTCGGCGCGTGGGACTCATTCTGGTTGCTATCATAAGCCACTTATGAGCCTTGTACAAAAGCTGGAAAGCGTTTCTGGGTGGAAGTAACGGTAGGAATTGTTGGCCTGGGGAATGTTGGTTCTGGCGCTCTGCAAATTCTGACGGAAAATGCCGACGGCATCCAAGAAAAACTGGGTTTCCCCTTGCGTGTGAAAGCGGTGTGCAGCCGCAGCGTACAGCAAAGGAAATTGCCGGCCTTGGCAAGCAGCGTGCTGCGCACCAATGACTGGCGTGAGCTGGTATCTGATCCCAAGATCGATATTGTCGTCGAACTGATCGGGGGCACGGCGACTGCGGGGCAAATCATCGAAGAAGCGCTACGACAGCGCAAGTCAGTGGTCACCGCCAACAAGGAGTTGATGGCGGTGCGCGGCGCCGAATTGTGGGCCAAGGCGCGCCAAAATGGGGTAAACCTTGCCATGGAAGCAAGCGTCGCCAGCGGGATTCCGATTCACACAATTTTGCGGGAAGGCATCTCCGGCGATCGCGTTGTCGAGTTGTATGGCATTCTGAACGGCACAAGCAACTTTATTCTGACCGAGATTGAAAAAAGCAACGCCAAGTTCGAGTCGGTTTTGGCGGAAGCGCAGCAACTTGGTTATGCGGAAGCCGATCCGGCGGCGGATGTTGACGGTTTGGACGCACGCTCAAAGCTGGCGATTTTGGCGGCGTTGGCCTTTGGCGAGAAATTGACACCGGCGGACATATATACAGAAGGGATCAGGCGGATTTTGCCGGTAGATTTTGAATACGCGCATCAACTGAAGCACACGATCCGGCTGGTGTGTCTGGCTCGGCAAAATGAAAACGGGTTGCTGCTCTCCGTGCGGCCGACGCTGGTACCGCAATCGGCAATCCTCGCACAAGTGCAGGGCGCATACAATGCTATCTGGATTCGCGGCATGTACGGCGAGGATACGTTCTACTATGGCCGCGGCGCGGGATCGAAACCCACGGGTGTCGCGGTGGTCAGCGACTTGATGCGCGTGGCGCGCGAGATTCGCTATGGCAGTCCCGAACGGGTGAGCCCGTTTGCACATGAACGCCTCGGCGAATACAAACCTTTGAATGTGAACACGCAAGAACTGCCGTTCTTTCTGCGCTTCCGCGTCGAGGACAAGGCGGGGATCATCGCCACGCTTGCGACGATTCTGGCGAAACACAAGATTGGCATTGACGCCGTTTTGCAACTGCCACGAGAAGATTGGCGCGATCTGCCGTTTGTGGTTACCACCGAACCGGCGAGGGAGCAGTCGCTGCGCGAGGCATTGGTGGAGATTCGCGAAGCAGACTTTCTGGTGGAACCACCATTTGCGATGCCGATGGAGCGCGGGTTTTAAATCAACAAAGCACATGGCGAACACGGCCAAGGTCCTGAACATTCCAGGTTCGGCGATGGTGGTACTCATAGGTGCCGCGGGATCGGGCAAGTCGACGTTTGCGCGCGCTCACTTTCGCGCTACGGAGATTCTGTCTTCTGATTTTTTTCGAGGGATGGTAAGTGATGATGAAGGCGACCAGGAAGCAACGCCCGACGCGTTTGCGCTGCTCCACCTGGCGCTTGAGAAACGTTTGTGCCGCGGCAAATTGTGCGTAGTGGATGCAACGAATATTCGCGCGGAACATCGACTTCGTCTACTTGAATATGCCCGTTCGTACAAACGTTCGGCAGTGGCCATCATTTTTGAAACACCCTTAAGGATTTGTGTCGAGCGGGCGGCGAGCAGGCCTGGCAGAACTGTATCCGCGACGATTGTGCGCCAACAAGCGAAGCAGCTTGCGCCACAGCTTGACGACGATTTTCTGCGCGAAGGTTTCCTTAAAGTCTTTCGACTCAAGCTAATGGAACAGGTGGAAATACGGCGGAGCAAGGCAGCTTCCCCACGAAATGACAGACATGACAGTTAAGGCTTTTACGGTATGGTTGACCGGACTCTCGGGTGCGGGAAAATCGACGATAGCGCGCGCTTTCGGTGCGCATCTGGACAATCTTTCGCTCCGCAATCAAGTGCTGGATGGCGATGAACTGCGCCGGACACTGTGCCGCGATCTAGGATTCAGTAAAGAAGACCGCGATGAGAATATCCGGCGCATTGCTGGCCTGGCGAGTGAATTGAACAAAAACAATGTGATTGCGGTTGTTGCCGTTATCTCGCCTTACCGGGCGGCACGCCTGATGGCGCGGCAACAGTGCGAGCGCTTTGTGGAAGTATTTGTAGATTGCTCGCTGGAGACGCTGACACGGCGCGATACCAAAGGGCTGTATCGGCGTGCGCTGGCGGGTGAAATCCAGAACTTCTCCGGAATCTCGGACCCCTATGAAGCGCCCCAAGATCCGGAGATCTATATCAATTCGGCTATCCAATCGGAACAGGAAAGTTTGGAACGCGTGCGTTCCAGGCTGGAAGAACTGGGCTATCTACTGGCGGCGCGCTAGCGCCGGCCCGATTGCTAAACTGGAAGTTTAAGCCCCACACTGGAGATCCAATGCCCGCACTCGCCCGCCGTAAGTCTGTTGCTGTCAATATCGGAGGAGTGAAGGTCGGAGGCTCGAACCCGATTGTGGTTCAGTCGATGACCAACACCGATACGGCTGATTCCGCTTCCACCGTAAACCAGGTGATGCAATTGGCGCGCGCCGGGTCGGAACTGGTGCGCGTGACCGTGAACACGGAAGAAGCCGCGCGGACAGTTCCGACGATTGTGAAGACGCTACGGGATTTTGGTGTCACAGTTCCCATCATTGGCGACTTTCATTACAACGGACATATTCTTCTGAAGAAGTACCCCGACTGCGCGCGCGCGCTGGACAAATACCGCATTAATCCGGGTAACGTGAACATCGGACGCAAGCAGGATGACAATTTCCGCATCATGATTGAAGCGGCCATTGAGTATGACCGGCCGGTGCGCATTGGTGTGAACTGGGGATCGCTGGATGCGTCGCTGCTGACGCAGATGATGGACGACAACGCAAAGTCGGCTGAGCCGTTGGATGCGATGGAAGTAACGCGGCGCGCGATTGTCGAGAGTGCGTTGCGCAGCGCTGAGAATGCCGTGCGCTATGGTTTGGGTCGAGACAAAATTATTCTGAGCGCGAAGGTCAGCAATGTGCAGGATTTGGTTTCTGTCTACGAAATGATGGCGGCGCGCTGCGACTACGCACTGCATTTAGGATTGACGGAAGCGGGTATCGGATCGAAGGGAATTGTGGCGACCAGTGCGGCGCTGGCGGTTTTGCTGCAACAAGGGATTGGCGACACGATTCGCGCTTCGCTGACGCCGCTGCCGAATGGCGACCGTTCGGAGGAAGTGATTGTCAGCCAGCAGATTCTGCAGGCGCTGAATTTGCGCAGCTTTACCCCGCAGGTGGCCGCCTGCCCAGGTTGCGGGCGGACGACGAGCACGTTCTTCCAGGATATGGCCGATCAGATTCAAACGTATTTGCGCGAGCAGATGCCGATCTGGCGCGAGAAGTACACGGGCGTAGAAGAAATGAAAGTGGCGGTGATGGGTTGCGTCGTGAACGGGCCGGGCGAATCGAAGCATGCCAACATTGGCATTTCGTTGCCAGGAACGTTTGAGACGCCGGTGGCGCCGGTCTATGTGGACGGGAGGCTTTCCACAACATTACGCGGGGATCACATTGTGGATGAGTTCCGCGATATTTTGGACAGCTATGTAGCCCAGCGATATGGGAATCCAGTGTTCGCGGAGACGGTGGTCTAGATCTTACGGTTTTGGCGGGGCGGAAGATTCTGCTAACGCTGCCAATTCTTCATCGGAAACGCCGGGATCGAGCAGACTGACGGCTTGCCGGGCAAAGGCCGCAGGCACCGCAACGGCGATATAGGCGGGGATGCCGTTTTTCTTCAGTTGCTCTTGAGCGTGGGCAGCGTCTTCGACCGATTCGAACTCGACCACATTGACCAGCTCTTCGCCGCTGCTGAGCTGGGCGACGTTCTGTGGTTCTTCGCTAGTGTCGTCGGTGACAAAACCACGCCGATCCATTTCCTGATCGTAGATGGCTTTGGCGGCTTCGACCAAATCCTCTCTCTTAACTTCCATCAGTGCGGTATCAGACAAGCTTGAAAAGTGTTGTTGGAAATCGCTTTGCGATGTGTCCATGGGCCTATTTTCTCCTATTGTGGCGGCTGGCAAAATCAAGTATATGCAGAGTGTGCAAATTTTCGGAGTAAAAAATTCCCAGGATGCTCGGGCGGCGGAGCGCTTTTTTAAGGAGCGGAGGGTGCAGATTCATCTGGTGGATCTGGCCCAGAAGCCGCTGTCGGCGGGTGAGATCAAGCGGTTCGTGGATCGGTTTGGTTTGCTGGGTTTGGTGGATACCGACGGAAAAGCGTACGCGGATGCGGGGTTGAAGTATTTGAAATTGGCGGATGCGGAGTTGTTGCGGAAGATTGAGGAGCATCCGAAGCTGTTGAAGCTGCCGTTGGTGAGGAGTGGGAACAGGATCTGCATAGGGCGGGATGAGAAGGGTTGGGCGGGGATGTTGGAGGAGTGAAGATGCCTGAGGTCATAGTCCGTTCTGCTGCTTCTTCGTTGTCCGTCTGAAGTGCGTTCGAATATATTCACTTGTTGTTACTGCGCTAATAGCGTGTAGTGAAGAATCGTGCCTTCCATTCTGACGACTGTCGTTGAGACGCCGGTCTTCTGCGCGACGCTGCTGCATCGCTTACTGAGGAGGAGCGCATCGAATTGGTCGCGTTTCTCGCCGCAAACCCTGAGGCCGGCGACGTTATGCCCGGGACCGGGGGCGGTAGAAAGCTGCGTTGGAAGGTGCCGGGACATGGCAAACGTGGCGGCGTCAGGGTGATCTATCACTATCACAATGAATCGGTACCGCTGTTTATGCTCAACGTTTTCGCTAAGAACGCAAAGGCCAATCTGACAAAGGCCGAACAGAACGAGATGAAGGCCCTGCTTCCCAGATTAGTCGCGGGATACAAAGAGGATTAAGCAATGAACAAACAGATGAAGAAGAAGCCGAGTGCCGGCAGTCGGATCATCGCCAGTCTCAAGGAAGTGGTGGATTGGGTAGAAGGCAACGATGTCGCAGTGCGTGTTAGCAGCGTAGAAGTGCCTGTCATTGACGTTAAGGCCACGCGCCAGGGCTTGGGCTGAGCAAAGCGGCGTTCGCTGCCAAATTCGGGTTCCAACCTGCGACCCTCAGGAACTGGGAACAGGGCCGGACGTATCCAGACGGCCCAGCCCGCGTGCTGCTTGCGGTTATCGCGAAACATCCGGAAGCAGTCGAGGACGCCTTGCGGAAGGCAAGCTAGGCGCCCACGCTCGATTTTTCTTTGGCAAGTTTCGTCAGAATGCTATGCACGGGCGGCGGAGTGCTTTTTTGAGAAGCCGCGCGTGCAGATTCATCTGGTGGATCGGGCGCAGAAGCCGCTGTCGCCGGGTGAGATCAAGCGGTTCGTGGATCGCTTTGGTTTGCTGGGTTTGGTCGATACCGACGGAAAGGCGTACGCGGATGCGGAGTTGCTGCGGAAGATTGAAGAGCCGCCGAAGCTGTTGAAGCTTCCGTTGGTTAAGGATTGGGAGTCGAATTTCCATTGGACGCGATGAGAAGCGTTGGGCGGGGATGTTGGAGAGTACAAAGTGAATGTCTTTCGAGCATGCGCTGAACGGAGAGGTCGCGTGCCGATATCGCTTTGTGGGTCGGGCCCGCTGTGTGCAGAGGTTAAAATAGGACATAAAATGAGCGCCCAGCCAAACGACATCGCGATCTTGCTCACGAGCGTCAAAGAGAGCCTCGAACGCGAGATTCACTCACTCCGAGAAGTGCTTCTCACCCGTTTCGATACGCAAGCAGCACGGTGAGAGCGGCAAGGCGCTCTGATTCAAACCGGCAGCCGCTGGACGGCTCGGATGAATGACTGGTCCGAAAAGGTCGACGCCGCGCTTGAACAAAAAGACAAGCAAATTGCGGCTCTCGTTGAGCGTGTCGAGAAGCTGGAACGGAATAAAAGCTGATCGAAGAAGAGACGCCGAGACCAAGGCAACCACGCGAAAGGGAGCGCGACTGGCAAACTGTAGTTTTAGCTGCCATTTTGATGGCGAAAGGCGAAAAAAGGCGTTTTTGCGAAACGAAGCCAATTCAACCGTGAACGATTCGAACGAAAGATGGCTTAATCTTCTATTAAGGATTTCTTAATCTTTGGTTCTCGGCGGCACTACGTAAATCATCAACAACGCTTCTTATGTCTTTTCCTCGGCGTCGGGATCGGGTTGCCCTCCACTTTGTGAGTTTGCCGGCAACCCGCAAAAAATAGTGGAAGGATCGCCGAAGATCTGGGAGCTATCACGCCCGCCCTCTAAGAGTGGGGAGTGTTAGCTGAGATTTCCGCGGCTACTGGCGAACTCGATCTCTTAATGCTCGGCAATGAACGTCAGCACGGTGCGATTGAACTTATCGGGCGCTTCCCACCAGACGGAGTGCCCCACATCTGCGAACACCACAAACTGGGCGCCCTTGATGCGATCCGCGATTTGGCGCATGAGGGCCGGCGATGCGTAGAGATCCGCGTCGGCAGCGATCACTAACGTCGGCATCTTGATTCCTTCAATCAGCGCCAGCGTAACCCGGTTCTTGGTCGGCTGAGCAGGACCCCGTATGGCTTCGGGTGCGCGATTTCTGCTTGCGAATGCGGACCAGCGCTCCACGCCGTCCGGATTCGCAACGCGATAAGATGGCGAAAGTTCACGAAAACTATGCGGCATTTTGTCGAAGCCCTCCGGAGCCAGCCGCTTGACCGCTTCCCGATAATCCTCGTCTTGCACGCCACCCTGTGAGCAGAGCAGGGTAAAGCTGCGCACGCGTTGCGGATATGAAACCACGAAATCTAGCGCCTCAAACCCGCCGCCCGCGGTGCCGACCAAGTGAAATTTGTCGATTTTCAAATGATCGACCAGGGCGAGTAGATCGTCGGCACCAGTGGAGGCAGGGCCATTCGCATCGGCCACGGTGCGGCCGAACCCGCGGCGCTGATACGCGATGAACCGGTAGCCCGCGCCTGCAAAAGCGGGTATTTGCTTCTCCCACACTTCGGTGCTCCCGGTGAGAGCGTGGAGAAAAATAACGGCCGCGCCGCTGCCGCCGGAGTCCTTGTAATAGATCTTCGCTCCAGGAACATCGACGAATCCCTCATGAAGTGTTAGTGCTGGGATTGTCCCCCCGCCAAACAAGCGACGAAGGCAACAATCGCGGCGATCAAGACAGGCCG
>PMSX01000060.1 GCA_003167495.1 Bryobacterales bacterium | reverse complement strand
AGCGTGGTGTTCTGATTCCACTGAACTACGGGGGCGTATTTATCTCAAACAAATTGGAGGAGAGAGTGGGATTCGAACCCACGTTAGAGTTTCCCCTAAACACGCTTTCCAAGCGTGCGCCTTCAACCACTCGGCCATCTCTCCCTGGGAATCGTGTTGCTGCGTTTCCGGCGGCAAGACGTTTTCAGTGTAGCAGTCACGCGCAAGGCGCGAAGTTATCCTAAATCGAACTTCTCATGGTGCAGCGTGGGGTCGCTTTTGACCAGAACCGGACGCCCTAGAATCTCTTCCAGTTCCTCCAAGAACTGGTTGTCCTTGGCCTTGAGAACCTTAGCAACATCGGGGTGCACGCGCAGCATTACGTCCTGACTTTCGATCGCCTTCGAAATCTTTTGCGCCTCCACGAGAATTTCGCCAACCACCGTCTGCACGCTCTTCACATAGCCGGCCCCTTCGCAATGCGGGCAAGGCGAACACAAAGTACGCTCCAGGCTCTGCTTTACACGCTTGCGCGTGATGGCCACCAGCCCGAAATCATTGAACTGCAGAATTTTGTAAGGCGCCTTGTCGGCGCGCATTGCCTCTTCCAAAGCCTGCATCACGCGCTGGCGGTTCTTGCGCTCATCCATGTCGATGAAATCCACCACGATGATGCCGCCTAAATCGCGCAGGCGAATCTGCCGCACAATCTCCTTCACCGCTTCGATATTGGTCTTAACGATGGTATCTTCGAGCCGGTTCGATTTGCCGACAAACTTGCCGGTATTGATATCAATCGCGACGAGCGCTTCCGTCTGGTTAATAACAATGTAGCCGCCGGACTTGAGCCAGACTTTGGGACGCAAAGCCTTTTCCAGTTCCTGAGTAATATTGAAAGCGTCGAAGACGGGCGCGTTGCGGGTATACATCTTGACGCGGCTTACCAGCGCCGGTTGATGGCGCTGCATAAAGTTCACAACGCTTTCGTACAGATCTTCGTTGTCCACCCAGATCGCCTTGAACTCTTCGGTAACCTGATCGCGCAAAATGCGCTGCACTATATCGAGATCGTAGTGCAACAGCGCGGGCGCCGGCTTCTTTTCAGCTTTCTGACGGATATCCAACCAAAGGCTGTACAGGAAGCTCATGTCGGCGGCGATCTCCTCTTCGGGAACGCCTTCCCCCGCCGTGCGAACGATGAAACCGCCTGAGGTGCCTTCGCGATGCGTTTGCAGAATACGCTTTAAACGGAGGCGTTCTTCTTCACTCGAAACTTTGCGCGACACACCCAAGTGGGCCACGCTTGGCATGAAGACCACATAGCGTCCAGGCAGAGCGATATGCGAAGTAATGCGCGCGCCCTTTTGCCCGAGGGGTTCTTTAGCAATTTGGACGATGATTTCCTGGCCGGGCTTCAACAACTCGGAAATGGAGGGCATCACTCCGCGGTCGGGCCGTTCGGCGGATCGTTCTTCTACGGATGCCGCTTCGCGAATGGCAGGAGACTCACGGCGGTTATCCGCGCGCGGCTCCGTTTGCGGACCTGCCGGAGCAGCGCCACCAGCACCTTGTCCACCGGCCTGGCTAAAGCGGCCGCTGCCACCACGGCGGCGCCGCATGCGGCGAGGCGCGCGATGCATCGAACGGTTGCCTTGATCACGAACAACCGCCGATTGCGGTCCGGTGGAAGCAGACTCAACGGGCTCTACATCCTCCGTGTCTTCCACGATAGTCACATATGGCTCATCGATTCCGTTCTCGAGCGCCTCTTCAATCTCAGGGGCGATATCTTCCAGATCCGGCAGGGATTCTTCCGCCGCCAGCAGTTCCCCTTCGTCGGCCTCGGGCAGATGGATCAGCGGCAAATGAGCAGGCGAAGGATCAGTCAGAAACCTTTCAACGCGCAAGCTCTCCTCATCCGGCTCGCTGGAGGAAGCTGCGCGGTCGACTCCAAGATACGAGGCAGCCCGGCCAATCGCTTCATCGCGATCGGCGGGAGGGGGTATTTGATGCGCAAACACTTGATCGCTGAGTTTGATTTCGGCCGCTTCCTCGGTGATCGCAGCCTCCTCGGCGCGCTCCTCCGCCGTTTCCACGACCGATTCAGGCTCTGGCGCTACAAATGCCGCGAACGCAGGTGCAGCTGGAGGCGGGGACTGCACAGCGGGCCTCGAGCGATACTTCGCAAGGGATTCTCCAGGCAGCACAATCACGTCTTCCGCCGGGGATTCGAGTGCTGGATCTTCCGGACGCGGATACTGAGTTTCGACCCGCAAACCTTCGGCACTCGTCGGAGTTGAGGAAACTGAGGCGCTGGGGCGGGCATATTTATTTTCCGGAAAATCGCGTCCACCACGCCGGCGCCTTCGGGAACGTCTGCCACGGCCATCGCCGCCACGCCCACGGTCACTATTACCTCGTTCGGAAGAGCGCACCTGTTGTTCGCTGCTCCGCGCTTCGCCGGTAGAGGCTGGAGGCGCCGATGTCGCAGCCGGGGCTTCGTCTTCATCTTCTTCGAGGCCAGCGTGCGCTTCGTCGGCGCCTATGTTTTCAACGAGCTGCGCTTCGGCGGGCACCGCCGCTTCCTGGGCCAGGCGGTCTTGTGAAGGGCGCTCGATGCTGCCGCGGTCACGCCTATCCCCGCCGCGTTCGCCACGTCCGCCACCCCGGTCGCTTCGCGTGGGTGCCTTCTCGTCCGTAAGCGTATCGATGTCGTCGTGTTCTTCGAAAAAGTCGGAAACGTACAGGAACGTGTCGCGTTCCAAACCCAAGTCCACAAAGGCAGACTGCATGCCAGGAAGCACTCGCGTCACGCGTCCCTTGTGTATGCTGCCGGCGAGAGAATACTCGTTGGCGCGCTGAAAATATACCTCTACAAGCTGATCCTCTTCGAGGATCGCCACTTTCGTCTCGTGGCGATTGGAGCCAATCACCAGTTCCTTACTCATCTCATCACCGCCTTCCGAGGGCCGATGAGAGAACTCTAGTACTCCGGATATAAATGGCGCTTCTTATCTCACGACAAGGGAAATAAGGGCAAAAAACTTAGACTTTCAACGCGAATGGAGGCTTGCTCGGTAACATTCGCGCTGTCCTAACTTAAAAATCCTGTGGCCTCAATCCGAAATCTTTCGTCTCCCAGTTCGACTCCTCTGCCGAACCGGCTCCGCTCACTGGAGCCGCTCATTAATTGACAAACCTACGTAACCTGACGCCGTTTACCAAACCCAGCATCAAGAAAATCGACCATGTATTGGACCCGCCCGAACTCATCAGCGGAAGCGGAATCCCGGTGATGGGCATCTTGCCCACCACCATGCCCACGTTTACTAACACGTGGAACAAAAGCAAAGCAGCTACGCCCATGCATACATACAACCCGGCACGATCATTCGCCGTTTGAGCGTTCTGCACCACCTGCATAATCAGCAGAAAATACAACACTAGCGCGATCACAATTCCAACAAAACCACGCTCTTCCGCGAAGGAAGAAAAGATAAAATCTGTGTGCGGCACCGGAAGAAACCCCAAATGCGTCTGAGAACTCTCTTTGGCGCCACGGCCCCACATCCCACCGTTGCCGACGGCGATGCGTGACTGAATCACCTGAAAACCCGTCCCTTTAGGATCGCGGTCGGGATACTTGAAACTCACCAATCGATCCTTCTGGTAGGGCTTAAGGAAATGATAGCCGATCGGCAAAGTGACACCCAGCACAAGACTGATAATCAAGATCTGTTTCCAGCGCAAACCGGCCATTAAAACGCCCGCGACCAGGATGGGGATATAGGTGAGGGAAGTCCCCAAATCGGGCTGCTTCATGACCAAAGCCATGGGAAATCCTACGATGAAACCGAGCTTTGCCAAATCTCCCCACGTCAATGTGCTCGCGGGCCTTACGAACTCAATCAGGTAACGGGCAACGGCCAGAATGAGCACGATTTTAACGAATTCCGAAGGCTGTAGAGTGAAGCCGCCGATCTTGATCCAGCGCGTGGAACCGAAAACCTTGTTCCCCATCAGAGTGGTTGCAAACAGCAAGCCGATCACAGCGGCATAGAGATAAAGCACTTTGCCCATCAAAGATTGGTAGCCGATCACGGCGATGCCCCACATCATCACCAGTCCGGTTAGCACCCAGATGATCTGCTTCTGCCAGGCACCGTCCCACTTGGTCCCGTTGGTGGCGCTATATACCTGGATGATGCCCAAGCCAGAAAGGATGAGAGTAACGATGATCAGCGGCCAATCGAGTTCCTTAAATGCGCGAATACCCATTATTGTTTTGGCTTGGCCTCCACCAAATGGGTAGCCAAGAGAGTAGTGGCCGAAAGATGCTCTTGCATCTCAGTCTGAAGTTCAAGACCTTTAGCTTTTCGTTCTTTCTTGTCGAAATAGGCCTTCAGTACGTCGCGCACGATCCACGAAGCTCGATCGCCGTGCTCGCCGTTTTCGAAAAGAGCAACCACGATGATTTCGGGCGCTTCTTCCGGCGCATAAGCGAGAAACCACGCGTTGTCTTTCATGGCACGGCCCGCCGCCGTTCCTTTCAGAAATTTGTTGGAAGCCAATTGCGCCGTCCCAGTCTTTCCGCAGACCTTAATTCCGGGCAACGCCGCGGTGGTTCCCGTTCCGTGCGGTTCATTCACGACTGCATACATTCCCGAGATGACTTTCTCGACGTTTTCCGGGTTGAAGTGGCCGACGCGCAAAATCTTGGGCGTCACACCCGCTAACAAATGCGGTTGCAGCCAAGTACCGCGGTTCGCGATTCCGCCGATGGCGGAAGCCAGTTCCAATGGCGAAACAGTAATCGCGCCCTGGCCGATGCCTACTGAGATCGTCTCGCCAGCGTACCACTTCTGGCGGGACAAGCGGAGCTTCCATTTGGTGGATGGCATGGTGCTCTCACGCTCATTCGGAAGATCGATTCCGGTTTTGTGTCCAACCCCGGCGATATCCGCATATTCGGCAAGGCGGTCGATACCAAGGCGGTCGGCGACGTTATAGAAAAATACGTCGCAGCTCTCCCTAAGAGCTCGATGCAACGAAATATTGCCATGGCCCCCGGGGTATTGCGGAGCATGCCGCCAGCAAGCGCGATAGCTTCCGTAAAACGACGCACCACCGGTGCAATGGAATTCAGTCTCATCGGTAATCGTGCCGGTTTCCAGGCCAGCCAAGGCGACAATCGGCTTAAACGTCGAGCCAGGGGCGAATTCCGCTTGGATAGCGCGATTCAGCAGCGGCTTGTACGGATCGTTCATGATCTGGTTCCAATCCGTGCGGCTGATTCTGCCGGTAAACTTGTTGGGGTCGAAGGTAGGCGCGCTCATCATGGCCAGCACTTCACCGCTGCGCGGGTCGAGCGCAACTACTCCGCCGCGTTTCCCTTGCATCGCCAGTTCCGCTACCGATTGCAGATCGAGATCCAACGTGGTCTTCAGGTCTTTGCCTGACACCGCTTCCTGCGTAGTCTCGGTTTGGCGTTCGTGGCCCAGGTTATCCACCTCCACGCGCTGCTGCCCGTCGACGCCGCGCAGGATCTTGTCGTACTCCTTTTCCAGGCCGTCCTTGCCGATCACATCGCCTTGCCGGTACTCGCTGAACTGAGGCAAATTCAATTCGTTTTCGCTGATCTCACCCACGTACCCGGTGACGTGCGCGGCAAAGCCGCCCTGCGGATACTGCCGCCGCCACGACTGGATCAACTGCATTTCGGGGTACGCGCTTTCATCCTGATGCGCCTCAATCCAGGCGATCTCATCGCGCGACAACTGGTCTTTTATGATGATTTGCGGCCGGGTATTGCGGCGAATCGCGGCCGTCAGTTCACCATAGTCAAGCTGTAAGGCCGCCGCAATCGCCGGCAAATGCTCCCATTTCGTCTGCTCGCGATTCAGCAGCAGCGAATACGAAGTATGGTTATCGACAATGACCCGCCCATCGCGATCTAGAATCTTGCCCCGCGCCGCCAGCAGCGGCGTGCTCTTGATGCGATTCCGCGCCGCTGCTTCGCTATAGCGCTCAGGATCTTGCACCTGCAGCTGCCAGAATCCCGACAGCAAAAAGACGAACACCAAGACCGTCAGATACTGGAATACGGCAATCTTTCCGGCCGCGTCGCGAGGATCGTCCCGATAAGCAATCTCGGGTGCCGAACTTTGTAAACGCCCTTTTTCGTTATCTTGTGCCATTTGTTACTTGCCTTAGGTCTCGTCCGATAGCTTCATTCTATCGAGGATCAAATAAAGCGGTAGCGCCACCGCTATATTAAACGCGCCATGCAACAGCGTCAGTTGGGTATCGAACGGAACAATTTGTTGTAGCAGCGCGCGCCGCATCACCCAGTAAAAAAAAGCGTGAAAACAGTAAAAAAAGAAACACAAGACCAAACGGATGAGCGAATTGCCAACATTAAAGCGCTGGCTCACGGAAGCAGCAAAATAACCAACCAGCGTTTTGGTGATACCGTACATTCCGATAGGCAGGTTGGCGGGCGACAAAGAATCCTCCGCGATACCGACAAAGGCGCCAAACAGCAGCGCAGGTACGGGATCTGGCCGCATCAGGCCGAAATAAATAGTGAGGAGTAAAGGAACTTCCAACCACACAGCACTGGGAATCAGCCTGGGAAGATAGAACTTACTAATAATGGCGATGAGCGTCAAAATCACCAGGCCAACCACCTGAAAGCGGCTGAATAAGTTCTCGGAACGACGGCGTGTGCGAAGGAGGTGATCGCTACTTTCGTTCATTGGGGCGGGGTGGAAGCCGGCGGCTTCGGACGGGGTGAACCCAAGGGTAAAACCGGTTTTGGGCCGGCGGCATGGGTTGAGTCGGCGCGGGTTGCGTCGGCATGGGTTGCGGGGGCGTGGGTTGCGCCTGCAGCAGGAGTCGTGCCCGGCTTCGGCACCGCCTGCTGACGCGTCGGGGCACCCAAAACCGGTACGGATCCGAGCGGAGCGCCATTGACGCCAGCGGCTGGACCAGCGGGCGCGCCAGGAACCGCGGGCGTCTTCGGCGCCGGCTTGAGGTTGAAGTTAGGCATGTTCGAATAAATCGCGCCGTAAACATGATCTTGCTCCTTGCCCAACTGCTGATACTTCTGGACCATCTTGTCCGCCTCCGTTTGGCCCGTCCCCGGCTGGACACCAGTCGTCTCTTTATCATCGGGAGGCGGAGGCGGGAGTGGTGGAGCCATTTTTTCTTCCGGAATAACGCCCGTTGGGATAGGCTGATGCACTCCATCCAACACCACCAGCACCTCTTCGGCACCGCCCGGGGCGCCACTCAAATTCAGCCGGACCTCTTTCATGCCGTTGCCTGCTTGCGCACTAACGACTGTTCCCACCGGGAATCCACGCGGGAAAATTCGATCTTCACCGGACGTGTAAAACCACTCGCCAACGCCGACTTCTTCTTCGTTCTGGATTTGCTCCACCACGCAGTGGCCGGTGCCACAATCGAGCGTGCCGTGAACATGCCCCTTCTGCGATTCCACGCCGACCTTGAAGGTGGAATCGGTGACTAAGAGCACCTGCGATGCCAGCGGATACACCGCCGCGACTTTTCCTACAACACCATTTGGCGTAACAACAGCCATTCCCTTTTCAATGTTGCTGGTGGATCCTCGATCGATAAAAACAGCCTTCGCGGTGGAAACAGTGCTGTCGCCAATCACCCGCGCCGCCACCGTGCGCGATGGGGTCTTGGCTTGAAAAATGGTCAGCGCGTGCGCATGTTCGGCCGTCGCCAGTTGGTTGCGGTAGAAAACGTTCTCCATCCGCAGCTTGTCGTTATCGCTCTTCAGGCTACGGTTTTGTTCGCGGACGTCCAGCAGCAGGAAATAATCTTTCAGAAAGCCAACGGTGTTGTGGCGGATCGCTTCGAAAATTCCAGAAAAAGGCGTGACGGCACTCACTGCCCAAACGCGGATTAGCCGCTCATCGCGGCCGGTTCTGACCTGGTAGGCCAAGTAAAGAACCTGCGCCATGATGACAACCACGAGCACAACGAGACTGCGGTAGCTTCGATAACGGTTGAATATCGCTTCCATGGCTCTTTATTCTATTTTCCAAAAACGCGCGAAAGACAGTCGCGATATCAACCGGCCCGCCCAAAGGGCCAGCCCCGTTCTCTCTTCCTTGGCGGCGCGTATCCTCGCCCTTTGCGCTTTCGGGTGGTCCGCAGGGTGATCCAGCAGACCTGCCCCCATCCAGCCTTGGCCATCTATTCGATCGCGATCCGGCGCAGAAGCTTGAAATCCGTCAGCATCTTGCCCGTCCCCAATACCACCGAAGCCAAAGGATCTTCAGCAATAGAGACCGGAAGCCCCGTCTCTTCCCGGATACGCCGATCCAAATTTTTGATTAAAGCGCCGCCTCCCGTTAATACTATGCCCCGATCGCTAATATCCGCACTCAATTCCGGCGGTGTCCGTTCCAGCGCCACGCGAATGGCGTTCAGAATGGTGGCGATGCATTCGGATAGGGCTTCGCGGATCTCGCTGTCTTCAATTGTAACGGTTTTCGGCACACCCTCAATCAAATTGCGTCCCTTGATTTCCATCGTCAGTGGCCGGTCGAGCGGATAAGCCGAGCCGATTTGAATCTTGATTTGTTCCGCAGTCCGTTCGCCAATCAGCAGGTTGTATTTGCGCTTCAGGTAATTCATGATGGCGTCGTCCATCTCATTGCCCGCCACTCGGACGGAGCGGGAATACACAATGCCTGAAAGGGAAATCACCGCCACGTCTGTGGTGCCGCCTCCAATATCCACCACCATATTGCCCGAAGGCTCGGTGATCGGTAGACCCGCGCCAATGGCCGCCACCATCGCCTGCTCCACCAAGTGCACTTCACTGGCTTTCGCTCGATACGCCGATTCGCTCACTGCCCGCTTTTCCACTTGCGTAATTTCGCTCGGTACGCCAATCACAATACGTGGATGCACCAGCATTTTGCGACCGTGCGCCTTGTGAATGAAGTAATTCAGCATCCGCTCGGTGACTTTGAAATCGGCAATGACGCCATCTTTCATAGGACGGATGGCGACAATATTGCCCGGTGTGCGCCCCACCATATCTTTGGCTTCTTTACCGACTGCTTCGATCTCTCCGTTGTTCTTGTTAATGGCCACAATGGATGGCTCATTGACGACAATGCCTTTCCCTTTGGCAAACACCAAGGTATTGGCCGTTCCAAGATCGATCGCCAAATCGGACGAAATGAGGCTAAATAGAGACCTATAATTCATGTAGTACCGGACTGTGAAGACTGCGGATTCACTCCGAGGGTAACATAGGTATAGACCCTTCCGCAGTGCTCCGCAAGAACTTTATTTTCAAATGCTTGCGATTTTTTTCTATGACTAGGCGAGACTGCCTCACGCTGGGGACAGCACTATTTTCCGCTGCCTGTACCCCTGCCAAAAGAACGGGATACTTAGGTTATGCGCTGATCGCCACCTCCGGCGAGAATTCGCTTGCCGTGGTGGACCTTGCCACATTCCGCCTTCTCAAGACCGTTCCGTTGGGCGCCGCGCCGAGCGCGGTGATACCGGCCACCTTCTCTAACCAGAACTATGTTTTGACCCCGTCTAACGATAATGTGCATATTCTGGACCGAAATCTCTCTCTTACTTCATCCCATCGGCTGGGCGAAGGAATTGCTGAGATCAGACTTTTCCCGGACCGTTCGGCGCTCATTGTCGCCGCCTGCCCGTCGCGCGAAATTATCCAAGCCGATCCCGTCTCGCTGCGGGTGGTTCGCCGGATCAAACTGGATGCCGAACCGTCTTCTCTTGACGTGTCTGCCAACGGCTTCGTCGCGGCGTCCACCGGCCCTCATGGAACCGTGGAATTGCTTCATCCGGTGAGCGGCTTGCATAAAAAGATCCAAATCGGCGGCCCGGTAGGCGATGTGCGCTTTCGCGGCGACAACCAAATCCTGCTCGCCGCCCGGACAGACGAACGCTCCATCCTCGCGATCGACGTTGCCACCCAACAGTTCGTAGCCGAACTTCCCCTCGCCATGGAGCCCGATCATCTGTGCTTCAATGCCGACCAAGGCCAACTCTTCGTCACTGGTAAAGGCATGGACGGCGTGGCCATTGTCTTTCCTTATAAAACGATGGAAGTAGAACAGACGGTGCTTGCCGCCCGCAACCCCGGAGTTATGGCCGCCTCCGACGCTCCCGAATATCTATTTATTGCGAGTGCCAACGGATTGGATGTCAGCATTTTGAACATCTTTACGCGCAAGCTGATCGGCGTTGTCGATGTGGGCGGCCAGTCGGAATTCATCGCCATCACTCCCGACAACCGCTTCGCGCTGGTGTTGAATAAAACTTCCGGCACGATGGCCGTCATTCACATCCCAACCATTCGCGCGACTCGCGAAAAAAAAGGCGTTTCGCTGTTTGCGTTAGTGGATGTGGGCGCTAAGCCTGTGCATGTAGCGGTGGTGGCGCGGGAGGCCTAAAGACGACTATTTAGTCGTGCGCATTAATCCAGCATGGTGAATCCAAAAGCACATCGGTTTGTTCACAAAATTTCCCCAAATGACTCGCACTTCGCCGCCTATTGCCGGCTCCGTATTGCGCTATGGCCTGATTGCGCCGGCGATTGCTTGTCGGAAGCCCTGAAGATAACGGGCTCCGAGCGCGACGCGGCGTTTCTCGCGCTCACTGAGACGAAAGAGCCCATTGGTTTTATCGAGATCTCTTTGCGCAGTTGTGCCGAGGGCGCAACCATCTCGCCGGTTCCGTATATCGAAGGATGGTTCGTAGAGAGCAATCACCGCCGCCAAGGAGTGGGCCGAGCATTGGTGAAAGCAGCGGAACAGTGGGCTACCGAACAAGGCTTTCGCGAGATCGCCTCCGACACGCAATTGGAGAATATCGGCAGTATCGCCGCTCACTTGCATTTGGGCTACACGGAAGTGGAGCGCAATGTTTGCTTCTTCAAGAAGATTTAGCGCTTGAGAAGGGTCACGCGGCCGTGACATAGATTCGCGCCGGCTTTCGCGAATGCGGCCTATTCCGGATTACGATTTCCACATCGCAACCGAGCGCATTTAAAAGGTGCAGGAGACGTTCGACGGAGAATCCCGCAAGACGGTAATTCACTAATGCGGAAATCTTAGGTTGACCAATCCCAAGCTGGCGAGCGGCTTCGGCTTGTGATAAACGGCGCCGGTCTAATATCTGATTGATCGCGAACGCGAGGCGAACTTGAGTCTTCCTTTCATCCGCGTCGGGAAGCCCAAGATCGGCAAATACATTACCTGAACTTAGCGTGACCCCGTCACGGCCTTCATTCTCGCGTGTGGCCATAACGTTCTTCATAATCCTTTCGGGCCTGACTTAGGCGCTCAGAGATCAGCTTGTGACGTCGTGTCATGCGGTCTTGATTCCTTTCGAGGCCTTCTTCTGAAACGCATGCAGCACGTAAACGGCCTCCTCGAAACGAACCGTATAAACGGCACGCCAAGTATCGCCGGCGTGATTCCCCACGATCTCTAGCACTCCACTACCTTCGCCCTTCTATGGCGTTGCGGCCCGAATGTTTGCCGCCAAATTGTGCAACGCTGAGTGCAATTCCAAGGTAATCCCTCACCGGTTCTGGAAAACTGAGCAGATCCTTTTTTGCCGAGCCTTCCCAATACAAGGGTTTTTGACCCGGCACGAGATTCTTTTGCGCCACCTATCCCAATTCTAGGATATCGCGTTTTAACGAATCATTTATGCGCTTCATATAATGGTTTTACGCGGCGTTTAATGTTTTCACTTTGGCCCGCCCTTCTCTACTTCACTGCCGCCATCCAACCAAGGAAATGCTCGCTACCGAATGAAACCTTCCGCCAAACCAAATAACCCCTGTTTTTCTTCTGGCCCTTGTGCGAAACGCCCGGGCTGGTCTCTGGACGCGCTGAAAAGCGCAACCCTCGGCCGCTCGCACCGCGCGAAGCTTGGCAAAGCGAAGCTTGTTGAAGTGATCGAACGCAGCAAGGCGCTGCTTGAGATGCCTGCAGATTACCAGCTGGGCATCGTCCCCGCCTCCGATACCGGCGCTCTAGAAATGGCGCTGTGGTCACTGCTTGGGGAGCGTGGCGTCGATATCTTTGCATGGGAAAGTTTCGGCTCCGGTTGGGCCGCCGATTGCCAGAAGCAACTCAAGCTGAAGGACCTTCGCTCGTTTAAAGCCGATTACGGCAAGATTCCCGATCTCAGTCAAGCCGAATGGGACCGCGACGTTGTCTTCACCTGGAACGGGACCACGTCGGGCGTGTGCGTTCCCAACGGAGACTGGATTGCGGCCGACCGTGCGGGCCTTGCCATCTGCGATGCGACCTCCGCTGTGTTTGCGATGCCCTTGCCCTGGAGCAAGCTCGATGTCGTGACTTGGTCGTGGCAGAAGGTGATGGGAGGCGAATCGGCGCACGGCATGATCGCACTCTCGCCGCGCGCCGTGAAACGGCTCGAGTCTTATACGCCCGCCTGGCCGCTGCCCAAGATTTTCCAAATGACAAAAGGCGGCAAGCTCATGGAAGGCATTTTCGAGGGTGAGACGATCAACACCCCTTCGATGCTCTGCGTGGAGGATGCGCTGGACGGATTGAAATGGGGCGAACAGATTGGCGGACTCAAGACGCTGATCGCGCGTTCCGAAGCCAATCTCCAAGCTATCGAACAATGGGCCGCGCAAGCAGGCTGGATCGGCTTTTTGGCGGAGCGGCGGGAGATTCGATCCAACACATCGGTCTGCCTGAAGATCGTAGATCCGTGGTACGCCTTGCTGCCAGCCGAAGAGCAGGAGAAAGGTGCGAAGAAAATCGCATCCCTGTTGGATGCCGAAGGCGTAGCGTATGACATTGGAGCCTATCGCGATGCGCCCGCGGGGTTACGCATTTGGGCCGGAGCTACCGTGGAGACATCCGACCTCGAAGCCCTTTTTCCGTGGCTTGATTGGGCTTGGAATGAGGTAAAGAACGCGGCGGCGAAAGCGGCGTAAATTATCCCAACCATGCCGCCCGCGCCACTGCGACCCCTGCGGTCGCAGCCGTCTCCGCCCGCAAAACCGTCTTTCCCAGCGAGCAGCTCTTCCACCCTGCGGCGCGCGCACTTTCGCGTTCCTCCTCTGTCCAACCACCCTCTGGCCCCAACAGCAATGCCACCCGGTCAGTCGCCTCCCGCTTCTCCGGCAGGCATTTCCAGATAGCGGTCGCGCTATTTTCGTCGAGCATCAACTTCACGCCCGCGTCCGTCGCGACGGCTTCGCGAAACGAGATAACCTCCCCAATCAGTGGCAAGCGCGTCCGTCTCGCTTGTTGGCTAGACTCATGCGCAATCTTCTCCCAACGCTCGCTGCGTTTGCCCGCGGCCTGCGCCAAACCTCGTTCAGTGCGAGCCGCCGCAAAGGGCCGGATCTCACTCACTCCCAACTCAGTCGCCTTTTCCACAATCCACTCAAAGCGGTCGAATTTAATCAGTGCCGCCACTAACACAATCTCGGCCTCCGCGGCAGACAGCGGCAACTCCTCCAACACCTTAAATGACACCAGTGACTTCCGCGCTACCTCAATCTCCGCAAGATAAAGGTTCGCATTGTCGGAGATCTCATACACCTGGCCGACCTCCGCGCGGAGCACACGCACCAGATGTTCGGCCTCCGGGCCGGTAAGTTCGGCACTACCCCGCCGCACTTGCGGTACAAAAAATCTACGTCTCGCCATGTCGCAACACCAGCCTTAGATAGATGGCGCCCGGAGTGGGGTTGTCGGAGTATGCGTCCACTCGCGCAAACCCCAGGTTTTCATAGAGGCCGGCCGCTTCTTGCATGCTCGGGAGTGTGTCGCCGTACATCACCGAATAACCGGCTTGGCGAGCGTCTGCAATAGCCGCCAGCAGCAGCTTTCGCGCTATGCCTTGTCCCCGGAAACGCGCCGGCACGTACAGTCGCTTCGCTTCACAGGCGTCCGCTCTTAACGGCCGCACAGCCACCGTACCCGCCGCCTCTGAATCCTGCGACGCCAGCAGAAGTAATCCCGCGGGAGCTGCAAATTCTCCCGGCAACCGCAGCAATTGCTCGCCAAAGCCCTGAAAGCTGAGTGGGAGGCCGAGCGTCTCCCAATACTCAGTCCACAGTGAGCGCACCTCCGCGATGTCCTCCTCCGTCTCAGCGCGCCGTATTTCTATCACGGCTAAAAAATCCCAAATCCTTTCCTGTGATCTGTTTGGTGGCGAAGATGATTTGCCCGGTGTGCAGCATCAGGTGGCCCACAACTTGATAAATGGCCTCAAGAATGGCCACGTCGCGGTTCTGCGGCTTGGTTCGCTCAGTCAGGCGCGGTAATGGCATCTGTTGCAAGATCTGCATCGCTTCCGCCAACGTCGTTTCAAACAGGGCTAACACTTCCGCTGTAGAGCGCCCACCGCGCGCGGCAAATTCCTTGTCGCGCTCGCGGACATCCGTCAAACCGCCCACTCCGTGGCCAATCCACTGTCGAATGTTGCCGGAGACGTGGAGCAGCAAATTGCCGATCGAATTCGCATTGTCTCCGCTACGCTGCCAGATCTGCTCTTCGCTCAAGCCTTGCACGCACTCGCGAATTTGTTTGGACATCTGCGCCAGCTTTTCGAGCGAATACCCAACAAACAAACGCCCCGCCGACGCAGCACCGGCAATCTGATCCGCATGATGATGCAGGTGTGACAAATAATCTTCTACCAGAAAGCGAAGTGTCACAGGTGCATATGTGCCCACCCTGCAAAGCGCGTCATATTTGTCCTCCGGAATGCGCTCCACTACGGCACACAGCAGATCGTTTTGCCGTTGCCAGTGCGCCACTAACTCACTCCACGGCAAACCGTCATACCCGTGCAGGTTCACCCAGCCCTGCTGCTCATACGCTGGACCTTCATACGTACCTTCGAGCGCGCCGCGCACAAAGCGCTGGTGATTATTCAAGGCGGAGTCAATCAAGTGCCCCAACACCTGTTTGGAGTTCCACCCGCCGAGCCGCAGTGGCGAGCCGGCAGCGCTGTCGTCTATTTGATCGATCTTTTCACGCGCGGCGGCGATGCCTGCGCTGAACTTGGTGGCTAATTCGTTGGCCATGGTAGAGAATTCTATTTTGCCCGACTCCGTTTCGCCGCCCGCAGAATCGCATCCAAACTCCACTCCACATCTTCCTCATCCGTTAGCCAAGAAGAGACGCTGATCCGCATGGCGCGCTGGCCGTGCCAAACCGTTCCGCCGCACCAGCATGTGCCGTCGCGTTGCACTGCCTCGATTACAGCCTGCGTCGTCTCATCATCGTCAAAGCGCACCAGCACTTGATTGATGACAACGTCGTTCAGCACCGTGTACCCGGCCGCGCACAAGCCGCCTGCAAAGCGCTGCGCATGTTTGCACGTGCGCTCAACCATCTCGGCCAATCCCGAACGGCCCAATGATTTCAATGCTGCCCAAACTTCCACCCCGCGTGCCCGCCGCGAACTTTCCGGTGTCCATTGCATTGGGTCGCGCAGCGCTCCAGGCGCCAGATAGGCTGCCTGCAAGTTCAGTGCCTGATACAGCGCAGCGCCATCGCTCACAAAGGCGAGTCCACAATCATAAGGAACATTCAACCATTTGTGCGCGTCGGTGGCCCATGAATTGGCTTCGCCAAATCCCTGCATCAAGTGTGCGCGCTCCGGCGCACACGCGGCCCACAGGCCAAACGCTCCGTCCACGTGCACCCAGCTTCCACTCGCGCCCGCGGCAGTGCAAATTTCGTGTGCTCGATCAAACGCGCCTGTGTTCACGTTGCCTGCCTGAATACAAATCAATGCTGGCGCGCTCAGTTTCGGAAGCGCATCGCTGCGCATGCGACCTTGCGAGTCAGCGGGAACACTGATCACGCGATCACGGCCGAGTCCCGCCATGGCCAGCGCTTTGCGCAGGGACGCGTGCACTTCATCTCCCACAATCACCTGAAACGGCGGAGCGCCAAACAAGCCTTGTGCTTCCACGTCCCACCCCAACCGCGCCAGCAGCGCATGCCGCGCCGCCACCAGACACGTCATGTTGGCCATCGTCGCGCCTGTGACAAACGAACCCGCGGCTACGTTCGGCAAGCCGAGCAACTCTTTGATCCAGCCGATAGCCACATCTTCCAGCACGGCGGCCACGGGCGACATCACACGCAAGCCGGCATTTTGGTCCCACGCCGCCGCCAACACGTTCGCCGCCAGCGCCGCGGGGACACTGCCGCCATTTACGAAACCAAAGAAACGTCCACCCGCATTCGCTACTGTCCCGGGTGAACCTACTTCGTCCAGTTGCTTTAGCACCTCAGCGGCATCGCACGGTCCAGCGGGCAGGGGCTCCTCGAATCTTTGCAGGGCGGCAACCGCCGCTTCACTTGGCGCAACGCTCCGTTGACGAATACGACGCAAATAACTGACGGCTCTCTGAGCCGCATCAGACAATAATTCTTCTCGATCCATGAATTCTTACGGTAACGAGGGCAAAAGTGGCCGGGCACATTCGTCTTCGCCAATCGGCTGCCCCGGCGGTGCTTCCGCCAGCACCACGCTTTGGAACTTCTCGGGCGCACGTTCAAAGTCTTGCAACCGGTGGGCGAGATAAGCGGGCAAGCGCGTGCGCAACGACGCAATCGTGGCCAGCACCTTCGTCTGCACCAATGGAGACGTATGCGCGCCGTTTGCCAAAGCCAGCGCCTGCTCAAACAACACCAGATCTACCGCCGCCTTCACCTCACCCGGCAACCCTGCCGGTTGTGGAGCCAGCCAAGTCGCGGCGGCAATCTGGCGAATCACCTCTTCCAGCGGCGGGTTTGCCGAGTTGCGCGCATGATGTTCAATCAACCGCGCCGCGCGCTCAGGCTGAAATAACAGACTGCCGGTGAGGGCCGCCGCCGCTTGCGCGGCTGCCACTGGATCAAACGTCAAGCCGGTCTGTTCCGGAAAACTCTCTCGCGTTCGTTCGTACCCGGGCGGATGTGGCGCAATCAATTTCACAATCCGTTCCGGCACAGTCAAAGTGGACGGACTCACTGTCTGTAAGAGCACCTGTAGCGCGCGCTTCTGCTCCGCGGCGGAAACAATCTCCGTCACTGTCTGCCCATCGCCACGCAGCGCATATGTATAATCGACGCCTCCCAAGACTTTCGCCGCTGCCTCCGTTTGATAGCGATGCAAGAAGTACAAGGGCACCAGCGTTTCATCCAGCCGCGACCACGGCGTCCCCTCGGTGATGCTGTTTTCGCCAAACCGTTCCAGAGCCGCCGCCCGCACCTTCAGCAATCGGGCCAGTTCGTCCACCGCATTAGGCCCGTTGTCCCACAAATGCGCGCGCGGATGGGCGCTGCCGAGCGGACGGCTATCCGCGTCTGAAATGAAAATGTTGCCGTCATGCGCCGCATCAAGAATGATCTGGCTCAGCGCTTTCTTTTGGTTCGTACCGGGCGCAAATTGCGTGTAACCGTAACGAATCGCCACTTTGTCCCAGGTGCCAATCCCCGTAGCATATGCATGCGAAAGGTCGGGCGCGCCGTCGCTCTTCAGTTCAATGCGAGGGTGAGGGTAGTCCATCACCGAAGCGTTGCCGTGCGTGCTGGCAACATAGTTATGCGCAAGCCCAAGCGTGTGACCAATCTCGTGCGCCGCCAGTTGTCGCAGCCGCGCGTACACGGCCTCTTTCGCCTGCCCCAGCAGACCGCCGCCATCTGCGCCGAACGGCGAAAGCAACGCACTGAAGATGAGAAAATCCTGCCGGTAACGCAACGATCCCAGCGTCACTTGCCCTTTTAGAATCTCGCCCGTGCGCGGATCGGCAATGGCGTTGCCGTATGACCAGCCGCGGGTATAACGGTGCACCCACTGTACGACGTTGTAGCGCACGTCCATGGGGTCCACATCCGGCGGCAGCACCTTCACTTGAAACGCATTGTGAAAACCTGCCGCTTCAAACGCCTGGTTCCACCAACTGCCGCCTTCCATCAACGCTTGCCGCACATCATCCGGAGCGCCACCATCGACGTAATACACAATCGGCTTTACCGGCTCGCCATTGGTTGTTCCAGCCGCCAGTTTTAGCCGGTGCCGCACAATCAAGCGCTGGTCGATATCGTCTCCCAGCGGCGCGGAGTAATCGCGATATCGCATGTCGAAATAGCCGGCTCGCGGGTCGAAAACGCGCGGCTCAAAATCGCCGTCCGGCAGCTCGATCAGCGAATGGTGTTCGCGCAAGGTAATCGCCAGCGGGTTTGGCGCCACCTCTCTCACATACCTCCCAGGCTCGTCTCCCGCGAGTGTGAGCGTCACTTCCACCTCCGAGTTCTTCGGAAAGTTCTTCGTTCGTTCCAAAAAGAACGCGCAGCGCTTGGGGTCGACTTTGTAGACGCCTTGCTTTGTCTCCTGAATCGCTCGCGCCGCGCCCACCATATCGCGCTCGAAGAATTCCGATGCGTCTACCAGCACGTCGTCGCCCTCAGTGGCTACAACATCGAAGCCCCATAAAACGGACGTAGCGAAGGAATCGAGCACCGCGCGCTTCTCCATTGGATTTTCACTCGACGCGCGAAACCGGTAATTCTTCTCGATCAGCAGTACCCGCGAGCCAACGCGTTCAAATGTCACCACGCGCGGTTCCGACAGCAGTCCCCGATCAAGCCCGATGTCATTCGACCCCAAACCGGCGGGCAACGAAGCGATGTACAAGAACTCCCGATTCCAGCGCCCGATCCGCAAAAACAGCTTGCTTTCACCTTTGTCCCAGTACATAGGAACGAAGCCTTCGAGTTTTTCAAAGCCCTTGGTTGTTTCCGCAATCGTCCGTGACGCCGCGCCGTCGAGCCGCGCGACAACCAATGGAACAATGGCCAAAATAATCAGCCTGCTCAAATTCTTCGCCATACCGGAGTGTCTCCCTCGTTTACGTATTCATCCAGCATTTCATATGGCCGAAAACGGTTCTTGTAGTTCATCGATCCGCAATCTTTTATCCAATATCCGAGATAAGCGTACAGCCAGCCTTTTGCACGAGCGTACTCAATTTGCGTCAGCGCCGAAAACACGCCCGGCGATTGCGGCCGCCACGCGGGATCGTGAAAAAAATAAACCAGCGAAATAGCCTGCGGCGTTTCATCCATCATCGCGACTCCGACGAGCCGGTCTCCGCTGAAGTACAGCCACTGCCGCCCAAGCTGCGCCGATCCGGAAAGAAAAATGTCGTGATAACTCGCCAGCGATGCGCGTTGCAGCTCCCAGCCGCGGTGCTCGTGCATGAAGAGTTGATAGCGGTTGTAGAGCTCGACGGCTTCCCGCACCGCAAACAGTGGATGCAGTTCCGCCCGCACTCCTTCGTTCTTGTGCAACACGCGGCGTTGCCCCGCACTCGGCTCGAATTCTTGAGCTAACACTCGTATGCTCCGGCACTCCCGGCAACGCGGACAAGCCGGCCGAAAGAACTGCCAGCCAAACCTGCGCCAGCCGCGGGCCAACAAGCCGGCATAATCAACCGGACTGATTTCATTCACCGCGCGCACTTCCAGCGAAGCACTCTGCACAGGCAAGTACGCGCATGGCCGCGGTTGCTCAACGATGCGAAACAGTTCGGTCATGGCGCTAGCCTTAGCTTATGGCGTTCGTCGATTTGAGTCACACACTTGAAGAAGGCATGATTACATATCAAGGCCTTCCGGCTCCACTCATCTGCGACTTTCTCAGCCGCGAAGCTTCGAAACAGCACTATGCCGAAGGAACCACCTTCCAGATCGGCAAAATCGAAATGGTTTCCAATACGGGCACCTATATCGATACGCCATTCCACCGCTTCGCGCACGGCAAAGATCTTTCGGAAATAGATTTGGCTGCCTTGGCTGATCTCGATGCCGTGCTCCTTCGCATTCCCGTTTCCACTCAGCGCGCCATCGACCGCCCCGTCTTCGAAAACATCCCCCTCCGTGGCAAAGCCGTGCTCGTACACACCGGGTGGTCGCGTTATTGGCGCACCGATCAATACTTCACCGGCCATCCCTTCCTCACCGCCTCCGCCGCAACCTATCTGAAGGAGCAAGGCGCGACTCTCGTAGGAATCGACTCACTCAATATCGACAACATCGCCGACGGCGCTCGCCCGGTCCACACTACCCTGCTTGGCGCAGGCATTCTCATCGTGGAGCATCTCTGCAATCTCGACCGACTCCCACTCAGCGGCTTCCGCTTCACCGCCGTTCCCGTCAAAGTCAAGGGCATGGGAACCTTCCCGGTGCGGGCGTTTGCAAAACTGAACGTATGATCGCCCACCTGCGCGGCACTATCCTTGAAAAGCATCCTAACCAAGTCATACTCGAGGCCGCTGGCGTCGGTTACGATATTCAAATTCCCATATCCACTTTTACTGCCCTTCCTGAGCAAGGCGCAACGGCCTCACTCCGCATTCACACGCACGTCCGCGAAGATGCTCTCCTGCTGTTCGGCTTCGCCACGCCTGAAGAAAAAGCCGTCTTCGAACGTCTCATTTCCGTAAGCGGCATCGGTCCCAAACTCGGCATCACCGTTCTCTCCGGCCTGCCCACGGCGGAACTCATCGCCGCCATTCGCAGCAGCGATTTGCCCCGTCTCGTGCGCATTCCGGGGATCGGCAAGAAAACCGCCGAGCGCATTGTCCTTGAACTAAAAGACAAGCTAATGGCCGTCGACGCGGCCGGCAAGCCCGCGCCCGCGCCAGAAACCGGCCCCACCTATTCCATGCTCGAACGCGATGTCCTTTCCGCCCTACAGAACCTCGGCTGCTCGCGGCCTTCCGCCGAAGAAGCGCTCCGCAAGGTGCAGCAAAAAGGCGCGCCCGCCGAATTCGAGCCGCTCTTCCGCGCGGCTCTTGCCGCTGTGCGCTAAGGTGAAGTTTGCATGGCCACAAATCGCACTGTCTCACCGGCTTCGCTCGAAGAAGAACGCCAGTTTGAAACGGCCTTGCGCCCCACTTCACTTGCTGATTTCGCCGGTCAGCCGAGCGTGTGTGAACAACTCTCGATTGCGATCGAAGCCGCGAGACGACGCGGCGAAGCCATGGACCACGTCCTACTCTGCGGCCCGCCGGGTTTAGGCAAAACTACCCTCGCGGGCATCATTGCGCACGAACTCGCTGTGCCCATCGATCAAACCGCCGGCCCGATTCTCCAGAAGAAACTCGATCTCACCGGCATCTTGAGCAATGTGCGCGCCCGCCAGGTCTTCTTCATCGATGAAATCCACCGTCTGCAGCCCGACATCGAAGAAATCCTCTACGCGGCTCTGGAAGACTTTCGGCTCGACATCCTCATCGGCGCAGGTCCCGGCGCGCGCACTCACTCCATCACGCTCCCACATTTCACCGCCGTCGGCGCCACCACGCGCCAAGGTCTGCTCAGCGCTCCGCTACGCGGCCGCTTCGGTATCGTCCTCCGTCTCGAGCCTTACGATGAAGCCACTCTCGGTCAAATTGTCGAACGCTCGGCGCGCCTTCTCGAAGTGGTAACCGCTCCAGACGCCGCCCGCGAAATTGCGCGCCGGGGCCGCGGCACACCGCGCATCGCCAACCGCCTATTGCGCCGTGTTCGCGACTACGCCCAAGTCCGAGCCGACGGACACATCGATCTCACAGTTGCCCAAGCAGCCCTCGATCTCCTCAAAGTCGACCGCTACGGCCTGGACGAAATCGACCACAAAATCATGCTTACCGTGATGGAAAAATTCAACGGCGGCCCCGTCGGGCTCAGCACCATCGCCGCTTCCATCGATGAGCAAACGGACACCATCGAAGAAGTCTACGAACCATACTTAATGCAGCTTGGCTTTCTCGACCGCACACCGCGCGGCCGCACTGCGACTGACCGAGCCTTCGAATATTTCGGCATTCCGCGCCGCGCACAGCAGCGCCAAAATCTCCTGTTCTAGATGAATGAGAAAACGGTGTATCTGTCACTCGGTTCGAATCTGGGAGAACGCGAAGATCGCCTCGCGCAGGCTCTTTCGGCCTTAGAGCGAGAAGAGGTCTCAGTCGCGGCTCGCTCGTCTATCTATGAAACCGAACCGCAAGATATCGCCAACCAGCCTTGGTTCCTCAACATGGTGGTGGAGTGCCGCACTCGCGCCTTACCCCTGCAACTCATGAACTTGCTGTTGCGCATTGAACGCGAAATCGGCCGCGTACGCCACGCCACCCTTGAGCGCGGCCCGCGGCCGATTGATCTCGATATACTTCTCTTCGGCAACGCCGTGATAGCTATGCCGCAGCTCACCGTGCCGCATCCGCGCATGTTGGAGCGGCGCTTTGTTCTGGAGCCGTTGCTCGAAATCGCTCCGAATCTGCGCCTCCCAGTCACGGGCCAACCGTTACGCGCGTACCTAGCCGCAACGCTTGACCAACAAATACGTGTTAAGCGCTGACCTTCTCGCCCACCTGGGTGTGTGCCCAAGCTTCCAGCTTGCGTGCGTCGGCATAGAACTTGCGGATGCCTTCCGCCAGCTTGTCCGTCGCCATAGCGTCTTCGTTGTGCATCCAGCGGAACGTCTTCTCGTCCAAGTGAATTTGGGCGTCGGTGCTGGCTTTGGCCGTGTCCGCCGTGAGCGCCGGCTTCAACTCGCCTTCCGTCGCTTGCATCTTCTCTAACAGATCGGGGCTGATGGTGAGCAAGTCGCTCCCCGCCAGCAGAGTGATCTGTTCTACTTTGCGGAAACTCGCGCCCATCACTTGCGTCTTGTAGCCGTATTTCTTGAAATAGTTGTAGATGCGCGTCACCGAAGCCACGCCCGGATCTTGATCCACTGGAATTTCTTTGCCGCCGTTTTCTCTCTTGTACCAGTCGTAAATGCGGCCCACAAACGGCGAAATCAGAGTGACTTTCGCTTCCGCGCAGGCCACCGCCTGCGCAAAACTAAACAGCAGAGTCAGGTTGCAATGAATTCCTTCGCGCTCCAATACCTCCGCCGCGCGAATCCCTTCCCATGTGCTGGCAATCTTAATCAGCACCCGGTTCCGGCTCGTGCCCCCGTCTTCGTAGAGCTTGATCAGATGCCGCGCCTTGGCCAGCGTTGCATCCGTATCGAAACTCAGCCCCGCGTCCACTTCCGTCGAAACGCGGCCCGGAATCACTTTCAAAATTTCGGTGCCAAAGCCCACGAACAGTTTGTCCATGAATGCTTCAGTCTGGGCTTTGTTGTCCCCGCCCTTTTTTTCGGCGTAGTTCAAAGCGTCTATCACCAACTGCCGGTATTCAGGATGTTGCGCCGCGCTTAGCAGCAGCGACGGGTTGGTGGTTGCGTCCTGCGGCTTCAGCCGCGCAATGGCCTGAATATCGCCGGTATCCGCCACTACGACGCTGTATTTCTTGAGAGATTCGAGGACTGTCATCTGGTTAAAGCTCCTGTGTATTAGGATATCGAATTAGTTCGCTAACGCTCCCGGCTCGGTTTCAGTAATGCCCGCCGTTACTCGGTCAAATTGATCGTTCCCCGGCATTTCGACGTTCCGCACTTGCACTCCACCCGTTCCACTTTCTTGTCGAAGCGATAATCCACCGTCAGCTCTTCCCCCGGCTTAATATTCCGCGCACTGATGTAGATGATGTGCCCTTTGACGATGCGCGTAACCAGGTTCGGTTCGCACGAATGATTAATATACTCGGCGCCTGATCCCCCGACCGATCCATCGAGCGTCCAATAAGGATCGAGCGTAAATAAGTAAATCATCTCGCTTGAATCCGCTCGCCGCTTCGTCTCGCGCCGGTTGATTCGTTCGCCCGTATATTCAATCACTTTGCGCCCGGCCGGAATCGATTCATTCGCGTAAACACCCCAGCGGTGAATTTTAGATTTCGCCAGCTTGACCTTGAAACAGGCATAATCCGGATTTATCTTCGGAACGCCGTTTGCCTTCGCTTCGTGGCCGGTCGGCACTGGTAAGGCAGCTTTAGAACTTGCCATTCTCCGTCAGATTAGCGGATCTTGAAGTCGAACGCTACATTTTTATTGCGTTTTCTGCTGTAGCACCGTCACCAGCTCATGTACAGCATCTGCACTCTTCTGCAGCGCCGCCTTTTCGCCGTCGTCGAGCTTGATCTGGTAGATCTTCTCAACGCCATCTTTGCCCAACTTGACCGGCACACCCACGAATAAGCCCGTAATTCCATACTCGCCCTCCAGACGAACCGCACACGGCAGAACTTTTTTCTTGTCTTTCAGAATCGACTCAACCATTTCCACGGTGGATGCGGCCGGCGCATAATACGCACTACCTGTTTTGAGATATTTGACAATCTCGGCCCCGCCATCGCGCGTGCGCTGAACTAAGCGGTCAATGGTGGCTTGGTCGGCCAGCTCGGCAAGCGGAATGCCGCTCACGCTGGTAAGGCGCACCAGCGGCACCATGGTGTCGCCATGCCCACCCAGAACCATGGCCGTTACATTCTCAAAAGATACGTTCAGCTCTTCCGCGATAAATGTCCGGAACCGGGCCGTATCCAGCACGCCCGCCATGCCGATCACTCGCTCACGCTTGAATCCCGAGACCTTCATGGCCGTCCAGCACATCGCATCTAGCGGATTCGTCACTAGAATCAAAATGGCGTTCGGCGATTGCTTCGCGGCCTGCTCCGTCGCGCTTTTGACGACTTCATAATTCGCCAGCAGCAAATCGTCGCGGCTCATGCCCGGCTTACGCGGAAAGCCCGCCGTAATGACCACAATGTCGGAATTGGCGGTCTCGTCATAGCCGTTCGTTCCAACGATTCGAACATCATAGCCTTCGACCGGCGCCGACTCCAGCATGTCGAGCCCTTTGCCCTGCGGTACGCCATCGACGACATCTACCAGCACCACGTCCGCCAGCTCTTTAGCGGCAATTTTCTGCGCCACGTTCGCGCCAACATTCCCTGCTCCTACAACTGTTACCTTTCGTCTCATAGCATCCTTTTCGTAAGTGAAACAGCAGTATAGCAACGCTGGGCGCCGGAGCGGGCAGTAGATGGCGGAATGATCATAGCGCGATTTTACGGAGAGGCGCGGTCTTTGGATGGTGGATTCCAAAGCGGTCGAACGGCGGGTTTGGATGGGATGATTACGCTCTGACCGGTGGCTGAGTTTTTGATGCGGACTTCCGGGATTGTTTCGGCGGCGGGTGGCGTAGTGGGCTCCGCTTCGTTATTTTCATTTTCTTCGGGCGCGGTGGGTTTGTGGATTTTGCAGAATTGCTCGAGCAGGCGGAATTCGCGCTGAAAGGAGCGTTCGGCAGTGGTTTTGTAGCGCAGCATGAGGTCGTGTTTCTTGATTTGATCGGACGCCCAGCAAGCGGGGGTGTCGGAAACGGAGACCACGAAATCGTCGTACTGGAGCTGGACGCGGATGCGGAACCACTCCGCTTGGGCGGTTTTGACGACGAAATCGTACGCAAGGGAATCGGGGTCGGCCCGATAGACGGCTTGCCAACGAGAGAGGAGGCTGAGCCAATCGTTTTCGGATTCGCCGGGGAGGATGAGAGTGGCAGAGCAGGCACCGTGTTTGCGGGCGTTCTGGGAAGAAGCAGCGCGGCCTGCGGGAGAGGTGGGTCCGGTGCGGCCGGAATTGCGTTTTTGGTTTGCGGGATCGAATTCAGGATCGGGATCGGCGACACGATCAGGATAGGGGATGTAGACGGGTGGCTCGTGGGGCGGTGGTATAGCTGTGGCTGCGGTGAGGTCGGAGAGATTTTCGACGTTGGTGTTTTCGTTCGGGGGAGTCATCTGTGTTGATTGTGTTCTGAGCGGTGTTCGTCACGGGCGGGGAAAATGAGGTAAGTGATGAGGGGAAAGGAGATAAATTTTTTCGAAAAATTGTGACAAGGGTCCACGGCGATTGAAAAGCGAGGTGCGGGGGTGGTTTTGCGAAACGAACTTGGGCGGTACAGGAAGGCCGCGCCACTGGGCGGTTGGGTTCGAATTTTCAAATTAGAGGGCGACGGATGGGCGACAGCCGTTCGGTGGTAATCTTTGTTGGAGTTCTTTTGGGGGCTTGGTCCGTTTGACATCACATTTTGTCTGGACGCGAGCAGCGAGGCGATACAGGAACTACCGGGTTCGCTCGCGGGGGTTACTTAATTGTGGGATCGGGACTTATATGATTGAAGGGGTCGGTATCGGGGCTACGAAAGGCCTCTCGGAAGGTGCTGCTCGCAAATGGTGCCGCAGGTCCTTGAAAATAGAATATTTGGGTAGTCGGCTGTTTCCGTGGTCAATTGATC
>PMSX01000127.1 GCA_003167495.1 Bryobacterales bacterium | reverse complement strand
ACTTTCGCCCGGTAAAGCGCTAATGTAGCGAAAGTCAATATCCAGAGTAAGCGCCTTCGAAAGGTCGAAAGCGGATTGAATCATCACCTGGTGCTTGGGGCTTGATTTCTCCACAATGGGCGCTGAGCCAATATCAAGCGAGCCCGTCCCTTTCTTCAACTCCATTTGCAGGAAAGAATAAGACGCCTGCAGTCGCCACCAACGAAGGACCTTCCAGTCCGGAGCGATCTCACCGCCCGTGGTCGTGCCCACCAGGCCATTGCCGAAGTCAGCCGGAATGAGTATGTGGGGTGGGCCAGGATTGGTCTCAAGGTAGGGAGCCCCGATGATATCTTCGCTGAAAAGATCTCCGTAATGGTTGTAGAAGGCAGCCAGATCGATGTAAACATCCTTTGTAAAAAGACGCCGATACCCGGCTTCGTAACCATTCAGTTCCTCGGAGTGAAAGTTGGGATTGCCATTGAATCGGGCGAGCACAGGCAGACCATTCACGAAGGAGCCGGTGTCACCCAGAAGATAGAAATCTCTTTCGGCATCGGAGGGCGTACGCAGGGCGTGAGTAAAAGCTCCCCACAAGGTTTGATGTGGTCTAGGAGTCCAGAGTAATCGTCCGCTGGGTTCGAATTGAACTCCGGTGTAGTTCGTCTTCAGTGCTTTTGTTCCCAACGAAAATGTAAGCTTTTTCGGAACGAGCGCAATCTCGTCCTGGAAAAATGCGGTGAAGAGCAGATCGGTCCGATCGTAGGGAATAAAGGCAAGACCGGAGACGACCACTCGGTCATCGCCTTTGCTTGAACGGGCGCCGAGGCCCCACGAAATCTGCTGGCGCGCCGGAAGCCGGAAGCGATCGAGAAAGTCGATATCGAAAGTGTTGCGAATGTCGCTGAAGTCGGATTCTTGCCGGTTGGTTCTGTCGAAGTAAGCCCCAAGTTGAAGATCGTTTCCTTCGCTGAAAAATCTGCGCCACTGCCCGGTTAGGTTCGCTCCCGAAAGCGGAGCGGTGGAATTGATGATCTGCGAGTATGGAGGAGCGTAAGTCGTGGCATCGACGCTTTCCCCATTTCCCTGATCGTACATGTCTCCGTGCAGGCTGAACGTATCCCGGGAATTAGCGCTCCAGTCCATGCGGAAGCCGGCCTGAGCGTCGCGCCAACGATCGAAGTTCACACCATCGCTGTGATATTCGGGGCCATCGACGAAACCCTTGGCGTACATACGATAGTCAAGAGCTACCATTCGACCCCCCATAGCGCGCGTTGAAAAATCCCTGGTCTACATTTCCGCCGCCCACACTCACATATTCGCCCTGGGTGTCTTTTGCGTTTTTTGTGATGATGTTGATAATGCCATCGACCGCGTTTGGGCCCCAGATGGTTCCTCCGGGACCACGAATCACCTCGATGCGATCGATGTCTTCCATGAGATAGTCCTGGACTTCCCAATAAGTGCCCGCGAGCAGCGTGGTATAGACGGTTCGGCCGTCGATGATGACTAAAACATTGCGGCATAACCGGCTGCCGAACCCGCGGATGCCGATGGACCAGCGGCTGCTATCGATGCGGGCGACCTCGACTCCTGGCGCCAGCCGCAGCGCCTCCGGAATGCTGGTTGAACCGGAGCGCTCGATATCGTCGTGAGTGATGACGTAGATAGCCGAGGCAGTGTTCCAAACTTCCTCGGGCTCCTTGGAAGCTGTGGTGACCTTGACGCTGCCCAACTCTTCCAGACTGAGATGCTTTAGGGGATTCTCCGAGTCTTGCGTCTGAGCGATCACCACTGCGCCGGTGAGAATCAGAGCAAGTAAAATTGTCGTGGAAAGAGTTCCGAACCCACACTGGCGTGTAGAAGGATCATATTCGAAAGAATTGAATTTCGTGGCCGCAACAGAACATCGTCGGAAGCGCTTATCCATTATGAGCAAGTCTCGGGCGAATCCAACTTTTTAAATCATAATCATGGAGGATGAACCGAAATCAATCAGTCGAGTTTTTGCGCGTCTGCACAATCAGTCGGTTAACTTCGTTCAAGAGTTCACTTGGTTCGACGTCACGTTTCTGCAACCAGGAATCGACAACTCCAATCGTCTCATCCGGCAGTGCGGAAAAACCGGATAAAACCAGGATCGGAGTGTCGGGGCGCAACTGCTTCATCGCGCGGGCCACCGATATGCCCTTCATCCCCGGCATCCAGTAGTCGAGAACGACTGCATCCACAGGATTTGTGCGAAATATCTCCAAGGCCTCAGTTCCGGTTCGCGCCAGTAAAACGTTAAAGCCTGCCGATTCGAAAACCAAGCGCCGCGAAGTGAGTTGATCCTGGTCATCTTCAGCGCAAAGGACGGTCTTCTGCTCAAGTTCGGAGCCTTTCATGAGTACGGCCTCTTTGGTGTTGGACTTTAACAATCTGGAAACCGCGCTAAGAAGCACATCAGGGTCTTGGCCTTTTTGGACGTAGCCGTCGATCACGGTGAGAAAATGCGGAGGCAACTGAGCGACTGCCGATACGACAACCACGGGGAGATTTGGATGCTCGATTTTCAGCTTATGGGCCACCTCGTCACCGTCCATGCCCGGCATCATGTAGTCGAGGAGAACTAAATCGACAGCGTTACTTTCCGAAGCCAGCCGAAGTCCGTCGGTTCCGGAGGATGCCGTAACTACGGAGTAACCGCAGCTTTGCAGGAAATGGCGACGCAGGGCGAGCGTATCCGCATCGTCGTCGATGCAAAGTATGGTAGGGGCGTGGTGCTGCATCATTCGAAAGGACAAGCAGATAGCTGAATTCAAACAACCGATAATTTCAGGGGCGATGCGTCGCTGCCATACAGTGTTTCATGTAGCTCTTCTGCCTCTTCGTAACCTCGGGTTCTGCTACCTGCTGGAAATAAAGTCAACTCTGTACCGACGCTTTGCGAACCGTCGGCTGACTAGAGCGTGAACCCGATTGGCGAATCCAGAATTGAGAGCCATAGTAAATACAATCCGTTGTCAAATAACAAATCTATACGCTTCAGTGTCCGCTCGTTTGCTAGAACCTCAATCTTTAAACCGCAACTATCAAGAACCCTGGAGGCATAATCCCAATGAAGATGCAGGCAGTTACTTACGAAGGCGTCCGCCGCATGTCAGTCTCGAATCAGACCAAACCTAAAATTGAGTCCCCGACGGACGCTTTGCTGAAAGTCACCACTGCTGGAATCTGCGGCAGCGACTTGCATATGTAAGTCTGTTTGACGGCCGATTTCAGGGATGTTTAAATTGCCGAGATTCGGCAAAATCCCGACCGCTTTTTCCTAACCATCCACCGGCCGAACTCCAGCAACTAAGAAGAGAC
>PMSX01000351.1 GCA_003167495.1 Bryobacterales bacterium | reverse complement strand
GGCGAAGAAAGAGCGTTTTTTGCGAAACGAGAGTGGGCCGCACGGCGGAATTACGAAACGAAGCCAATTTGGGGGCAAGCAATGGTTTTGAACAAAGAAGCCAAAGCGCGGTTCGCTACACTGCCACCGCAACTGTGTTCCTCTATTTCAAAGGCGGGTCGCCCGTCACCCATCGCGACGGGAATCCTCTGGGAACCACGATCTTAGGGGAATCAGCGTGAAAGTGGAGAGCACGGTTCCATTTCTGATCGCTCATTTTAGCGATCGAGCAAATCTGCGGATCCGGATCACCACAGCCAATCAACCGGGCACGGATCGAAGAAACCACGCCATTCGCTTCGATTGTGTCGAAATCCAGCCAAATCAGGAAAGAGGACGGTTTGCGCTTTTGGTGCTCCAAACGCATGATCCGGCCGGTTAAGATCGCTCCCGCGGGCGCCAAGCTGTTCGCCGGCCCCCGGACGCTATTTGAAAGTCTTGCTGTAACCACATCTCCCGCGGCGGCTGTTGAAGTATCGATGGGTGCAGTCAGCTCCAGCTTGAGCAAGGCAGCAAAGGTAGGCGGGAACAGCGGCGCGGACCGCAGCCGGTCGGGAGCCTTCTCGGATGCTTCGCGGCAGTCGGAAAACCTGGTTACCCAATCCGTTTCTGCCGTTTCGGTGGCGTCACGGTTGAGATCGCGGCTGTGAACCGTGCTGGGAAGCAGCATTCCGTCGCCGCCGGTTCGCTGATCCTCGGGTTTGTAATCCATCTTCGTGTTCGATTCACACATGGACGATTCGGCCGGCAGCTCCTCGGTGTCGATCGTCAGCTGCCTAAGTTCAAGTGACGTAGGGTCTATCTGCAGAGAACCTTCGTAGCCCGTCAGGCGCCACCCGGCACCAGCTTTGACGAGATAATGGCTGGCCTCGACGGGCACACGAAAGCCGAATTCGAGATTCTGGCTGGTTTGACTGAGTAGCCGAAAGCGGACGAGTGGGTTAGCGAAAACTGCTTCGATATGCGCCGCTAGCGCTCCGGTGCCGATGTCCCCGGAATGCACAACCTCTTCGACATTGCGCGAGAAACCTTCTGGCCCGGTCCACGAATAAATTTCGCCTTCGCTGGTCAGCGTCGCCTGGAGCCGCAACCGATCGGTCTTGTCAAGTTGTAATTTGGTCCGATTCTTCTTTCTGTCCGCAGAGACCTGCTCGCAAGAGTTTGGAATTGCCGGTGGGGTCTCAAGGGCGAAAAAGCTTCGATCGATGGTGGCGACACAGGCATACCCGATCGGCGGCACTCGGCCGATCACTTTGTCGCGCGCCTGCTCGAGCAGATCGGCCGGATCTGGTAAGGACTGCGCGTTTGCGAGCGCAACTCCTGCAGCGAAGAGCGGCAGAACCTTCATGGCGCAACGGTTGTCCATTTGGATTGAAAGCCAGATGGGATTACATATACGCTGCGCCTGGCTGGAAACACGAAGTGACTCGCCGACTCCGGCGAAGCGGACGCTGGGAGCGAAAATTCGGTCCCCCGGGTGGAAAACCCTCGGGGGTTTCGGTTTTCGGCCTTTATTTCACGAGCCAAGCGGATCGAGAGCGGCGATACGGCGCCTTTGGTTTCGAGGGTATCGAACAGGATGGAAATTTGAAATTCCGAGGTCCTCAGTTCATGCCGCATTACAAGAATCCTGCCCCTGGCAATTGCGCCCACGGGCACTAGAAGCTCTTTTGATCCCGGGGCGCGAACGAAGTGGACAACTCTCGCGGATATCGGGTCGCCTGCAGCGGCAGTGCCTAGATCGATAGCACCGACTGTTGCCAAAGTGAGGGAAAGGCCCGGTGGAAGGGCGGTAGCGCGCTGTGGCGTGGTGCTGATCGTTCCGACGGACGTGACCTGATCGTCGAATCGAAGGCTCGACTCAGCCGTATATTCACGACAGGCTGAAAACTCGGTCACGCTATCGGTGCGCCCGCCATCAGTGTCGAAGGTGCGGAATTCGCTCCGGCGAGGGATTAGAAATTCGCCGTCGCCAATTGGCATGAAGTGGTAGTCGGTCGAGATTTTGGCCCGGCACATGCTGGTGCCGGGTGGAAGTACATCCGTTTCAAATACCAGCCGTGTCAACTCCGCAGTCGCTGCGTCGATCTCGAACGAACCGCCAAATGCAGTTACCTCCCATCTGCCGTTCGCCTTAACATAGATTATGGCTGGCGTTTGAAGGCACTCGAAATGAGTATTTGAACATCTCTCTCGGTCCCTCGGCCGTTCTACCGATAAATTTCACTTGTGCGCCGGGATTTGCGAAAACGTCGAAAAGAGTCGTCCCGAATGACCCCGTGCTGAGCGGCCCGAAAGGTACAAGCCGATCGATGCAGCACGTGTCGAAACGGCTCGCACCTGGCCAGGAATGGATTTCGTGCCCTCCCGCTGCTGCGACTTCCACTCGCAGCCTGTCCTCCGCTTCGAGTGACAGATGGCCTGGGTTCCCGACGCACGCGGTCGCCGGATGATACTCGGTCATCATATGGGGACTGTGCTTTTCTCGCGGAGGAACGTAGTACGCGCGGTTGATGGTTTCGAGGCAGGTGTACTTCGGCAGGCGCCGGATCGAGTTTAGGACCTTCTCGCTTGCCCGCGTCAGCAGAGAGGACGCATCTTCAGAATGTTCACTCGTCGCGGGCGGTGGCAACGCCTGCTCGAAGGCGACGGGGACTGCGACCAGCGCAATTATGAGGACACGGCAACACATTCTGCTCGTCCAGCCACATTATTATACGTTTGCGCCGTCGGCAATAAGTTGAGAAGCATCTGAATCCGAGCAGGCTCTTAGCGCTTGAATCCGGTGGGGTGTTGCTTCCCAATAGCTACGCAATCGGAGCGAGCTGTGCCTGAGCGCTTGATGCGCCATACTTGACTATCATTTGCTTGAGCTTTTCGATTTCGATCGGTTTTGAAAGATAATCGTCCATACCGGCGTCAAGACAAAGCTCCCGATCCGTCGGCATCGCATTGGCGGTCAGCGCGATGATCGGTGTTCGAGTGCCACTGGTTTCCTCCAAACGGCGAATAGCCCGTGTGGCTTCGAAACCGTTCATCTCAGGCATCTGCACGTCCATGAAGATCAGATCAAAAGGCTGCTGGGCGTAGATGGAGAGCGCTTCCCGCCCATTGGCGGCAGTCCGCACAGAGCACCCATGCTTCTCAAGCAATCGCGACGCTACCTTCTGGTTAATGGGGTTGTCTTCTACGAGCAAGGTAGGCAGGCCCGCGCCTTGCGGCACACTTAGGGTTGTTGCCTGGGCGGGAACGAAAGCCTCGGCATCCTCGTGGAACAGAGCTTGGCGCAAAACCCGGAGGAGCTGGGATTCCTTATACGGTTTGGCGAGTGCAAACGCGCGAAGCGGGTGGGGTGACGAATGCTGGCGCAGGGGCGAATGCAAAATCACGACCGGAGTCTCTTTGCCGGCGATCCGTTCTTGAACGGCAGCCATGATTCGTTCGGCGGCCGCCCGGTCCGATGGCTGATCGACGACAATCAGGTCAGCAGTTGACTGCGAGGCTGCTCCCGAATTCACTTCTACGTCCAGAACAGTGCGGGTGTGGCATCCAAAATGTTGCAGTGACCGGCTCAAACTTGCAGCGGCCAATCCGTTCTCTGAAACCACGGCCACATCTTTGAGCGTGGCGAGAATCGGGATGGAATGGTCCGGTTCCGTTGGTTGGGAGACGGGACTGTTTAGCGGGATACAAAAATAGAAGGTGCTCCCCTCGCCTTCCTCGCTGTTCAACCAAATTTTGCCGTTCATGATCTGGACCAGGCGGCGACTTATGGCCAAACCAAGGCCGGCGCCGCCATACTTCCGGTTAGTGGAACCATCGCCCTGGACGAAATCGTCGAAGATGACGTCTCTGTGTTTGGCGGCGATACCGATCCCGGTGTCGGCCACAGCAAATTGAAGAAGTTGGGCGGTGGGTGTCTGATCTACTTTGACGCTGATTGCGACATGACCGCGGGACGTAAATTTCACGGCGTTGCCGACCAGATTGACTATGATTTGCCGCAAGCGCACGGGGTCCGCCGTGATGATCCGCGGCACTTCCGACGCCACGTCGCAGATGATCTCGATGCCTTTTTCATGTGCCGGCGTTGCAATGCCTTGAATCCACTCCACGAGGTTTTCACGTATTTCGAAGGCAGCCAGATCGAGTTCCAGCCTGCCTGCCTCCACCCTCGATAGATCGAGAATATCGTTCAAAAGGCTCTTCAACGATTCGGCCGAATGATGCAGCAGATCCAGCGACTCGCGCTGTTCGGGCGTGAGCGGGGTAGCCAGAGTCAGTAAGGCCATACCGATGATGCCATTCAAGGGTGTGCGAATTTCGTGACTCATGTTAGCCAGAAACTGACTCTTGGCAATGTTTCCAGCCTCGGCCGACTGCTTGGCTGACTCAAGCTGAGCGGTCCGGCGGGCAACCCGTAATTCCAGTTCCTGGTAGAGATCTTGCAAACGGAAAGATGCCGAGTTGAATGCGCGCGCCAGGGTGGCAAGTTCATTGTGGCCACTTGCCTCCACTCGATGAGAAAAGTCACCCGCGGCCAGACTCCTGGCAGCATTCTTCATCCGGCTCAATGGCAGCGCAACGCCACGAGTGACACGAACGCTCAGCACTACAGATATAGATAGGCCCAGCAAACCGCAAATGAGCAGCGTTTCCGCCGACGTGCGCTGGCTATGCCGTATGGCCAGTAAAGTCAGCTTGCGTTCATGAGCCGTGTCGGCGTCCAACTCAGCCGCAAAGTCATCGAACATCAGCGCCATATACGACAACTGGCTTTTCAAACGACGATCGATTGCCGGCCAGTCGCCCAGTGCCGCGAGACGTTTCGTACGTTCTAAGTACTCAGGCAATAGATAGTTCCAATACGCAAACGTGGACATCAGAGAAGGGTGGCGGCTGGCGAATCCGGGTGAGGTCCGCAAGGCCTCATCAGCGACCGCCATGGCAAGTTCAGCTCGCCTCTCAATTTTGTCAGCCGCCTCACTGAAAGTCTGAGAGTTGCGCCTCTCAAGCGCGCGGCGCAGTTCTTCCGAAAATCGGGCAATGGCATTGTCTGCCCCTTTAATCCCGTAGATGGTGCTATCCAAACTGTCAATGCGGCCGACTTGCTGCTCCAAACGGTCAATTTGCCAGAGCGAATAGGCGTCGCCCAATGCCATCAAAAGAACGATGATCGCGAAGCTCGCGCTGAGACGCGCAGCGATCCCGTGGGCTCTGAGACCACGAATCCAACGGCGTAAGCGGCGATGGTCGATAATACGCAAAATCAGAAAGTCTTACTTTGTACTCCCTTATCACTTATCGGCCTGGACGCGGCAAGCTGTAGGCCCTGGAGTGCCAGGAAAATCGCCCTAATCCCGCAGCGATTCTAAGCCGATAAGACTGCATCCAGGAAACTATTTTGGCAATGAATAACAGCCTCCGAGTCCGTCTGTCATCGCGCAGGCTCTTTTTGCATTCGCTAGGCGTCTTGCTGTTGTGCTTTTGTTTCTTTATCGCTTGTTCGCATCACCCAGCTGTTCAGGCATCCGCTCCAAGCAGGCAGTCTCAGGTTCTAACAATGATGCCGAGCGGCGAGAACCCCGCCGACCTTTCATTCGTATTGAGTGAGCTGCGTAATTACCAAAAGAAAACCGGAGTCCGGGTGAACACCCTGGCCGATTACGACAGTGTCGATACCCGGTTGAGGCTCCTTCAGGACATTTTTGGAAAGAAATCCCCTGAGCCGGATATATGCGGCATCGACAACATCTGGCCTGGGCTTTTGGCCGACGATCTGATAGATCTGAAACCCTATGTCGGTGACGAACTAACAGCCATCGATAAAAGTCTGTTAGACGCTTTTACGGTTAACGGAAAACTGCTGGCCCTTCCTGAAACCATGGAAACTGCAGTTCTTTACTACCGCATTGATTTGCTGAAAAAATACGGCTACCAACGGCCGCCCCAGACCTGGGATGAATTGGGGCGCATGGCCAAAGTCATTCAGGATGGTGAGCGCAAAGCAGGTAAGGCCGATTTCTGGGGGTACATCTGGCAAGGAGCCGAAGGTGAATGTCTGAACTGCAATGCGCTGGAGTGGCAGCGGGCCGAAGGCGCGGATTTAATTGATAAATCGGGCGCAATCACCGCGTGTAACCCGGCGGCGGAATACGCGTTGAAGCGCGCGCGTTCTTGGGTTGGCACGATTTCCCCGCCGAGTGTAGTCGAGTACGACGAAGAAGATGCTTCCAACCTCTGGCTGGCCGGTTCAGCCGCTTTTGCGCGCGGGTGGCCCTCGTTGTATGGGCTTAGCAAGGATTCCCCACTCTTGGCGAAAACGTTCTCAACTACTCCCCTGCCAGCCGGAAGAAAAGGCTACGCGTGGACTTTTGGCGGAATGGGCTTGGCCGTATCCAGATACTCGGTCAACCCCGCAGCGGCAGCTCAGGTCGTCCGTTACCTGATTTCCCCCGATGTGCAGAGGCGAAGACTGCTAGCCACGAGTACCATGCCTTCGCGGACAAGTCTGGTGAATGATTTGACTTTGCTTCAGGACACTGCTTTTCACGGTTGGCCCAGCCAACGTTGGCAAATGGGCATGTTCGCGCGGCCCGCTGCGATAACGGGCAAGAAATATGCGGTTGTTTCGCGCGCCTACTCGAAAGCCGTCCACGACGTTATTTCCGGAAAGCGAAATTCGCATGAAGCATTGATACAACTGCAGGCGGAACTCGTTTCACTCATGCGATCGCCTAATCTGTAGATTCAAAGCCCCGACCGCTGGGTTGGTCTTTGACAGAATAAGCGTTTACCGCCATCGCCGAACCAGAACAAATACGGGTACGAAATGAACGGCTTCTTCCAAAACTGAGCGGCCCCGCTCGTTTGTTCTGCGCCTCTCGTTTTTTCTCTTGTATCTGGCGACCTTTTGTGATACATACCTTTGCAGGATGGCAACACCTGCACCAGGGCCGATAGACAAGAGCGCCAAGGCCATTTCTCGATATAGAGACGGCTACCGTGTGGCCCAGAGCATGAGTGGCTTGAGTCAAGTGTGTAAAGGGGCGGGCGTGCTCGCAGGATTCGTTTTGATTGTGTTCGGTACTTTGGCGAGTGCCGCTGTGATGCGGCCCAATCCGGCAATGGTTGCTATCGCCAGTGACCAAGCGCAACATAATCTCTATCTAATTTCCGTCATCCTGTCCGGTGCTTTCGTGGCGTTAAGCGGCTGGATCATTGGGGTTGTCTTGGAAGGTTTTGGCCAACACCTTAAAGCAACGTTGGATAGCGCAGTCAACAGTTCGCCGTTCCTGAGCGATTTACAGCGAGTGCAGCTGATGCGCCTCGAGTAATTGCGATAGCCAATTCAGACAATTGTTCGAGGGGGAATTGTGTTCAGGGCTCTGGGTTGGGGTGCGATGCTCACGAAAATTCGAACAGCTCACTTCAGCCTGTCCCTCCGGAAGGTCACTGTTCCGAATCTGTTATTTCTGTTGTATGCGGATTTACGGCCTTTCCTCCATCGTTGCGCTAGCGCTTTCGAACATGCTCTTTGCCCAGACGTCATCCGTTTCGAGCGGCATTGATCTGAAATCCATCGATCCGTCGGTCAACCCCTGTCAGAACTTCTATGCTTATGCGTGCGGCAGTTGGATGAAAGCCAATCCAATTCCGCCTCAGTATTCGCGCTGGGGCCGCTTCAACGAGCTGGCCGAACACAACCAAACGGTGCTGCGCGAGATCCTGGACGATGCCGCCGCCCACACTAGCCGGTCTGCGACAGACCAAAAAATTGGCACGTTCTACAGCTCCTGCATGAACGAGACCGCTGTCGATAAAGCGGGCTATACGCCGATCAAACCAGGGATGGACCGAATTCAATCGTTGACCACTAAAGCGGATCTGGCTGCGGAAGTGGCTCGCTTGCACAACCAAGGCGTGGATGGTTTCTTCCGTTTCAATTCCACACCCGATTCCGACAACGCGCGCATGACCATTGCCGATGTGGATCAAGGAGGCCTGGGACTACCCGACAAGAGTTACTACGTGGAGGAGAAAGACGCTGAGAAGCGCGATAAGTATGTAGCCCACGTCTCGCAAATGTTTCAGTTGACCGGCATCTCTCAAACTGATGCGGACGCCAAGGCGAAAGCGGTGCTCGCGCTGGAAACGTCTCTGGCGAAAGCCTCGCTTGACCGCACGGCGCGCCGCAATCCGCATCTCTTGCACAACAGAATGACCGTCGCACAACTAGAGGCTCTAGCGCCATCGTTCGATTTCAAACGCTACTTTGCCGACCGTCAGGCGCCCGCCTTCGACTCGCTGAACGTCTCCGTTCCCGATTTCTTCAAGAACTTAGGCGCGCTCGTTGATTCGAGCAGCTTAGATGATCTGAAGAGCTATCTCACCTGGCACTACGTAAATAATTACGCCGAGGAACTCAGCAAGCCCTTCGTGGACGCCGATTTTGATTTCTTTCAACGCTATTTGAACGGCACCAAGGAACTGCAGCCGCGCTGGAAACGCTGCGTGCAACTGACAGACCGCAGCTTGGGTGACGCGGTGGGCCAGAAGTATGTGGAAAAAGCCTTTCCAGGCCAGTCAAAAGAACGCACCCGCCAGCTTGTGGCGCTCATCGAAAAAGAGATGGCCGCCGACATCGATTCGCTGACCTGGATGAGTGCGGCGACAAAGGAACAGGCACTGGTGAAACTCAAGGGCGTCACCAACAAAATCGGCTATCCGGAAAAGTGGAAAGATTATGCCGCGGTTTCTGTCAGCGACAATCTGGTGGCCGATGTGCGCAATGCGCGCGAGTTTGAAGTCCATCGCAACCTTGACAAAATCGGCAAACCGGTGGACCGCGCGGAGTTTGGCATGACTCCTCCCACAGTGAACGCTTACTACAGCCCGCTGCAGAACAACATTAATTTTCCCGCCGGCATCCTGCAGCCTCCCTTCTTTAGTGCCAATGCCGACATGGCTGTTAATTTCGGGGGCATTGGCGCGGTGATCGGGCATGAACTCACGCATGGTTTCGACGACCAAGGCCGCCAGTTCGACGCCGATGGCAATCTGCGCGACTGGTGGACGGAGCAGGACAATGCGGAGTTTAAAAAACGCGTTGATTGTATCGCGAATGAATACTCCGGCTTCAGCCCAGTGGAAGGAGTCAACTTAAATGGACGGCTCACGCTGGGCGAGAATGGCGCCGATAACGCCGGCGTCCGGCTCGCTTTTATGGCTTTGCTCAGCAGTATGGACGACGGCTCGGTCAAAAAGGAAAAACTCGATGGTTTCACCCCGCAGCAACGCTTCTTCCTTGGTTACGCGCAGATCTGGTGTCAAAACGCACGGCCCGAAGCGTCCAAGAGCCTGGCGCGCACCGACCCTCACTCGCCGGGTGAATTCCGTGTGGATGGCGTTGTCCAGAACATGCCGGAATTTGCTAACGCTTTCGCGTGCTCGGCAGGGCAGCCCATGGTCTCGGCCAATGCCTGCCGGGTCTGGTAACCCGATTTTGAAACGGTGCACGGTTCCTTTTTGTTCCGCGGTCCTGTTGTTACTGCCGGTTTGCGGCACAGCGCAATCACAAAGTGGGATTGACCTGACCGCTATTGATAAAACGGGTGATCCGTGCAACGATTTTTATCAATATGCTTGCGGCGGATGGCTGAAAGCGAATCCAATTCCGCCGGATGAAGCAAGCTGGGGGCGCTTTGACGTTCTGTTTGAAAACAATCAAAAGATTCTGCGCTCTATCTTGGAAGATTCCGCCGCCCATCAGGAACGGTCGCTTATCGACCAGCAGGTAGGAGCGTTCTATCAATCTTGCAGCAATGAAGATTTCATTGAAAAGCTGGGGTCCGCGCCGCTGTGGCCAGAACTGGATCGCATCGCCGCAATTGCCACGCGGGCCGATTTACTGGCGGAAATCGCCCGGCTGCACAGCCTTCAGGTGCAAGTGTTTTTTAGCTTCTCCCCTGAACCTGATCCAGATAACGCCCGCCGCGACATTGCGAATCTGGATCAAGGCGGGTTGGGCCTGCCGGAAAAAGATTTCTACTTCCGTACCGACTCCCATTCCGAAGACATCCGGAAGAAATATGTCGCGCATATTGCCAAGATGCTCGAGCTCGGAGGGGTTGAGCCGTCACTCGCAGCCAAACAAGCAACGGAGGTTATGCGGATTGAAACCGCGCTGGCGAAAGGTTCGCTTGATATCACCGCGCGGCGGGACCCGAAACTTCTGGTTCATCGCACATCGCTTGCCGAGTTGGCCGCGGAGTCGCCTGCATTTTCCTTCCCGGATTATTTCCAGGCCATACAATCTCCCAAGTTCAGTACTCTCAATGTTTCAGTGCCGGCGTTTCAGAAAGCGCTGAATGATCTATTGGCCAACGAACCCCTTCCCCACTTGAAGGACTATCTGGCTTGGCACTACATCAGCGCCAGTGCGCGCTTGTTGCCGCATGCTTTTGTGAATGAAAACTTCGAATTTTACAGCCGTGCTTTAACGGGCGCTTCGCAAATCAGGCCGCGTTGGAAGCGTTGTGTTTCCGGCGTCGATGAAGAGCTGGGTGAAGCTCTGGGCCGCCTCTTTGTGGAGCGCACTCACGCCGAAGAAGGCAAGGTCCGCACGCTGCAAATGGTCGCCGCAATTGAGGAACAAATGAAGCGCGATATCAATTCCATTACGTGGATGAGTCCGGTCACTAAGAAACGCGCGCTGGAAAAACTGGCGGCGGTCACTAGAAAGATTGGATATCCCGACCATTGGCGCGATTATTCTTCCATTCATATTGCCAGCGAAGACTACTTTGGAAACTGGTATCGCGCCAATCAATTTGAAAGCCACCGTGAGATTGCCAAGATTGGTCAACCGGTAGATCGCAGCGAGTGGGAGATGACTCCTCCCACTGTCAACGCGTATTACGAACCGACGGAGAACAACATCAATTTTCCGGCCGGCATTCTGCAACCACCGTTTTATTCGAACGACGCACGCGATTCGGTCAATTATGGAGCCGTAGGCGCAGTCATCGGCCATGAACTCACACATGGTTTCGACGACGAAGGGCGGCAGTACGACGGCGATGGCAACTTGAAGGACTGGTGGACGAAGAACGATCGCGACCGATTCACCAAGCTCTCCGATTGTTTTGTGAATGAGTACGGCGGCTATAGCCCCGTTCCCGGCGTCGAACTCAACGGACGCCTGACACTTGGAGAGAACACAGCCGACAATGGCGGGATTCGACTCGCGTATCTGGCTCTATTGAGCGTTTTGGCTAAGAAATCGATTCCGCTCAGTCAAACTCAGGACGGCTACACACAGACGCAGCAGTTCTTCGTTGGCTTTGCGCAAGTCTGGTGCGAGAACGAGCGCCCGGAAGCGACTCGGTTGCAGGTGCAGACCGACCCGCACGCGCCAGCCCAATTCCGGGTAGACGGAACGGTTTCAAATATGCCCGAGTTCGGAAAAGCGTTCAGTTGCAAGCCGACCGACAAAATGGTGGCGGCGAAAGCTTGCCGGGTTTGGTAGATGGGCGGAGGCCCGTAGCAGGCGTGCGCAAATGCGTTATCATTGTGTACACAAGGATAATTTGAAAAAAAATGCAGTCGACTAGAATTGGTATCCGGGAATTTCGTGAAAACTTGGCGAGTTATCTCGAATCACGGACGCCGGTCGCGATCACGCGCCACGGTGCAACGATCGGAATCTATATTCCCACGCACCGGAAACCAAGCGAGGCAGATTTGGAGGCGCTTCGAGCGGCGGGAAAAAAGATGCAATCTCTGATCGCCGCTGCGGGCACGAGCGAAGATGAGCTCGTAGCCGATTTTAAGAAAGCGCGCCGGGATCGCCGAGTGTCCAAGAGTTGAAGACCTTAATTCTGGACGCCAACATCCTGATTCGAGGTGTGCTCGGAGCGATATTGCTTACTCGGTACATTGAGGATACTGATTTCTTCGCACCTGATGTAGCGTTCGATGAGGCTCAGGAGCATCTGCCAGGGATTCTCGAAGGGCGAGGAGTCAACTCTGAGGTTACATCAGCTATGTGGGATTCGCTTCGCCGGTTGGTCCAGTTGGTCGAGCGCGACACGTACGCCGCCTTTGAGACCGTAGCTCGGGAGCGGCTTATCCATCGAGATCCGGAGGATTGGCCGATCCTTGCCACGGCTTTGGCTCTTCGGTGCGCAATTTGGACGGAAGATAACGACTTCTTTGGTTGTGGGTTTGCTACTTGGACCACCGATCGAGTGGAGATCTACATGCGCGAAAGCGAGGCCTAAATGATTTGTGGCCGCGGTTTCTTCAGATAGAATTGAAATTGGCCACGCAAATTATTGATACCCCTCTGTTAGCGGCGCGCTTTCCGATCCAGTTTGGCGCCGTCAAAGCCGAACAAGTTGAACCTGCCATCCACCAGTTGCTCGATCTGGTGAAGGCACGGATTGCCGCGCTGAGCGGCCCCAGTGTTCCGCGCACTTATCGCGACATTATTCTGGCGTTGGATACCGCTACCGAACCGCTCGACTTCGCCATGGGCGTAGTTCGGCACCTAGAGGGGGTAGTTACCAGCCCCGCACTACGCGACGCGTACAATGCTGTGCAAGAACCAGTGAGCGTTTTCTATACATCTATCGCGCTGGATGAAAATCTTTGGGCCGCCGTGAAAGCAGTCGATGAATCTGTCGACAAGGCGACGCTCGAACCCGTGCATAGGCGTTACTTGAAGAAGAGCGTGACGGGTTTTCGCCGGGCCGGCGCCGACCTCGACGCGGCTGGCAAGAAAAGGCTGGAAGAGCTAGACGTGGCGTTGACCAAGACCACCACAAAGTTTTCGCAAAACGTGCTGGACGCGACCAACGCCTTCGATCTTATGATTGACGATCAGGCGCAGCTCGCCGGTCTGCCGGAATCGGCCATCGAAGCCGCGCGAGAGAGCGCCAAGAGCAAGGGCAGGGAAGGGTGGCGTCTGACGCTGCAAGCTCCCAGCTACACAGCGGCCCTGACCTACTTGGATAACCGCGACATACGCCGCGATCTTTGGTTCGCCTCCAATACGCGCGCCGCGGTGGATGGTGCGCTCGACAACCGGCCGTTGATCGCCGAAATACTTCGCTTGCGCCGCGCTAAAGCCGAACTCCTCGGCTATCGAGACTTCGCGGATTTTGTGCTCGATGAGCGCATGGCCCATACCGGGGAGCGCGCGCAACAATTTCTGGAAGATCTGTACGTCAAAACGCTGCCGTTTTTCAGCGCTGAAAACGAAAGCCTTCAGAAGACGGGTAAGGAACTCGGCTACCAGAGCATTGAGCCTTGGGATGTTGGGTATATTGCCGAGAAACAGCGCATCGCGCTCTATGAGTTCGACGAAGAAGAATTGCGGCCCTATTTTGAGCTCGAGCGAGTGGTGGCTGGCATGTTCGCCATCTTCAGCCAGCTCTTGGGAATCAAAGTGATCGAGCAGCCTGATGTTCAGGGCTGGGACACAGCGGTGAAATATTTCAAGGTGGAGGACGCCGCCAATGGAACGAATTTGGGCGGCTTTTATACCGATTGGTTTCCGCGCGAGAACAAGCGCGGCGGCGCCTGGATGGATTCTCTGTTCACCGGCAACCCAACCGCGGGCCAGCCGCATGTCGGTTTAATTTGCGGTAATCTCACTCCGCCCGTGGCAGGCAAACCGTCACTGCTCACGCATCGCGAAGTGGAAACCATTTTTCACGAATTCGGCCATCTACTGCACCACACGCTGAGCCTGGTTCCCGTGAAAACGTTATCGGGTACCAACGTACCCTGGGATTTTGTGGAGCTTCCTTCGCAAATTATGGAGAACTGGTGCATGGAGCGCGACGCGTTGAACAAATTCGCGTGCCACTATCAGACGGGAGAGCCGATTCCGGAAGAGCTTTTCCAGAAAATGAAGCGCGCCCGCAACTTCCGCAGCGCGAATATGCAGATGCGGCAGCTAGCGTTCGGCACGGTGGATCTGAAACTGCACCGCGAATACGACCCCTCCGTCCATCCCGATGTGATGGCTTATGCGCGCGATGTTTACGCGGCCTTTTCGCCGGCGCCGCTGCCGCCGAACTACGGCATGATCGCCAGCTTTACGCATTTGTTCTCAAGCCCCGTGGCGTATGGGGCGGGCTACTATAGTTACAAGTGGGCGGAGGTGCTGGATGCCGACGCGTTCACTCGCTTTCGCCGCGAGGGCATATTTAATGCAAAGACGGGCGGTGATTACCGCCGTTTCATCCTCGAACGCGGTGATAGTGACGACCCGGCGCTTCTTTACAGGCAATTCATGGGACGCGATCCCGATGCCAACGCTCTGTTGGAGCGGCTGGGCCTTCTAACTGCCGCATAACACCTGCGATCCTTCGGCGATGTAAAAAAGCACCACTATGGGCTCTCCCTCGAAACCCGTCCCTGATCCCCTCGCTGAGGCGCTCGAGGAGAATCAGCAGCTTCGAAGCTCGCTGGCTCGGTTACAAACGGCCTATGAAAGCTGTCAAGAGAAGACAAAGCAACAGACGGCAGCGGCCAACGAGCAGCTGCAGCAGTTCCTGTACGCAGCTAGTCACGATCTGCAAGAGCCTTTGCGCGGCATCATTACTTATGCGCAGTTGCTGGACCGCGAGTTCGCCGCCGATCCAGTAAATGCTGATTCAGCAAATCGAGAATCCACGTCGTTTATTCTCAGCAGCGCCTTGCGGATGCGCGAACTTCTGCAACAGATGCTAGTATATTCCCGCGCCGGTTCCGCTAAGCATCGCAAAGCGGTAAATCTCAACGTGCCGCTGCAAATGGCGTTGTTGAAATTGGCTCCGGAGATTGCCGCCTGCGGCGCGCAGATCGTGCACGATCCGCTACCGGAGGTTTTTGGCGATGAAACTGAAATCGCTCAGGTGTTTGAGCATATTATGAGCAATTCGCTGAAGTTCCGCTCCGCCAGTCCGCCGGAAATTGTCATCAGTGCGGAGCAGGGAACTGAGCAGTGTACGGTGACTGTACGTGATAACGGCATTGGCATTGATCCACGCTTTTGTGAACAGGTTCTGTTGCCGTTCAAGCGCCTGCATGGCAACGGAATTCCCGGCGCCGGACTAGGTTTGGCAATTTGTAACAAGATTCTGTCCGCAAACCAAGGACATATTCAATTGGAAAGCGATGGTGAGCATGGCTCAACCGTTCGCTTCAGTTTGCCTGTCTAATCTCCCGCCGAAAATATTTTCCTACGGCTGTGATTTTCCGACACCCTCGTGCGAATAACAGGCTGAGAAGGAAATGATGACGCCAGCCTTGGAAGCAAGGTTCCAAACCCTGTTGGAGGAGCACAAAAAGATCCTGTATAAGGTGTGCAACTCCTACTGCCCAAATCGCGACGACCGCGAAGACCTTGCCCAGGAAATTGCCGTTCAGCTGTGGCGTTCGTTTGCGGCCTTCGACGACCGCTGCCGGTTCTCTACCTGGATGTACCGCATCGCCTTAAATGTTGCCATTTCTTTCTACCGTCGCGAAGACACGAGGAGACGTTATGTTTTGTCGGAAGAGGAGTACCTATTAAACGCGGTCGACGAATCGGCAACAGAAACCGAAGAGATAAAGGCTCTCTACAAATACATTGATGCCTTAGACCCACTGAATAAGGCGCTCGTCTTGCTCTATTTGGATGGCGACAGCTATCTGGAAATAGCCGGCGTGTTGGGCATCAGCGAGAGCAATGTCGCCACCAAAATCAGCCGGCTGAAGCAAACCATGAAACAGGAACTTAATTAAAACGAAAGTCTGAAGAAGGAAAAGAACAATGGATCTCGATGAAATGAAGGCCCAATGGGCCAACCACAACCGGAAGCTGGATGAAAGCATCCGTTTGAACAGGGAACTTCTGCGCGCTACGAAACTGACGGGGGCACAATCCGCGCTGCGGCGCCTTGCCGCCGGTCTTGTTCTGGGGGCGATCGTTCAGCTGGCAGTTGTCGTCGCGCTCGGTTCGTTTATTTACCAGCACATTGCGGTCGCCCGTTTTGCTTTGCCCGCTGCGGCTCTGGATGTGTTCGCGATCGCCATCTTGATCGTCATCATACGGCAGATCGCGGGTGCTCTGCAGATTGACTATGACAAGCCAATCGCCGTCATCCAGAAGCAGCTTGAAGACCTGAAAGTGCTTCGAATCCGCTACATCCAAGGAATTTTTCTGACAGCGACGCTGGCTTGGACCCCGCTGCTGATCGTTGCGCTTAAAGGATTCTGGGGACTCGACGCGTATCGAATGTTCGGCGGAGTATACCTGGCGTGCAATGTCTTGATCGGATTGGCAGTCATCCCTCTCGGGCTCTGGCTGTCCAAGAAATTCAGCAACCGTATGGGCGGCTCTCCCTTCATGCAGCGGATTATGAAGGATCTCGCAGGCTACAACCTCAGCGCCGCCACCGGCTTCCTCGCGAACCTATCGGAATTCGAGAACGAGACAAGGGCGAAATGATCGCTGATGCCAACAAGACTCGGTGCAAACCGGGCAGCAGTGGTGCATTTCAACCACCACGCTACGCCGAAAAACGACGCTAATCCATTCCATTTCAATCAGTTACAGTTTGGGGCTTGACGTGTAACAAGAGCAAGCGAACGCTATGGTCCGCTTTCTCACATTGCTCTTGTTCGCTTTCCCGATTTGGGCGCAGTTCCAACCGGCACCGCAGCAACCGCAATACCCGTCGCAGGCTCCGGCTGGTTATCCGCCGCAGTATGACGCGCAGTCGCAGTATCCGGCTCAGCAGCCATATCCCGGGCAACAGCAAAATCCAGCGCAGGATGATCAACAAGGCCGGGATTGGGCGACCGATCAACAGCACGGCGTCGCGCGCCTTCGTATCGCGCAAGGCGACGTGAATGTCAAGCGCGGTGATAATGGCCTGCTGACCGGTGCCATTGCCAACGCGCCGCTGCTTTCACACGACCATCTGGAAACCGGTCCCGGTTCACGCGCCGAAGCAGAGTTGGACCCTGCAAACGTGATCCGCCTGGCGCCCGACACAGATCTGGGGTTTGCCAATCTTGCTTTCGGCCATGCCCAACTGCAGGTCGCCATCGGAAGCGTGGTTGTGCGAGTGCTACGCGATTCGCAGGCGCAGCTTGAACTAGATACGCCCAGCGTGGCCTTCCACCCGCTGAGTCAAGGCGATTACCGCATTTCGGTTTTCAACGACGGCACTTCGCAAATCACCGTTCGCTCGGGAAGCATGGAAATGTACGGACCGCACGGTTCGCAGACTGTCGAGCAAGGGCAATCGCTCATGGTACGCGGCGACGCGTCCGATCCGGAATTTCAACAGGCTCCCCAACCGCCCCGCGATCAGTTTGACGATTGGAGCGCCGCGCGCGATGCCGAGGAGATGTCTGTGCGAAGTGCCCAATACGTGCCTCCGGACGTATCTGGTGCGGAAGATTTAGACCGCTACGGCAACTGGGTTCCTTCGCAATATGGCCAAGTTTGGGCGCCGCAAGGACAGGGCCCTGACTGGTCTCCCTACAGCAACGGCCAATGGACCTATGCAGATTACTACGGTTGGACTTGGGTTGGTTACGAACCGTGGGGCTGGGCGCCGTATCACTATGGCCGCTGGTTTTGGAATAGCGGCGTTGGTTGGTGCTGGTGGCCGGGCTTGCGTGCTGGTATCGGCTTAGGATTCAATTGGAGTCCAGCGCTGGTAGGTTTCTTCGGTTTCGGCGGAGGCTTGGGCTGGGTTGCGCTGGCTCCGTTTGAGTTGTTCCACGCGTGGTGGGGCCATGGCTTTGGCGGATTTGGAGCGTTCGGCGGATACAACGGGTTGCACATGTACCGCAACGCAGCGATTCGAGGCGGCGCAATGACGGCGGGCTTTAACTCCTTCGCGGGAGCAGCGCATCATTTCAGCGTTGCGACCGCGGGGCAGATAAGATCGGCGTCTCTGTACCGTGGCGCTCTCCCGGTTTCTCCGAACGCGGCCGGCTATCGCTTTTCAGACCGCGCGGTGAGCGCTAATCCACGCTTCTCGCAAGCGGCATCGCGGAGTTTCTTCAGTCATTCGCAACAATCGTTCAACGGCGCCCGGTCTGGTTCGTTCAACGCTGGACGGAGTGGCGCCACTTCCTCCGGAGGCGGAGGTTGGCAGCATTTCGGATCGCCCGCGCCGCAGCGGCAGCAATCACAGGGTTTTTCGAGCCGGCAAAATGGCACCGCTGAAAGCGGCTGGCACAACTTTGGCACGCCACGTTACAGCGCGCCCTCCGCACCGAACAATTCATATCGGGCACCGTCGGCACCGAGCTACGGAGGCTATCGGGCGCCATCGACGTCCAACTACGGCGGTTATCGCGCTCCGGCTGCGCCACATTACAGCGCGCCCTCTGCCCCTCACTATAGTGCCCCGCGCGGCAACAGTGGTGGCGGCGGTGGGGAAAGCAAACATTCCAGCGGTGGCGGTGGTGGCAAACATGCCGGTGGTGGCGGCGGCCATTCTGGCGGTGGTGGTGGACACCACGGCCGATAAGACTTCTTCCCTCAAGGCCGATCCTGCTCGCTGACTGAGCGGGGTCGGCCCCTTTTTTTGAGATACGGTCTCGGTTTAGTACCGATAGTGATCCGCCTTGTACGGACCTTCCACCGGCACACCGAGATATTCAGCCTGCTTCGCACTCAGCTTCGTGAGCTTCACACCAATCTTCTCCAAGTGCAGGCGCGCCACTTCTTCGTCCAACTTCTTAGGTAGCGTGTAAACGCCAACCTTGTACGTATCTTTATTCGCCCAGAGGTCGAGCTGCGCTAAGGTTTGGTTGGCGAAGCTGTTGCTCATAACAAAGCTGGGGTGACCGGTGGCGCAACCCAGGTTGACCAACCGGCCTTCCGCCAGCATATAAATGCTGTTGCCACCGGGGAACGTGTACATATCCACCTGCGGTTTGATATTGGTGCGCTTCACGCCGGCGGCGGTGTTTAAACGGTCCACTTGAATTTCGTTGTCGAAGTGGCCGATGTTGCACACTATCGCCTGATCCTTCATATGTTGCATGTGCTCAAGTGTGATGATATCGACGTTACCCGTGGTGGTGACATAAATATCGCCGCGGCCGAGCGTGTCTTCAATGGTCGTCACTTCGAAGCCTTCCATCGCGGCCTGCAAAGCGTTGATTGGATCTATTTCTGTAACGATGATGCGCGCGCCCATGCCTCTCAGCGAGTGAGCGGAGCCTTTGCCCACGTCGCCGTAGCCGCAGATAACCGCTACTTTGCCCGCCATCATGACGTCGGTGGCGCGCTTAATGCCATCGGCCAGCGATTCACGGCAGCCGTATAAATTATCGAACTTCGACTTGGTGACGGAATCGTTCACGTTGATGGCCGGAACCAGCAGCTTGCCCTGTTCCTGCATCTTGTAGAGGCGATGAACACCAGTGGTGGTCTCTTCCGATACGCCGCGCCATTCTTTGGCGATGTTGGTCCAATGCTTGGGATCTTCTGCGTGCACCTTCTTCAGCAGGTCTTTGATGACCTTTTCTTCGTGGCTTTCAGAGGGCGAATTCACCCAGTCGCTGCCTTTTTCCAGTTCCACGCCTTTGTGAATGAGCAGTGTTACGTCGCCGCCATCGTCCACCACAAGCTGCGGACCTAAGCCATTCGGGTGGCTCACGGCCTGATAGGTACACCACCAATATTCTTCCAGCGTTTCACCCTTCCAGGCAAAAACCGGAACGCCCGCTGCGGCAATGGCTGCGGCCGCATGATCTTGCGTCGAGAAAATGTTGCAGCTCGCCCAGCGCACATCGGCGCCCAAATCCACCAGCGTCTCAATGAGAACGGCGGTCTGGATCGTCATATGGAGCGAACCGGTCACCCGCACGCCTTTAAGCGGTTGGGTCGCCGCATATTTCTTGCGGATCGACATGAGCCCGGGCATCTCGTGCTCGGCGATCGAAATCTCTTTGCGGCCCCATTCGGCCTGCGCCATATCGGCGACTTTATATTCAGTTGCGGTGCGGTTAAGCGTGGCTGAGCCCATTAAATACTCCTCGCCGTAGATTATATCAAAGAATCTTGATATGTTGATGGGTAAGCATGTCCTTGAGTCTAAAATCTTTTCGTCTTCTCGGCGACCCGGCCCGTGTCCGCCTGCTCCTCCTGCTGGAACGCGAAGAACTGTCGGTTGCGGAATTGCAGGAAATACTCGCCCGTGGACAGAGTCAGATTTCGACGCATTTATCTCAATTAAAACAAGCGGGATTGATAGAAGATCGGCGCACGGGCAAGAATATCTTTTATCGCTTGCAACCCGCGGCTGGAACGGAAGGCAAAGTGGTTGCTCAATTGATGGGCGTTCTAAGGCAAGCTCTGGCGGACATTCCCGAAGCCGAGCAAGATTTAGCTGCTCTCAAGCTTGTTATGGGCAAGCGGCGCGACAAAATGCGCAACTATTTCGATTCGCTGGCCGGCAAATTCGGCCGCGCCTACCTTCCCGGCCGATCGTGGGAAGGTTTGGCCGAGGTGTTGTTGCGCCTTATGCCTCCTATGGTGATTGCGGACCTCGGGGCAGGGGAAGGAACGTTCTCTCAATTGCTTGCGTTGCGGGCCAAACAAGTCATCGCTATCGACAACTCGGAAAAGATGGTGCAATTTGGCAGCAAGCTGGCGCGCACGCACGGTCTGCGCAATCTCGAATTCCGGCTCGGTGATTTGGAGGCGGTCCCGCTGGAAGAGGCTGCCGTGGATCTGGCGTTTTTCAGCCAGTCGCTGCATCATGCCATACATCCGGAAAAGGCCGTTGAGGAAGCATTTCGAATTGTCAAACCCGGCGGCCGTATTGTGATTCTCGATTTGCTGCGGCATCAGTTTGAAGAAGCGCGCGAAATGTACGCCGATATTTGGCTGGGGTTCACCGAACTGGAACTGCGTAATTTCCTGAAAAAAAGCGGTTTCCGAAACGTGCAAACCGCCGTTGTGCATCGTGAAACGGAACCGCCGCATTTCGCCACAGTCTCCGCATTGGCCGATAGATCGGCGTAGGCGAGAGCCAGTGTGACAGAATGAAAGGCGAAACTCGCGAAGTATGCATTTGTATTTGTTGCGGCACGGAGTTGCTGAAGAGGCCCAACCGGGAGTAGTTGACGCGGACCGAGCCCTTACGTCCGATGGACGCAAGAAGCTGAGACATGTTCTGAAGGCCGTTGCCGAGGCGCGTGTTAAGCCAAGCGTGCTGTTTTCGAGTCATCTAAAACGGGCGGTACAGACCGCGGATATTGCCAAAGATGTACTCGGTTACGAGGGTGAAATTGTTAAGACCAAGGTGCTCGCCCCGGGTGGTTCAGCTGAACAGGTTTGGGAAGAGGTGCGAATCCACAAGAGCGAACCGTCGCTGATGTTGGTAGGCCACAATCCGCTGTTCGACCGTTTAGCAGCGTTTCTGTTGGGCACTCCGAATCTGAAAGTCGATTTCAAGAAGGGGGCCATCATGCGGGTTGATTTGGAGTCTTTCGGCGCGCAGCCGCGCGGTATGCTCTGCTGGTACCTCACGGCGAAATTGTCGGCGAGCCGCGAGTGAAACGAGACGTTTTGCGGCGAATATCGCAGGCTCGGGGTCAAACGGCCGCTGCGCAAAAGACGGAGTAACCAGCCCCACGAGGCGCACCATCTATGATGAAGATGGGTCCTTTGATGTCTGGTCTTTTGGGGCGCTTCTTTCCCCGGCGCGCGGCTTTCATTCTTTCGCTCGTTCTTGTGGCTGTCGCCTTGGCGCGCCCGCAAGCGTCGCAGAACAACGTCCCGAATCCGCTCCCCGATATTGCCAATCTGCCGCCGGAATCGCCGGTCCAGTTCGAATCGCGTGGCTTGGATTACGACGCCCTCACTCATGAGGGAATCACCGTGATGTTTGCCTACTTACCGCCGCACATCAAAGATTTCAGTATTATTCAGGTCACGGTCACCAACGGATCGCTTGTTTCCTGGACCGTTAAACCTTCCGACTTCATTTTCATCCGCCAGGATGGAACGATGCAATCTTCTGTATCGGCCGATTATGTCGTCGAATCTTTGCTGGCGAAAGCTAGCCGCAACGATGTCATCAAGCTGCAAATGCTTTATGAAGACAGCATCTACGCCTTGCAGAATTTCCGCTCCACCAATGGTTATGAGAAACGCCGCCAGGCAGCCATGGCTATGTTCGTCAACAAAGAATTCAAGGCGGCGGCTGCCGCCTCGGCCATCACGCTGATTCCAACGAAACTCAAGCCGAACGACAGCACCGACGGCGCCGTGTTTTTTGAAAACCACAACAAGGAAAAATCGTTAGGTCCTGGCCGGCTGGTGGTTCGCACGTGCGGCCAGACTTTCGTGTTCCAAACCATCGGGGAGTTGAAGAGCCACTAGTGTTTCCGCGATCCGATTCGCCCCGTGTCTCGATCGATCTGCATTCGCATACGAACGCCTCGGACGGCACATTGACGCCGGCGGAGCTGATTGCTTTAGCCCGGCGCGTTAACTTAGTGGCGCTGTCCATTACAGATCACGACACCTTCGAAGGTTACGATATTGCGCTGCCCATCGCGCGTGCGGCTGGCTTTGATCTCGTGCGCGGCATCGAACTCAATTCACGGCTATTGATGGACGGATTCTCGCACTCCCGTTTTGTGCACGTGCTGGTCTATTTTCCCCTGCGTGAACCCACGCCCGAGTTTCACAACTGGCTAGCGGAACAGCGTGCCGACCGCCGTTCGCGCAACGAGAAGCTGGCTAAAGCGCTGCAGGAGCGGGGCGTGGACATTACTTTGCAGGAAGTGGAAGCGCGCGGTCGCACTCTTGCCGGACGTCCGCATTTCGCTCGCCTTCTTGTCGAGAAAGGGTACGTCGCCAATTTCGAAGACGCCTTTGAAAAATATCTTGGCGAAGAGGCGCCCAGTTATGTGGAACGCGAGAGCAAGACCACGGAAGAAGTGATCAATCTGGCGCGTCAAGGCGGCGGGATTCCGGTAGTGGCGCACCCCATTCGCATTGGATTGGCGCGTGCCGTGGAACATGATGTCTTGACGGATTTGAAACAAGCCGGCCTGGTTGGTTTAGAGGTTTATCATTCCGATCATCCGCCGGCGCTACAGGCGTATTACCGTGACCTTGCCGCTGAATTGGATCTGCTACCGACGGGCGGTTCCGATTTTCACGGCACCGTGAAACCCGATATCGAATTGGGCAGCGGACGGGCTCATAATGTGAATGTGCCGCTCGAGTTTCTAGAAGGATTGCGGCGTTTCGAACAATAAGTCAGGTCCGCAGATTTTCCGGGGGAATGCGCCGAATCAGTTCGGCGATGGACGCGACTAGCTAGTTGACTCGGCAGCGCCGCGGTCGATCGCTTCGCTTTGACGCCTCTCGAGATGCGCCTGCACCACCATCGCCTCGCTCAAGTCCCCGACTATCGAGCGGAGTTCCGCTATGTCGCCGTCGTGCGAGTCTACGCGTGCTTTCAAGCGTTCCAGAGCCGCCCGCGCCTCGCTGCCATTTTCCTCAGGCATGTAACCTTTCCTTCTAGATCTACACGTGGCGGGAATTCGGTCGGGTCCGTTTCGGGGCTTCGTCAAACTCTGCTTTCATATCCGAGTCCATGGCCATCTCTCTTTCGTGTCTTCTGCCGGAGTCTATACTTGTTTCTTGGCGGGTAGCTCCCGGCATTCTTTGCGGGCCGGAGCGGAAACCTATTCCCCTCGCCCCTTCCGCAGCCTGAGTAGGAGGAATCCATGTCAGAGTTCGCCAATCCCGACAGCGCTCGCCCCTACGCCGATGAAGCGCGCGCGCATTTGAAACGGGCTGTAGCTGAAAATCCGGCCGAGGAAGAGTGGACGCGGGAAGAGTGGCACTGTGAACGCTGCCACGATACTACCTTCATCAATCTCGGCACCGACGCCGATGGGGTGCGTTTGGGCGTCAAGCGGTGCGAATGTTTTCAGGAAAATTCTGCGCGAAAGCATAACGACAGGTTGCTTCCCAGAGCGCGGATTCCAGCAAGGTATGCGGCTTGCACTCACTTCGACACGTTCGTGCTTCCGCCACACCCGCATCCGAGCCGCGACCCCCTTCAGCAGATTTTCGGAATCCTGAAATCTTACGTTACTAACTTTTCCCCCCAAATGACCGGTCCGCGCGGCGTTTTGATTTATGGAGCCAATGGCGTCGGAAAGACACATCTGGCGGTGGTCGCGCTCCGACTCATCCTGGCCAAGGGATACGAAGGGCGGTTCATAAATTATCAGGCCCTGTTGAGGCTGATTAAGGCGGGTTACGATCAGCCGTTCGGCAGCGTCCGGACTGCTGCTTTCGACGATGTTGCGGACGTAGAGGTTCTGCTGTTGGACGACGTCGGGTCGAATCGCGTGACCGACTGGGTGCAGGATACGATCACCGAGTTGATCGCGCACCGCTATGACAACCAAAAAGCGACCATCATCACTTCGAATTACACGGTGCTTTCCGAAAAAGACAGCCCGTTCCCGTCGCTGGCCGATCGCATTGGAGTGCGCGCAGCTTCGCGGCTGTGTGAGATGTGCAGACCCCTCTGTATGCCTGCGTTGCCAGACTACCGCACGTTGAGAATTGGCCAGAGATAATACGCTGGCGCACCCGCGGCTTAGTTGATCGTTACAATAAGTCTTGTCCGGGTATTCCCCCCGCGACTGCCCTTACTCACTCTCCCTTCTCTTGCCAATCGGTTTAGTACCGGACCGGGTGGCCTCCCGCCCATTGTCCGACCTACGATGACTCTATGGCAACAGCACCGAGTACCAGGCTCGACGGAGGCATCGCGGTTGGAGAGCAGTTTATGCTATTTGAAACGGGAATGGATCTCGAAGAGCTTCGTTCCGTGCGGGAGGAAATCATGAGTCACTCGCAAGCGTACAACACGGTGAAGGGATACCGTTCTTCCTGGCGTATGTTCGTTCAGTGGTGCGAGAGCGCGGGCCGGCAGTCTCTGCCTGCCTCCGAAGACACTGTATCGTTGTTCGCCGCGTGGGCCACCAAGAAGCGCAAACCAGAGCCCTACGCTCTGACCCATGTGAAGCACATTTGCTCGGCGATCCAGGATCGCCATCGTGGGGCTGCACTGCCAAACCCCATCACGGATTTGGTGCGTGAAACGCTCGCGGGTATCGCGCGTTCCACCGATCAGGACTCGGAAGCGAAAGACGCGCTGACCCCCGCGCAACTGAAAGCGGCGGTGGCCGCGCTAGGCGACGGACCGGTGGGTATTCGTGATCGCGCCATCCTGCTCGTCGGCTTCACGAGCGGCTGGCGCTCTTGCGAGCTCGCCGGCCTGAACTTGCAGGACGTACGCTTCGGCGAAGCGTGCATGACCTTCCATCTGCGGCGCTCGAAAACCGACCAGCTCGGCAAAGGGCGCAAAGTCAAAATTCCGCGGCTGCCGCAGAATTCGCTGTGTCCCGTCGCCGCTCTAGAAGCGTGGATTCTGGTGCGCGGACGGCTAGCGGGGCCGCTCTTCCAGCCCTTTCGCGGCAGCCGGCAGACGCCGGAAGATCGCGCCATTTGTTCTGAGCTGGTCTGCGATGTCGTGCAACGCACGTTGCGCAAAGCCGGCATTGATCCGGATCGCTACGGCGCGCATTCGCTACGGTCCGGTATGGTGACCGCTGCCACCGAGAACGGCGCGGACCTGATTGCCATCATCGAACGCACAGGCCAGAAACGTTTAGAGACGGTGGCTCGTTACGTGCGTTCGCCGGGCGGCTTCAATCGCGATCCATTGGCGGGCGTGCTGTAAGCTGGCTTTCTATGAAAGGCATGTCTAGCGGAAGCGACATCGGCGAACTGGTGAAGAGAACAGCGGTCGGCACTGAGTATTGCCCCGGTTACGTCATCGTGGAATGCAGCGAACCGGAATTCGAAACTTACTTAAGTGAGTGGTACGTGCTTTGGACCGCGTGCAAGGTTGACCGCGTAGTACCAAGCGACGTTGCCGGTTCGCCGAAAAGCGGTTAGACTGTGCAAGGGTCGGCCCTCGTTTGCAAGAAAACCCGCCCTGAGTGCCGGGGACTCGGATCTACCCCAAGTCCCCCGGTACTGCAACTAAACTCAGTTGCACACATCCAACCAATTGTAGGAAACTCTCTTTAGATGAGCCAGCAAGCAAAGCTGCTCGAACGTTTGAAGAGAAAGCCCAAGGATTTCACGTGGGGCGAGTTGGAGACGGTATTGGAAGGGTTCGGCTACCAACAGGAAAGAGGCAGCGGCTCGCGCCGCAAGTTCATCCACCCGGAGACGGGCGCGATGATCAGTCTGCATGAGCCTCACCCGCGCAAGGTGCTGAAGGCCTACCAAATCAGGGATGTGGTCGATCACCTCAGAGAGGAAGGTTACCTGTGAGCGATTTGATGGAGTACAACGGCTATGTCGGATCGGTGAGCTATAGCGATCCGGACGAGGTCTTTCACGGAAAGCTCGAAGGCATCCGCGACCTGGTGACCTACGAGGGCACCGATGTCGGCGGGGTGAAGGCCGCATTTCAGGAGGCGGTCGACGATTACCTCGCCACTTGCCGGCGGAAGAAGAAGGAGCCCAACGCTCCATTCAAGGGCACTTTCAACGTGCGGGTTGGTCCCGAACTGCATCGGCGGGCGGCCTCTTTCGCCGCCGAGCATAAAAAAAAACTGAACTCGGTGGTCAGCGAAGCCCTGGAGAAGTATCTCGACAAATCGCGCCAGTAGCCGCGCCAGGGCGTACAGTGGTGCATATGGCAACCACCACCAAAATCCCCGCCACCAGGGTCAACGCCGGCCCTCTCAACAAAACCGCCCTGCCGTCGAGCACGGGTCAGATGACGACGGAAGACCGTAAGCTTTTGCAGTACGTGCGCACCTGTGCGCCGCGCATTGTCGCCGCGCTCGTGACGCAATCTTCGGATGCCGGCGGCTCGCGCGACTGGACGGAGATGAACGAGTATCTGACGATCGCGAACACCTTCGCGAATCTCGTCGGTCTCGCGCAGATCGAGGCCACGCCGGGGCCCGGCACGCATCCGGCCGGCGCGGCGGCGGCACGCGCCTAGCGAAAGTCTCCGGCCCAAAGGTAACCAAAAACCGCCCGTCGAAGATCGCATCTTCGGCGGGCGGTTTTTTGCTTTGGGTCCTCGTCCTGTCTCTCTCATTCTACTTGCGGATCAAGCTCGTCCTGCTCGTCAGCCTGCAGCCCCACGCCGCCGGATCGATCTCGTCGTCCTCCGCCAGAGCCTTCTTGATGGCGACTTTATCCGGCTCCGGAGGCGGCGTCTTCGGCTGCCGCAAATACTCAGCCGGGATCTTCGTTTCATCGGTCACTTCGAGCGCGGCGGCGGCCTGCTGCGCGCGGAAATTGCAGCGAATCCCGGCAACTTGCGTGAGTCCGGCCTCGTGCATGAGTGTGAGCGCCTTGTCTTCGATGCGCTCGATCCGCGCGGCTGTGGCGTTCTTCTGTTTCGTCAGCCGCTTGATTTCGGCGGCGAGCGAAGACTGGCGCAGTTCGAGACGGTCGAGTACTCCGTTGGTCCGTTCGACTACGTTCTTGAGGCGCGCTTGGGCTTGCGCTTCAGTGGCGGCGGCCGCCTTACGTTCCGCCGCTCCTTTGGTTTCCGGCGGCCGCACGAGTGTCAGGTTCGCGTAGAGGGCCTTGTTCTTGATGCCATGGACGGGCTTGAGATGCGGCAGGGTTGCCATGGTTAGTCACCTTCTCCCAGGCGGCAGGCGTCGCACATCGTCGTCTCGCCGCACGAGCAGCGATCCGCATCGAAGTGCGCCGAGTGTTCGTTGCAGGCATAGGCGTCGCAGGCATCGCACACGCGCGTAGCCGGTTCGCCGCAGTCAGGCGCGTAGCAGAAGTGCAGCTTTTTGACTGCGTTGTAGAGCACCGTCAGCGTGGTCAGCGTTTCGCTCGCATCAACGCGACGCCCCACGCGATCGCGGAATTCCTCATTGTGCAGGCCGAGGTCTTTGAGATTAGCGTGCGCCTGATCGAGCAAGTCCAAGGCTTGCCCGATCCACGTCTGCGCTTCGCTCAGCTTGACGTCGTTCTTGGTCGGTGCGGACATCGTGAACTCCATTAGTTCCCCCTGCTTTGTTTATTGCGTTCGATGAAGAGTGATGTTCCAGTGGCGCGCACGTCTTCCCAGGTGGGCGGGTCGATCTCGATCCCTCGCGCGCGCAATTGTTCGTAAGCGTTCTGATTGGCTTGGTAGCCGACGATCAGGCAGCGCGTCATGAGGTCCACCATAGGGTGGCTGGTGGGCACTGTCTGCGCCGTGGGAGGTGCGGCCAGCCGAGGCGCTTCCTGCGCGCGGGGTGCCAGCATCCGAATCGGTTGCGCGACGGGTTGCGGCGCCGCATCCTGCGGACGCTCGTGCAGCACTGGCACCGGAAGATGCGCGTCGGAAACCAGGCGCACCCGATACACCGGCACTTCCCCGTTGGTGCCGGTCTTCAACACCTGGATCTCGTCGCCGGGCTGGGCGCCGCTGGCCGCGATCGCGTTGCCATAGGCGCGTGGCAAGTAGAGATCGCTCGGCACGCCCTCGTTGATTACCTTGAAGCGTGTCTCATCGCCGGTCAACGAAGAGTGTGCCTGTGTGCCGCGCACATCCTCCACCCTCAGAATCTTCGGTACGCCCGCATAAAGCCGGATCTTCTCGCGTTTAATCATTTCGTTTCTCCTCTTTTGGTACAAGTAGAAGCGGCTGAGCCGCTTTCGTTTCGTCGTTTGGTTTCGTCTACTGAGGGGCCGCTCACGCGACCTCCCGCTCTTCGCTCTTCGCCGTCTCCGTCCGCACGCCGATCTTCATACGATCCCGCAGACAGCGCGGGCACAGGTAAATCGAACCGAGTTCGTCCGCTTCGACCAGCTCGGCGTGATCGTCGAGCAAGTCGACGATGTGCGACTCGCAGAAATCTTCCTCGCAGTCGGCGCAGATCCATAGCTCGGTTTGGTCGTCTGTCCGCGTGCCGCAGGCCTTGGCGGCGCATTCGTAAATCGGCGCAAACTCGTGGCCGAAGCGGCGGCAGGCCGGGTTCGTTTTGCCGTCGCGCGAATCGGCGACGTGCGCGCAGTCGATACAGCTCATCTTTTGCATTCCGTTTTCTCCCACTCGTTTCATCGGCGCTTTTTTCGCTCGTTCGCCGTTCGGGCTTCACCGGGGGAGATCTCTACTCCCTGGCCTGGTCCGCTTTCCTTGCGTACTTTTCGGAGGCTCCAGGATCCGCAGGTTTTGAGATCTTCTCGGTTTGCGCTTCGTTCTTACAGTTACTATTATGCGTCCTACCGCTAGATATGTCAAGCCGATTTATACAAAAACTACCGCTAGGACGCTATAATATTTTCATGGATAAAGATCCGGCAGCCGTAGCGCTTGGAAAAAAACGATGGAAGGGGAAAACCAAGGCGGAGAAAACCGCGCACGCCCTCATGATGAACGAGGAACGTTCTTCTAAGATGCCCCCCGAAGAGCGCAAGGCTTCGGCGCAGAAAGCGGCCCGCGCGCGTTGGGGACCGCCGAAGAAGAAAGCGGCGAAGAAAACCGGAGGAAAGAAGAGTGGCTGAAGGCAACGGCAGCGAGCGCGATGCGCGTCTGAACCGCATCGAGCAAGAGCATGACGAGTTTCGGCGGGACATGAAGAACCTGCTGATAGCCCAAGTGATCCAGAAAAGCGAGATCGACGATTTGCTCAAACTGACGCGCGAGCAAACCAGGCAGCTTGAATTGGAGTCAACCGCGCGGCGGGAGAAGGACGAGGCGCTGGACGCCCGTGTCGACAAGCTGGTGTCGTCAATCGGCGAACTGATCTCGCGCATTCCGCCGGAGAACTTGCGAGGCCAGCCATAGCCGTTCCATGCCGGGAATAGAGCTAATCCGAACACTCCTCGAACAAGCGAGCGTGCGTGCTTCCCGCTCAAACGCACTACACTCATTAGGTTGGCTGATTGCGTTGGTGTTGGCCGGTGCGGTTGGATCTTTCGCCGAACACGCTCCAGCCTGGTTCACGATAATCCTCGCCGTCGTCCTTCTATCCGCGGTCGCCGCTTATCTGGGCGCCTATTTATACTTACTGAAGGTTGATCGGGACGCCCTGCGAAGTGAGCGCTTTACCCTGTCGAAGATGGCCATTGAAAAGAGTGTGACCGGTGATGATGTGGCGGGGTTCCTCACCGAAGAGAGCAAAGCGCTACTGCCGCCATCATCCAAGACGGACTCCGAGAGGAAGCCCTGATGCCCCAACGATTTGTCATCTGCACTGACTCAGGCGGGGGTGAAGGCTACGCCGCAACGACGCGCGAGCGTAATAAAATCACACGTCTGCTTCAGTCTAAGGGGTGGCGCATTTGGCACTGGTTTGAGGACGTGTGGTTAGTGGTCAATCCGAGCGAAGAGCGCTATTCTACCGACCAACTACAGCTGGAGTTGCGGACTCAATTCATTGATGATCGTTACGTTCTGATCCTGGAAGTGACGGCGGGCGAGTATTCCGGATTCGGACCGAAGAAGGCTTGGCCTTGGATGCGGAAAAATTGGGACGACGATATGCCGGCGTGAAAAAACTTCTCGCGCGAGCCGAATCGCGAAAACGCCCCCAATGTCTGCAGCGCGTCCACCGAATGCCTGCGAAGCTCGAAGGAGACGTCGTCACGTTTCACACCTTACGAAGTACGGAATAGTACATCAGGCCGGCCCTCAGAACGTCCAGAGCGCGGCCGAGTAACAGAACTGCTATCCCTTTGTCCTTTGCTGCTTGACGCTGCACAATTGAGTTGCGCAAGCAGAACGGAAAAGAAGAGGGAAACCATATGGGATTCATTACGCCGCCGGAAGGCTGGGAGTCGCAGAGGCCTCCCTTTAGAGGTTCGGCGGCGCCTGAGCAGCAAATAGTGCCGCAGCCGGCAGCAGCTCCTTATCGCCAGGAGCAACCATCGCCGCTCTACTCTCACGATCCGGCGACCGCCTACCGATATAGCCAGTCGTTCATCAACGATCTGCGAAACATGGGCGGCCGCGCAGCGGGCGGTCTGACCTTCGGCACGGTGTTCGGAGCTACCAGCGGCTTTTTGATGGCGCGATACCTGATGACTCTGCTCAAGGTCGGCGTGGGGATCGCCGTCCTTGTGGGGTTTGGTTTGCTGGCCAGCTTGGGGCAATCCAGTTCGTCTAACGCGGCCCCAACATCTGATCCCGCCTCGATTCAAGAACCCGTTGCCATTCGCGCGGATGATCCACCGCCAGCGGCCGCTACGCCGATAGCGCTCGCACCTGCACCGGAGGAGACATCACCCTCCGCGGCTCCGGAAGCATCCGCAGCGCCTGCCCAATTGACCGCTCTCCCATATGAGAGACAGACTGGCACGGCAGCCGGTCCGGAAAATTCAGCCGCACCCGTTGTGCAAGCATCTCATGGTTGGCCTGAGACAAGAGAAGCTGTAGTAGCACCCAATCCTTCAGTTCCCGTCGCCCTTCCCGTGGCTGATGTGAATAACAGTCCATCAACCCATAAGAAAGGGAAGCTGTACCGGGCGCTTCATCTGTTCACGCGCTAACCCCGCCCCGCTCGCAAAACGCATCCAGCCATGCGCGCGTCGTGCGCCACAACTTGCCGGCGCGGTAGCCGGGTAAGGAGCCCACGCGCAACAGCCGTTTGACCGTGTTTTCGCTGATCGCCATCTCCCGGGCGATGTCCTTTACGCTCAAATCGGCGGTACGCCGCTCTTTCTTCTTCCCCACACTCTTAGCCATACTGGTTTTATCGGCCCATCCGGGCCCGCGCATCAACCCACATCGACCCACATCGAACAATGGCGGCCAAATGCTGTATAAGTGGCGTCCGAGCGTCGATAGGAACTAAGAAGCCCACCGGAGGCTCGCTAAAACTATCCGACCGCAGGCCCAACAGCGGGGCCTAGCGCCGCGAGGCAACCCCTTTTGAGTCCCGCACCCAAAAAGCAAACAAGCCGCGCCAAGAAGCCACAGAAGCGAATCCCGACTTATGCGACCGACGGCACCCGTTTGCATGGCTACCGCATGCGGGATTACGCGCTCTCCGCGATTGAGCGGCTGCTCAAGCTTTCGAAAGTCGTAGTCCGGCGCAATCGCCAAGGCCGTATCGTTTCGGCGCAGTTCCGGCCCGAGTGCGGCGCCAACCCGCTGTGTGCGACGGCGCTCGCTGGCACACGGTACTCGTACCTGGAACAGATTTACGAACACCGGGTCTGGTCGCATCGCCGCCTCTTACCGAGGCAAGATCTCGAGAAGCTGGCGGGCGAGCCGCTCGAAAGCGAAGCGGAGCGCGAGCAGTTCGTGCAAGCGATTTTTCGCGCCGTGCCGTTGAGCTGCATGAACCCTCACGCGATTTAGGAAACCTATGGCACTCTTCGACTCTCTCGTCAAACCCGCGCTTGATTCGGTCAACGATCTGATAGCGCAGTTCCACCTCTCGCCTGAAGACAAGGCCAAAGCCCAACAAGCGGTAGCCGACGCCGCCGACAAAGCGCGCGCGCAAGCCGAAGACTACGACGTAAAGCTCAACGACATCGCGGGCCAAAATATTCGGGCGGACGCCTCCAGCGGAGATAAGTTTACAGAACGCGCCCGCCCGAGTTTCCTCTACGTCATCATTGCGGTTCTCGCCTTCAATTACATCGGCATCCCCTGTGCGCAGCTCTTCGGCTCGCACGTTGCGCCGATCACACTGCCGACTGATTTACTCTCGCTCTTCGGAGTGGCGATTTGCGGCTATTCGATGAGTCGGACTGCTGAGAAAGTATCCGCGCTTCCCGGCGACTCACAGATCAACATTTTGGGAATGCTCAAGGTCGGTAACAAGTCGTGATCGACTTCGTAGAACTGGCAGCCGAGCTCGCGAACGACGAAGGGGAGAAGCTATACGTCTATGACGATGCCACGGGCTTACCCATTCGCCCGGGGACGCTCGTCAAAGGACATCCGTCGATTGGAAGGGGTCGCTGTCTCGACACCCACGGCATCAGCAAAGCCGAATCGCTGTACCTGAACAACGACGACATGCAAGACGTCGCGAGCCAGCTCACCGCTTCCCTGCCCTGGTTTGAGGCGCTCGACTCAGTACGCCAAACGGCGCTCGCGAACCTAACCTTCAATCTCGGCATCGGGGGTTTACTGCGTTTCCACAATACGCTCGCTTACCTGGCTGCCGGCCGCTACGACGCGGCGGCCGACGAACTACTCGCGACGAAGCCCTGGATCGACGAAGTAGGCGCGCGCGGAAAACGGATCGCCGAAATGATTCGCACCGGCGAGTGGGTGGCACGCTAACCGGGCGGCGACGCCCATGCGTAAAATCTCGCGCCGTACGCGCCGAAGCCGGCGCCGCAAGCTGGTTGCCCGGAAGCGTTTCTGGGAGATCGAATTTGAAGACGACGACGAGCGGCTCTCGCTTCCCGCGCTGAGCTGGCTATCGGGTTTGGACTGACAATGAACAAAGCTGAAAAAGAGTTGGTGAGCGCCGAGCTGCGGCGCGCCATCGTCGACGAGTATGGCGCGCTCGCCGTCGAGCTCGCTCCCTGGAAGAAGAAGGACGCGCGCTTCGACGAGCTCGCAAAGATCATTCGCGGCTGGTACGTCGACTCGGACGGCGAGAAGTCCTTCGTCGAAGTCGGCGAGCAGTATCAGGCGACGCTCGGCGTCAAACAGCTTGCGACGCGGATCGACGTGAAGGGCGCCTGGCGCGCCATGGGTCGAGCGAAATTCCTGCAGGCCTGTAGCGTGACGATCAAAGCGTTAGAGCAATTCCTCGAAGCCGATCAGGTTCAAGGGCTGCTGACGAAAGAGCGAAGCGGCTCGCGTCCGCTGCTGACGAGTCCCCTCATTTCCTCACAGACGCAAACCCTCATGAACGGTGAGGCCATTGTCTGATCATCCGACGAGCTTCGAAGTTTTCGTTGACGACTCCGAGCCGCTGCCGGCCGGCGTCGGTATCGTGCTGCATGGCGCGTCGATAGTCGAATCCGACGAAGGCGAGCTGGCGCCGGGCTGCAAGCTGACACCCGAGCAGGCCCTCAGCCTCAGCGCAGCGCTCGTGGCGTGTGCCCAGGTGATTGATACCGGAGCGTAGCGGCATACTGAACGAAAGGTTCCGTTCAGTGCCTCTACAAAACGCCAAAACCCTTTCAGACGAATACATCAAGATGAAGAGCAGCAGTAAAAACGGCTTTATCGCCTATTACCGGGTGTCGAGCGTCCGCCAAGGGGAAAGCGGGCTCGGACTCGAGGCGCAACGGGAGGCGGTCCTCCGCTTCGCCGGCAAGATGCCTATCCGCGCTGAGTTTACTGAAGTCGAATCCGGCAAACGGCACATCAACCGGCCACAGTTACTCGCGGCACTCGGCGAGGCGAAGCTGCGCAAAGCGACTCTTCTGATTGCCAAGCTCGACCGGCTAGCCCGCAACGTCCACTTCATTTCCGGGTTAATGGAATCAGGCGTGGACTTCATCGCCCTCGATATCCCGCACGCGAACAAGCTCACTTTGCATATCATGGCCGCCATGGCCGAGCACGAACGGGAGATGATCTCCCAGCGCACCAAGGCCGGGCTCGACGCCGCAAAACGGGAGATCAAGGCCAACGGGTTCCGCATCAGTCGCAGAAGCGGACGCAAGTATTCGAAGCATGGCAATCCCCATTGGCCGGAATCACTCGCGAGGGCGAGGGCAGCTCGAACTGTCAAGCCGACTCCGACGGCGGTTCTCGAAATGATCCGCAGCCTGCGCTCGCAAGGTAAAACTTTTCGGGATATCACGGAGCAACTGAACGGGTTAGAACTGAAGACGGGAAGCGGCGCCAAGTGGTACGCGAGCACGGTCCGCGCCGCGCTGCTCGCTTGATCTTAATCAAGTTTCGGCTAAACGCGCCGGCGCTGGCAAGTCTCTGCGAACAAAGACGTTGAGTGCTGCGAAGTCACTCAGAAGAATCAACTTTTAATCAAAGGCAAAAGTGCACGGCGGTAAGCGCAAAGGGGCCGGCCGCAAGGCCGGCTCGGTCACAAAGAAAACACGCAAGATCGCCGAGCGGGCGATAGAGGAGGGCATCACGCCGCTCGAAGTGATGATCAAAGCCATGCACGATTATTTCGCCACAGGCGATTGGATCCGTGCGGCGGCGATCGCCAAAGACTGCGCTCCCTACGTGCATCCCAAGCTTTCCTCGATCGAGCACGCTGGCAAGGATGGCGGGCCGCTCGTCATCGAGCGGATCGAGCGCGTGATTGTCGACCCTAAGAATTCAGACCCCTAGAGTTTTCGTACCGCTGCTCCAACCCTCCCGCTACAAGGGAGCGCACGGCGGCCGCGGTTCGGGGAAGTCGCACTTTTTCGCCGACGAACTGGTCGAAAAATGCCTGCGGCAGAGCGGGGTTCGCGCGGTTTGCATCCGCGAAATCCAGAAATCGCTTGAGCAATCCGTCAAGCGCGTCATCGAAGACAAGATCCAGGCGCACGGCGTCGGGCACTACTTCAACGTCCTCGATAAAGAGATCCGGACGCCGGGAGATGGGCTGATCATCTTCCAGGGCATGCAGAACCACACCGCCGAGTCGATCAAATCGCTCGAAGGGTATGACGTGGCGTTTGTCGAAGAAGCGCAGGCGCTCTCGAAACGCAGCCTGCAACTGCTCAGGCCGACGATTCGCAAGCCAGGCTCGGAGTTATGGTTTGCGTGGAACCCGGTGAGCGCCGACGATCCCGTTGACCAGCTCCTGCGCGGACCCAACAAGCTCACGAACTCGATCGTCGTCGAAGCCAACTGGCGCGACAATCCGTTTTTCCCGGACGTGTTGCGCGAAGAGATGGCCGAGGACCGAGCCCGCCAAGCAGACGATTTCGATCACGTCTGGGAAGGTGGCTATCTCACCATCTCGGACGCCATCATCTTCCGCAAGCGCGTGTCGATCGAGAATTTCGCGACGCCGGAGGGCGCGCGTTTCTTTTTCGGTGCGGACTGGGGCTTCGCCAACGATCCGACCGTGCTCGTGCGCAGCTTCATCAAAGACGAGAAGCTGTACATCGATCAAGAACAGTTCGGTTATCACGTCGAGATCGACAACACGCCGGCACTGTTCGACGAGATTCCCAGCGCGCGGCAGTGGCCGATTAAGGCCGACTCGGCGCGGCCGGAAACGATCAGCTACCTGCGCCGTCAGGGATTCAACATCTCGGCGGCGGATAAGTGGGACGGCTCAGTCGAAGATGGCATAGCGCACTTGCAGGGCTTTAAGCAGATCGTGATTCACGAGAAGAACTGCCCGAACCTGCAGCGGGAAGCACGCCGCTACAGCTACAAGGTCGACAAGCAAACGGGCGACATTCTGCCGATCGTCGTCGACAAAGAGAACCACGGCTGGGACGCGATCCGTTACTCGCTCGACGGCTATATCCAACGGCGCGGCTCCCATAACGTTTGGGCAAAGCTCGCGCAATGAACGAACCCACGGAAAAGAACGACGGCTACCGGATGCGAGATCGCCGCATCGCCGAGTTAGAAGCGGAGCTCGCGGACATGCGCCACACCGCAGCCTGGGCGTCGGCCAAGATTTACGCGCTGATCGTCGAGCGAAACGCAGCGAAAGAACAGCTCGCTAAGAACAATGAAGAAACCCTCAGCCACGCGCGCCGTTAAGACGGCAACGACCAGCGATTCGTTCGTCAACTTTCAGGCGAAGCTTGGCTACGGCACGGGCAACCTAGCCAGTCACGCGACGTATCAGCCGGATTACATTTCGCGCAACCGCTTCGGGATCGAGGCCATGTACCGCTCGTCGTGGATCTGCGGCAAGGCCGTCGACAGCGTCGCCGAGGATATGACCAAGCTCGGCATCGAGCTGAATTCCCTCATTCCCCCCGACGAAATTGAGGCGTTGATGGGTTGCTGGAAAGACCTCGCCATCTGGGATCGCCTGTGCGACACGATCAAATGGGCGCGGCTGTACGGCGGCGCGCTCGGCGTGATCCTCATCGATGGGCAAGATTTCTCGACGCCCCTGCGGATCGAGACGATTCGCAAGGACCAGTTCAAGGGGTTGATGGCGCTCGACCGCTGGCTCGTGCAGCCCAGCTTGCAGGACGTCGTCAAAGACTTCGGACCCGATTTGGGCCTGCCGAAGTACTACGAGGTAGTCGCCGACTCGATGGCGATCCCGCGCGCCCGCATTCACCATTCGCGCGTGATTCGCATCGACGGGCAGGACCTTCCCTACTGGCAGAAAGTCGCGGAGAACCTCTGGAGTCAGAGCGTCCTTGAGCGGCTATACGACCGCTTGCTCGCGTTCGACTCGACGACGCAGGGCGCGGCCCAGCTCGTCTATAAAGCGCATCTCCGCATCTACAAAGTTGAGGGTTTGCGTGACATCATCGCGGCCGGGGGCCCGATCCTGGACGGGCTCGTCAAACAGATCGAATTCATTCGCTCGACCCAGACTAATGAGGGCCTCACCCTCATGGACACCAAGGACGAATTCGAGGCGAACGCTTACACGTTTGCCGGGCTCGATGCCGTGCTGTTGCAATTCGCCCAGCAATTGAGCGGCGCGCTGGATATTCCTTTGACGCGGCTCTTCGGGCAGAGCCCGGCCGGTCTGAACTCGACAGGCGAGAGCGACATCCGCAACTACTACGACGGCATCAAGCAGCAGCAGGAACGCCGCCTGCGCGCGGGCGTGAAGAAGCTGCTCGCCATCTCGTATCTGTCGCAAGTCGGCAAGCCGCTGCCCAAGGGTAGCGATTTCACGTTCCGTCCGTTGTGGCAACTGAGCGACGTCGAGAAGTCGACTATCGCATCGACGTTGACGACTTCAATCACCTCGGCCTGTACGTCCTCGATCATCGGCCGTCAGACGGCGCTCAAAGAACTGCGGCAGCAATCTCACCTCACTGGCGTGTGGACCAACATCACCGATGAGGACATCGCAACCGCCGACAACGACGTGGAGTCGGGCGAGTTCGGTTCGGCGGGCGATCCGTTCGGCGATGACAAAGAAAAGACCCGTGACGGCAAGACTTGGCGAGAAGGCGATCATCCGAGAGACGACGACGGCGAATTTAGCGAAACCGGTACCGGTGGCGCTTCGCGAGCCGTCGGCGAGCATGGACCGATCTTCCATGAGTACGAAGGCAAACCGAGCGAAGCGATCGAAAAACTTCAAAAGGCACAGACGGGCGAAGTTCCCGGCGCTTTCAAACATCCGTATCTCGGCGACATTGATCTCGCTTGGGGTAAATCTGGCGATCCGAAAAACGACTTTAGCGGCGGGTACGGACTAAGCCACATTATCGAGAAGCACGTAAAGACTGCCGGCGATCTCAAGCTCGAAGACTTGCCAGACGCCGTTCTTTCGTCCATTCCAATCGAAATGAAAGGTAATCGGATGATCGTTGAGTCGCCGGCGCATCGCGCGATTATCGGCTTGGATTGGAAGGGTAAATCGAAGAAGTGGCTTTTGAGCGGATTTGAGCGTAAGCCATGAAGAGCCGTCCCCGTCCGTACGGACTATTGGGCGTTCCGAACGATTTAGGAAACCTTACGACTCCGCAGCTTCCGGAACGGCTCTCTAGTTCTAGCGTCGCGCAGCCGTGGCGCCTTCGTCAACCGCAGTAAGTACCAACCCATGAAATACGACGACTGGCGCCCGATCCTGCGCAACACCCGCTTGTACTTGGCCGATCTGGAAGCATTCGTCGAGAAGTTCATTCCGTGGAGCATCATCACCGGCCACGAGCCAACCGTCCTGCTGCCGGCGGAGGACGAAGAAGCCATTCGCCAGGCAGCCGAAGAAATCGCGCGCCGCATGCTCTCCCGCGTGGCCAAAACGAATGCCACCTCCTGGCGCGCGGCGGCGCGTGAGTCGCTGCATTCGCGACGGATCTACCAAGCACTGCGGACGGAAATGGACGGGCCTGTGGGCGCGCGTGTCAACGAACTGGTGGCGGAGAACGCACGCCTGATCGTAGGTCTGCCGGGCGAGCTGGCCCAACGCGCGGCCGCCTTCGTGACCCGTCAGCAGCAGCGTGGTTTGCGCTCGGCCGAGATCGCGAAGGAGTTGGAGCAAAAGCTCCCGCAGGCGGCGCAAAGCAGAGCAAAGCTCATCGCCCGCACACAAGTCGGACAAGCGGAAAGCGCACTCACCGAGGCGCGCTCAGAACGCCTCGGCCTGGCCTGGTACGAGTGGGTCACCAGCGAGGACCAGCGTGTGCGGCCTTCGCACCGCACGATGGACAAAGTTTTAGTGGCTTGGAGCGACCCAGCCTCGCCCGAGCAACTCGCCGGCGAGCCGCCGAAGGCTGGGCATTATCACCCAGGCTGCGTCTGGAATTGCCGGTGCCTTTCTCTGCCGCTCGTCTCGCTCGACGAAGTGCGCTGGCCGCACAAGGTGTACGGCCACGGCCACATCGAGATGGTCAGCCGCAAGCAGTTCGAACGCTTCGTGGAATTGCCGCAAGCGGCTTAATCCTCATTTCGTCATCGCGTCATCGCCTCGAATTTGCAGCCGTCCGCTGTCCTGTAGAACGATGCCCCGCGCGGCGAGGAAGGCGTCGATCTCATCTAGAGTTTCTGCAAACGAGCTGTTGTGATCGTGCTTCAGCACCCAACATAAGACCGACGCGGAAATGCGCAGACTCGTCAGCCAGTGCGGATTTTCATACGGCTTTGGCACGTCGCCGACGATGATCGCGACGAGCCGATCATGGGCGGCCTGAATTTCTTGTTTCGAGCGAAGTTCGATCTCCATTTAGAACGACTGTAATCCATGCGCTACTACACAACCGAATCGCTCGGCCCGCGTCAACGTCTCACGCCTGAAGGCTATCTGCTCTGCGAAGGTGTCGCCATCGCGCGCACGGGCGCCATGATTTATGGCGAAGGCGAGATCCCGGTCACCGCCAAGGACGGACTGATTCGCGTCGAGCGCGACGCCGCCGCTGTCTTTCATCCCGATACGATTGCGAGCTTCGAAGGCAAACCGCTCACCATCGATCACCCGAGCGAAGACGTAACGCCCGCCAACTGGAGGACGCTCGCCGTTGGCATCGTGCAGAACGTACGCCGCGGCGCCGCGACAGACAACGATCTGCTCATCGCCGATCTGCTCGTCACCGACGCGGACGCGATTAAAGAAGTCCGCGCAGGCCTGCGCGAAGTGAGCTGCGGCTATGACGCGGACTACGAAGAGATTCAGCCGGGGCAAGGAAGACAGACGAATATTTTCGGCAATCATCTCGCCCTGGTGGAACAAGGACGCTGCGGTACCCGCTGCGCAATAGGAGACAAGGACCCAATGAAAAAAACAACCTGGATGGACCGACTGCGTACAGCTTTCAAAGCCGGCGACGCAGCCGAGTTCGAGAAGACCCTCAAAGAAGACAAGGACACCAAGGACGCCGAAGCCGAGGAAGAGAAGAAGAAAGACGACGAGGAAGAGAAAAAGAAAACCTCCGACACACTTTCGAAGATCCTCGACAAGATCACTGCGCTCGACGCTCGCGTGTCTGCTCTCGATAAAAAGAGCAAAGACGAAGACGAGGAAGACAAGGACGAAAAAGAAGAAGCGAAGACCGGCGACAGCGCGGCCCTCGTTAGCGAAGCGCAAGACGTATTCGCGCGCGCTGAAATCCTCTCGCCCGGTCTGCACATGCCTACCGTCGACGCGAAGACAAAGGGCGGTCTGAAAAAGACCAGTGATGCGCTCTGCGGCTTGAGACGTAAAGCTTTACAGACTGCGTTCGAGGGCAAGCACCGCGATGCGGTCACGCCGTTTCTGGGAGCGACTCCCGAATTCAAAACTCTGACGTGCGACGCGATCCGCAGCGCCTTCGTCGGAGCGAGCGAAATTGTGCGCCTCCAAAACAACGGAGCGCAGAAAACAGGGACCTTCGACGCGAGTAAGAACGCGGCGAGCATCTCCAAGTCCGTTAGTGCCATCAACGCGGCCAACCGCGAGTTCTGGAAGCGCAGCTAAGGCGCGCCATCAAAGCAAAAGGAAAACACTCACTATGAACAAAACCATTCGGCGCGCCCGCACTACGGACGTTGCTTTCACCTACAGAATGCCTTCTGGCATCCCTGGCAGCATCAACCGCGCGACTGAGGCGACTGTCGAAGCCGCTCAGCTCGATGCGACCAACTATCCGACCGCGTACGGCGTCCCTGGCGTAATCGACGCGACCTCGAAGAACTTCCGCAAAGTCATGGCGGCCGACACCACAGTTTACGGCCTCTATGTTCGTCCCTACCCGACGACTGGTGGCTCTGGCACCGATCCGCTTGGTACTTCGACGCCGCCCACCAGCGGTATCGGCAACGTTCTGAAGCGCGGCTATTTGAACGTAAAGGTGTACTACGGCTACGCGAGCGTCGCCAAGAATTCCGCCGTCTACGTTCGCACCGTGTCGAGCTCGAACAACACCAACGTTGGGACATTCGATGCAACCGCCGACTCTTCGAACAACTTCGTGCTCACCAACGCGTACTTCACTGGCGCATGTGACTCGAACGGAAACTGCGAGATCGCGTACAACCTGTAACTCACTTGAGCTTGGCTCTTAAATTCAACCAAAGGAACTTTCGAAAAAGAACATGAAAAATGCAAATCGCAGAGCCCGCACTCGTGACGGGTTCACCACTTTTGATTCGCGGACCGTCGACTCGACGGGCGCGTTCCTCATCGGCGAACTGGAACGTCTCGATCCCGAGATGCACGCTCCACTCGTCGACGTAACTTGGGGTCGGGATATCGATCTGCGCGAAGACGTCACCATCGCTGATGAAACGTCGAGCTTCACTAACTCGACGTTCGCCGCAGCCGGCGGCGTCGCTGGCGTGAATACCAACACCCCCTACGGCAACTACGGCGGCAAGGCGTTCATCGGCAAAGACTCGAACGTCATCACGTCCATGCAGCTCGATATCGGCAAGACAGCGAACCCTCTGACCCTCTGGGGCATGGAGCTCTCTTATACGATCCCCGAGCTCGAAAGCGCTCAGCGTCTCGGCCGACCGATTGACGTTCAGAAGTTCGAAGGCATTCGTCTGAAGCACCAAATGGACATCGACGAGATGGTCTACATCGGCGACGTGAACCTCGGCTATACCGGGCTCGTCAACAACGCTGGTGTGACCGTCATCAACGCCACCGCCGACTCGGCCACCCACACCACTTGGGCGCTGAAGATCGCTGACGACACCGGAGGCGGCAACACCGCAGCCAATGAGATCACCACCGACGTGAACAATCTCTTGACAACCGCGTGGCAGAACGCAGGCTGGGCGGTTTGCCCGTCCGAGCTGCGGATCCCGCCTTATCAGTTCGGGCTGCTCGTCTCTACAAAAGTATCGAGCGCGGGTAATATTTCCCTGCTCGAATTTCTGAAGCAGAACACCATCTCGAATTCGATCAATGGCAAGCCGCTGAACATTCAGCCGCTCAAGTGGTTGAAGGGCGCTGGCTCATCGAGCCAGGACCGTATGATCGCTTACACCAAGGATCGCCGGCGCGTGCGCTTCCCGCTCGTTCCTCTGCAAAGAACACCGCTCGAATATCGCAGCTTGTTTCAAATCACCACCTATTTCGGAAGACTCGGCGTCGTCGAGTTTCCGTACACCGAAACTGCCGCCTACGAAGACGGCATCTAGTTCGTCGACCGACGAAACGTCCAACACGCGCGCGTCTCATCCTACCGGGCCAAACCTTTTTCTTTTTCCCCGGTTGTAAGGAAGGCGCGCGCTAGGGCGTGACTCGACTGGAAAGAACCCACCACAACATGAAACAAATCAACGTATTCAAACGATTCGCGCTTACCTTAAACTCGACGCCGCAATGGTTCGAAGTCGGCGTTCAGAAAGTAGAAGCCGCCGTCGCTTCCCACTGGCATACGCTCGCGCATGCGACCGTCGTCGACGCAGACGCCGTCGTCGCTCCCGTCGTCAGTGCCGCCGACGCTGAACTCGCGAAAGCCGAAGCCGACGCCCTGAAAGCGAAAGCGGACGCAGCAGCCGAGCTGAAAGCGGCGGAAGCAAGGGTCGCCGAAGAGATTAAAGCCGCCGACGAGAAGCTCGCGGCCGTCACTAAGAAAGTCAAATAAATGCTTACCGTCGCCCAGCTTCGCGCGGACTTTCCGGAGTTCGCCGATCCGTCGCTTTATCCCGATACGCTGATCACATTCTGGCTTACCGTCGCGACGACGCGGGTTCAGAACGCGGACCGCTGGGCGACTCTTCTCACGAACGCGCAAGAGCTCTTGACCGCGCATTATCTCGTGATCGCCGGGCGCGATCGCGCAGCGTCTCTTGCGGGCGCGACCCCCGGCCAACTCGTCGGGCTGCAGACGGCGAAAGCCGCCGCCGATCTTAGCGCGAGCTACGACTACAGCGAGCTGCTGATCGAGGGCGCGGGCTTCTGGAACCAGACCACGTACGGCCAACGTTATTTTGAGCTCGCCCACCTAATCGGCGCGGGCGGCATACAAATTCTTTAACTGCTAGGAGCAATGTTCAAAATGTTTTCTGATCGACTTTTGTGCCGCGAGGCCAACACCTTTTTTCAACTCACGGACGCCCAAGGGAAGTCTAAGATGCTCTGGGAAGAAAACCTTCTCGGTCGATGCCTGCGGCGCGCTGGCTGCGAAGCGCGCGTGCCGTTCCTCACTGGGCTGTACGTCTACGTGCTGGCGAACTGCAATCTGATCACCAACGTCGGACACGCCGCCGGCAACGCCCGCATGAGCGGACAGGGCAGCTACTCGACGTTTGTCAATCTCGCGATTGGGACGGGAACGACCGCCGCCGCGGCGGCCGATACCGCGCTGCAAACCGAGATCACGACCGGCGGCGGCGCGCGTGGCGCCGCGACTGCGAGCCAGGTCACAACGACCGTAACGAACGATACGACTCAGCTCGTCAAAACGTGGACCTTCACAGCCTCGTTTGCCGTGACGGAAGAAGGCATTCTCGACAACGCCACGACGGGCGGCAACCTTCTCGCGCATCAAGTCTTCAGCGCGATTAACGTGGCGTCTGGGGACTCTCTGACCGTGACTCACAAGTACCAGAGCTAAGCGCTTCGACGAGCGCGCGGAAGTCGAGCGCGTTCGACCAGCTTCATCACAAACCAGACGCCCGCGCAGAACCCGCCGATCAACCCTAGTAGGCAGGAAGAAAGCGCGTGCCCGGCGCGGGCTTGCAGAAGACTCGCCGCGACGATCAGCGACGTGCCAGCGAATTGCATGACGGAGAAGCTCATTCGCTTCAGTTTAAGAAACCAAGATGTCTAACAACTACGTACAAGTCGCGCCGAACTCGACCGGGCTGAAGGTCGACACGACAGAACTCACGGTCGGCGCGAATACGGTCGAGCGTCAAAACATCTGCGTCGCTGATCCTACGACGGCCGCTAACGTCGCGAACGTGACGAGCGGCGGCGCGCTGAAGGTCGACGCATCGGCGACAACGCAGCCCGTCTCTGGTAGCGTAACGCTTCAGAAGCGCACGCAAATCTTAACGACGACGCTGCTCACTGCGAGCGCGTCGTATACAAGCTCATGGCAAGACACCGAACTGACGGGAACGAACTTCGTCGCGCTCGCGCTCTACTCGACAAACGTTTCGATCACTTACGGAAATTGGTATCTGCAGGAGACAGACGACGCGTCGACGTCAGCTATGTTCCGCACCGTCAACACCGGGCCTGTGACGACGGCCGCGACCGTGGCGACCCTCTCCGGACAAATCAAAGCTCGTTATTGGCGCGTCGTCGTGACGAACGGCGCTACCGCGATGACGACTCTCTTCGAGCTCACCGCGACCGAATCGAACGCGCAGACCAGTGTCTCTATCGCTGATCCGAACTCGAATGCGATTCCGACCATTGCCGCCCTTTCGACCGATGGCAACTCCCAGTACAATGACGGAATTTATACAGGCTCTTGCGAAATGGCTTGGAACGGGACCGGCTGGGATCGAACGCTCTCGCAGCCCATCGGTACCAACGCCGCGAGCGCGACGAAGGGCTCACTCGTCGTACAAGGCTCTTCGAGCGGGACGCCGATCCCGACGACCATCGCGGCGGGGACTGCTGCGATTGGCACTGTTCAGCCCGGCAACACCGCGAACACAACGCCTTGGCTGACGAGCCAGATTCCTACGACGGCGGGCGGTTTGACGACTACGAAGCTGATCTCGGCGGCGTCGACAAATGCGACCTCAGTTAAGACGAGCGCTGGGCAAGTCTACAATATTCAGGCGTTCAACACAAACGCGAGCGCGCGGTTTCTGAAGCTTTATAACAAAGCGTCTTCACCCACCGTCGGAACGGATACGCCCGTCAATACGTTTCTGGTGCCCGGCAACGCGACAGGCTCGGGCATCGTCGTCGAAGTGTCAAACGGCATCGCGTTCGCGACGGGCATAGCCTTTGCCATCACTGGCGCGATAGCCGATTCGGATACGACCGCCATCGGCGCAAGCGACTGCGTTGTGAACATCCAGTACAAATAAAATGAGCGTCTCGGTTGGAACGGTCACCACTTTCAATCGCACCGTCGCGGCGTATCCGTGGAGCGACTCGTTCAATGCTGTGATCGATGCGTCGGCGACAGCGGTGCTTCTCTTTATCGCGAACGCTTCCGGACTGACCATCAATCCGACAGTCACCGTAGGGGGGACCGCCGCCACATTTCTCGCGACGGCTACGAATTCCGGCAGCGACGGTACGATCTGGATCTTTGGCTTGCTCGCGCCGCCGACGGGCTCTTCCGTCGCCATCTCGATTTCGAATAGCTCGAACTACGCGAACATCGGCGCGTGTGGCGTTGTGCCTTTGATCGGCACTGCCACCAGCGGAGCCTTTGAGGTCTACGGAGTGCTCGCAAACAACACCGATTCGCAAACGCTCAGCATTACCACTCTCACCGCGAACGACTTGATTATCACGGCGGGGTTCGTCTACTACAACTCGGCCGCGCCGACGACCTCGGGAACGGCGACGCTGACGCAGATCTATCTCGCGACGCAGACGAACTTTCAGCTATACGGTTACTCGATGCCGGCAGCGACAGCGGGCGCGTTCTCGCAGACCTTCACCGCGACATACAACCCGACCGGGCTCGCCATGGTGGGCGTTGTCGTAGGCGGAGGCGGGGGCATGACCTTTTTGCAACGCATGACGTTGATCGGCTGCGGATCGTAAATGAGTCTGATTCTACTCTTCAACCCGCCGCCTGGCGGGACGCCATGGACGACCTCGCTCAACGACTCGTTCTCGCTCGCCGACTCGATCACCCGGCAGCCGGGGAAGTCGCTCGCCGACGCGTTGACGCTCGCCGAATCATTCGTTAAGAATCCCGGCAAAGCCGCAAGCGATTCCCTCATACTTGTCGATGCGGGTTTGACGAGATTGTCCGCGCTCGTCTTCGGAGAAGTCTACGGACTCACTGAGACCATGGTTAAGGGCCTCGGCCGCGCGCTCAGCGAGACGTTCTCGCTTGGCGACGCTTTGAGCCGGCAGCCCAGCAAGTTCGCGAGCGAGACGTTCTCAATCTCGGAGGCTTTCGCGCGGCAAACGGGAAAGCAGCTTTCCCTTGAGACGTTCTCGCTTGTCGAATCCTTCATCGCCAACAAGGTGAAGCTACTCGCACTGAGCGAGACTGCCTTCGCGCTCGTCGATTCGCTCGGCCGCGCGACGGGTAAGAGCGTCGTCGAGACGTTTTCACTAGTCGAGAACTTCGTCAAAGCGACGGCGCGGACCCTCGCCGACACGTTCTCGCTCTCTGACGCCATTGTGACCGCGCATGGTCACTATCTTCTTCTGGCGGAGAGCGCGCTCGCGCTCGTCGATTCACTGAGTCGCGCAACGGGCAAGCACGTCGCCGACACGTTCTCACTTATCGAGAACCTAGCGAAAGCGACGGCGCGCGCCCTCTCCGAGACGTTCTCGCTCGCCGAGTCCATTCATCGCGGGTCGGGGAAGCTCTGCACCGATGCGTTTTCGCTCGTCGAGGCCTTCGCCCGAACGACGGCGCGCGCGCTCCTAGACAATCTGGCGCTCGGCGACGCGCTAACCCATAGCCACGGCTTCGTGCGCGCCTTAAGCGACGCGCTCGCGCTGAGCGATAGCGTTCTACGCGCTGCTGGCAAGAACGTCTCGGAAACGTTGGCGCTGATCGAAAACCTCGTGAAAGCGCCCTCGCTCGCGCTCGCCGAACTCTTCGCGCTCAGCGATAGCATTCACGCGCTGAAGGCGAAACTGCTCGCGCTGTTCGATAGTGTGACGCTCGCCGACGCGCTGACGCCGTTCAAGAATCTGGGCAAGTTCGGCCAGCACGTACTCGCGCAGTTCTGGGAGCGATTCTGGGCAGCCGAGCTATGGGCGCGAACGTGGGCGGGCGCGCTCGTCGCGCGCATGTCGACCGCCGTAGAAGGAACCATGATTACTTGCGACCCTAAAGACCCCGAATCGATTGAAGACTTCCAGATCAATTGGAGCTCCGTTCTCGGCAGCGACACCATCACGTCGAGCGCCTGGGAGATCCCGAGCGATTTTACTGTCGTCGTCGAAAGCAACACGACGACAACCGCGACGGTGCGATTAGCGGGCGGACTTGCTGGCCAGAAATACCTGATGAAAAACGTTGTGACTCTCGCGAGCGGACGCGTTCTGCCGCAAGCTCTTATGCTCCCGGTGACCGTATGAACCTGGACAGCCGCTACCTTTACTGGCTCGCTTTCGCCGCTATCCTCGCGCTCGTGATTGTGTCCGTCGTCAATGTCGCCAATGGTTAAGACGACCGGCGAAGCGGCGATCATCCCCACGCCGCCATTCACGCTTGAATCCTGCGAGTGCCCGACCAGGTCGAGCACCACGCCGGATTTGCTAAACGACCTTACAAACCTAGTGAGGCCTGGTTTGAGATTCTCTCCCGTGATTTATGCAGCCAACCATTAAGACGTCGTCGAGCGGCGGCGGCTTCGATGCGCTGAAAGCCAAGCTCGCGCAAATCGCAAAATCCGAAGTCTACGTGGGCGTGCCGGAAGACGAGACCGAGCGCAAAAAGACGACGGAAGTCACGAACGCCGGTTTGCTGTATATCCACACGCACGGCTCGCCGCTGCAGGGGATTCCCGCGAGACCCGTGATCGAACCGGCCCTCGAAGCCGACGACAACAAAGCGCTCATTACGAAAAAGCTAGGCGAAACGGCGCGCGCGGTGCTCGCCAGCAAGCCAAGCGAGGCGAAGACACTGCTGAAACAGGCGGGCATGGAAGGCAGCAACGCCGCGAAAAGATGGTTTACCGATAGCCGCAACGCCTGGGCTGCGGATTCAGCGGAAACGATCGAGCGTAAAGGTAGCGACCGCCCTCTCATCGACACAGCGCAACTGAGAAGGTCTATCACTTATTTGGTCGACGAAACATGATAAACCTGAGCGCACTCATCACCGACCCCGACTTCACGCAGCAGCTCGTCGTACAACGCTCGACGGGCGCGTTCGTGCTGGGGGGCTGGCAGTCTTCGGCGACGCCGCTCACCATAGCGGCCGTCGTCACAGTCGCTAAGGAACGCGATCTGCAGCAGCTTCCCGAAGGGGACCGCATTAGCGGGGCGATGCTCTTCTACACGATGACGGAGCTCCTTCAATCGACGGGCGGCGCGACACCACAGACCTCCGACACACTGACTTGGCGCGGCGATGTCTACCGCATCTCGAAAGTGTGGCCCTACGCCGATTACGGCTACTGGAAGGCTGCGGGCGTACGCGTCAGCGGAGACTAAATGCCCAATACGACAACCTTCGCGAACGGTCTGGTCTTCACGTCGAGCGCGCTTGCGACGACTGACCTCGATCAGATCATCCAAACGCTTACCCTGAACATCTTCGGCATCAACCCGTCGACCGATCCGCTCGCCTACTCGAAGGTGCGCGTCGCTTGGCAAGCGCAACCGGGCTTCACGTTCACCGACGATATCTGCTCGATCCAAACGACCGAAGACGACGACGCGTATAGCATCCGGGATCGCGCGCTCGTCGTTGCATCGAGCGCGACTGTCTCTCAGATCGACACCTTCGTGCGCACCTGGGGCGTGCGCTGGGTTCTCTACGGGCCGAGCGGCTTCGACCGCGCGCGCCTTATCAAAAGCGCGCTCACGCTCGACTGGACGCATGACGAGCTGCTCGCGTCGAACCTCAGCGTCGTTACGAGATGGAAGCGCACGATCCGCGCGCCCGAACAGCGGGACGGCAATTGGTGGCCGCGCGCCGATCTGAGCTTACAAATGTACGAGCTCGTCACTGAGTCGATAGTTCTTCCGACCATCGCTTCGGTGGAAACAAAACTCTTCATAGAACGCGGCCAGGTGGCCGACATCACGGCGACGTAAAACCTCGCCGCCTTCAAACTCTCTCTTTCAAAAGGAAAAAAATCAATGTCTAGCACTTTGTCGCTTTCGCCCGTCTGTACCGTATCGATTAACGTTTCGCCCGTGGGCGCCAACGTCCCGACTTTCAACTCCGCGCTGATCGTCGGCCAGTCGACTGTTATCTCGGGTGCGACGCGCATTCAAGAATACACCTCAGTCGCGGCCATGCTGACCGCTGGCTTCAGCTTGACCAGTCCCGAGGTGTACGCCGCGCAGCTTTACTTCGGCGTCACTCCTCAGCCCAGCGTTCTCTATGTCGGACGCCAGGATCTGACCGTTCCCGAGTCGGCCCTGACCGCCGTGCAGGCCTGCCGCGCGGCGAATCCGAATTGGTGGGGTGTGGGCGTCATCGGCGCGGCTGCAGCCGACCATGAAGCTATCGCTGCTTGGGCGCAAGCCGCGACCCCCGTCTGCATGTACTTCTACACGACTGCCGACGCCGCCGTACTCGCCAACACCACTGGTAACGTCGCGGCGACGCTGCAAGCCGCGAACGACAATCGCGCGTTCGGCGTCTACGCGACGACGCAATCCGGCTCGGCTCCGCTGAACGCCTACGAGTTCGCCGCACGTATGGGCGTCGCGATGGGTCTTAATACCGGACTCGCGAATTCCAACTTTACAATGATGTTCAAGGTCGAAACCGGCATCACGCCCGAGCCGTTGACGCAGGCGCAAGTCTCGCTTCTTCAGTCGCTCAATATCAACGTGTACGTATCGACCGCGAACAGCTACGTGTGGCTGCAGCCCGGCGTTCTACCCAACGGCCAATTCTTTGACGAGGTTCTCAACCTCGACATGCTGAGCGCCGATCTTCAGCTATCGATGGTGAACCAGCTTATCGCGCTGCCCTCGATCCCGCAGAATAACGCGGGCGAAGCGTTGCTCTTGAATGTCGCTCATCAAGTCTGCGAGCGCGCCGTCACACGCGGCTATATCGGACCCGGCACTTGGAACGGGCAGCAAGTTCTTGCGCTGACGGCGGGGACGCCGTTGCCGAAAGGCTACATGATTCAAGCGCAAGACTTCGCTCTGCAAGGATCGGGCGCGAAGGCCGCGCGGCAAGCGATGCCCATCTATATCGCGTTCAACGAAGCCGGAGCCATTCAGTCGATCAGCATCGGGGTTAACGTTCAGCGCTAGGCGCGGGGCAGGGAACTCAAATTTCTAGGAGAACACTTTCATGACACTTTACTCATTCAAAGACTTGACGGGCGCGTTCGTACACCCGCTCGGCACTTATATTTTCGGCGGCGGCGACCAGCAAGGCTTCGGCGAGCTGCAAATCGAAATGGCGACAGAGCGGACCGATGTCGCGAAGTCTGCAGACGGCTCGATCATGATGAGCTACATCGCCGGCGACAACGGCTCGATTACGGTGAAAGCGCAACAGACGAGCGACGTTCACGCCTTCTTTCTGAACACCTTCAACGCGTGCAAGACCGCCGCGGATTCGGGCAGTGTCGGATTGTGGGCTGCCGGTATGTTCACCGCGCGCAATCTGATCGACGGCTCGATGCACACCTGTACCGGCGTCACGTTCTCGAAAGTGCCTCCGAAAGTCTACGGCGAAAAAGGCCAGGACATCTCCTGGATGTTCCTTTGCGCCAAGATCATCAGCGAGTAACCAATGAAACCTCTCACCAAAGATGTCGAGATCGCAGGTCAGCGCTACCAGATCGGTAAGTTCAAAGCCCGCGACGGCTCTTGGATTCTCGCTCAGGTTCTCACAAAGATGCTGCCCGCCGTGATCGAAGGCGCGCTGTCGAAACAAGCGGGCGCGTCGCTCGCTTCGAATCGGAGCGCGCTCAGCGAGGATGAATTTGCTTCGCTGCAAGGTCACGCGCTCGCCGTCTGTCGGCGCTACGAGAACGGCGTACCGATGCCCGTCTTCGTGCGCCCCGAGACCTTCGCCGTGAAAGAGCTTGAATACGATCTGGTCGGCGTCATGAGTCTGACCATTCAGGCGCTTCTCTTCAACCTCACGGATTTTTTCGAAGGCGACGGGTTGAGTCAAATTCTGGCGATGCTTCCAGCGCTGGGCCTCGGCTCGTCGACTGCCCCACTTTAGACTCGTTCGCGTTCAGACCCGTCTTCGCGGGACTCTGGACGCATCGCGATCTCGTCTCCGATCAGTTCACCCTTGACGACTTACTCGACGTACACGAACTGCTCGACGTGAAAAGCGAGAACGAACGCCGCTTGCACGCTTACCACCAATCAAAAAACGAATATGGATCTTGAAGTTCTCAAAAGCTATCTAGTCTCGCTCGGCTTCCAAGTCAACAATCCAGAGCTGCGGAAGTTCGAGATGGGCTTGAAGGACGCGAGCGCGGCCGTTGAACGAAACACGGGCGGCGTCATACGCGATCTGTTGAAGTGGCAGCTCGCCGCAACGGGCGCGCTAGTGGGCGTCTCGACTGCCGTGATTGGGATGGCTGAACAAGTCGCCGACGCCGATCAGAAGTATCGGCTGCTCGGGCTTCATATGTTCATGAACACCGCCCAGGCGCGTAAGCTCTCGATGAGTCTTGACGCGCTCGGCGTGTCAATGGAAGACGCGATCTGGGACCCCGAGATACGAGCCCGCATGATCGAGATGGGCGTACTTCAGGACAAATTGACCGCGCAACTGGGCGTCAATTTCGAAGCGAACATGCGCCGCGTGCGCGACCTCAAGACGGAGTTCGCCAAACTGCGGATGGAGTTCGAGTATGTCTCGATGGCCTTCGTCTCGAATCTCGTCGAGAATCTCGGTCCGCAAATCGATTGGATCATCGCGAAGTTTCACGAGTGGGGCGACTACATCATTCAGCACATCCCCGAGTGGTCTGACTCGTTTTCCGAGAACATCGTTCCGGTGCTCAAGACGACTTGGGAAGTCGTGAAAGACCTGGGCATGGAACTCGGCGGCCTGCTCGTAGACTTCACCAATTTGATCGGCATACTAACCGGCGATCAATCCATCGAAGGTACCGAGCTCAGCTTTCACAAATTGGCGGGGGCGATTCAGCATGTCGTTCACGTCCTCGGCGGTATGTTGATCACGCTTTCGCACGCCGCGCGTATCGTCTTAGATCTGGCGGGCGCGGTCCTCGCTTTACTCACGCTGCATCCCGGCGACGCTTTGATGTTCGCCAAGAGCGCTTTTTCCTTGCTCGGTCCAGACGCGGGTGGGCTCCTCGGCGCGGCCTTAGGAACGATGATCGCGCCCGGTATCGGTACTGGGATCGGGGCGGCGATTGGCGCGGGCCTGGGCGGGGGAGCCAAGCTCTATAACGACTCGCAAAAGCCCGGCGACGACGCAACGGCCGGGCCTTCCGCGCCTTCGTCGGACGTAGCGAAGCGCGCGCGCGAGCTGGCTATCAAGGCCGGCGCTCAGCTCGGAGTAGATCCAAAACTCATCTACGAGCAATGGCAGCACGAAACGAACGGCTTCAATAGCTCCGTGATGAGCAAGTACAACAACATGGGCGGGGTCAAGAATGCCGGCGGCAATGGCTATCGCTCGTTCGCTTCGCTCGACGACTTCTCCGCCTACTACACGTCGATGATGCAACGCAACTTCTCAGGCGTGCGCGGGGCGAAGACGGAAGAGGAATGGGTCAAGGGTCTACAAAATGGAAGACTCGGCGGCTACTTCGAAGACGATCCGCAGAAATATCTACAAGGTATGAAGCGCTGGGGAGCCCAGGACGGCGGGCTCTTCGATTCAAACGGGGGCGGTTCGAACGTCACTATCGGCAGTGTGAGCGTCAGCATCATGCAGCCGAACGCCACGCCTGAACAGATTCAGCAGCACGTCACGAAGGGCATAGCCGACTACGCGAAAGCTCAACGTCAGACGACGCAACGCAATATCGCGCAGTTGGGGTACGTAGGATGAACGGCGTTTACTTCGCCCTCAGCGACTTACAGATTCTCGTCGCGCCGATGATCGCGGCGGCCGAGCTAGGCCCGCTTTCGACGCCCGGTCCGTGGTCCCCTCCCGAATGGAGACAGATTCCCTCGCCCGCGACGATTGTCGTTCCCGCGAGCGTCTCGCAAGTCCAAAGTAAAGTGACGGACGGCACCGGGAATACCCTATCGGGCAATTCGCTACAGAGCCAAGCGCAAGGCTCAGCGACAAATTCGACGACGGGCTCAGTCACTATCTACGCGTTCGATTGCGTTCAGCGGATCGAACACGTACGCGAGCTGGTGACGACGCGCCATCCCATTCAAACCAGCGCGTCTTCGCCCGTCTCCTCGATCAGTGACCACGCGTATCAACAGATCCCGCGCATCACTCTCGAAATTGGGGTAAGCGACGCAATGGCGAGCTACTACGCGAACACTTGGACGGGCGCGCGCTCGAAGAGCATCTCAGCCTATGAGACGCTGATCGATCTTCTCGAACAGCGCACGCTTGTAACGCTGACAACGCGTCTTGCGACTTATTCGAACGTCATCGTCAAATCTGTGAATGCGCCCGACGACGTGAAGACGCTTCATGGCTTGCGCGCGACTATCGTCTTCGAGCAGATGTTCCTCGCGAGCGCGACGGCGGTCGGCTCGACCTTCATTGCTTCGAGCGATGACAGCAACAGCGCTACAGCGGTATCGGCTCGGCCGAACGCGACGGACTCGACGCCGAGCGGGGCTGTGCAATCCGTTACGCCCTCGGCGGCACTGACTCAGCAGAATAACATCACGTCGACGAACTACGCGACGCTACCGAGTTTCCCGTCCGTACCTGGGGCGGGAAACTGGTCGAGCTCGAACGTCGGCCAGCTCGGACAGCTCTAAAATGCCAGCGCAAATCGTTCCTCTTACGAACCAGCCGAACCAAGGTCTTGTCGTCGCGCTCGCTATCGACGCGGGAACGACGACGCTGCAGCTCGACATAAGCTACTCCGAGATCGCTCAGTACTGGCTGATGGCGATCAGTGACAGGAACGGGAACTTGCTCGTCGACTCCATTCCCATGTTGACGGGTTACTATCCGGCGGCGAATCTGCTCTGCCAGTTCGTGTACTTGGGGATCGGCTCGGCCTACATTCTGAATGCGTCGGGCGTCGCGATGGACTACCCGAACTCGACAAATCTTGGGACTGACTTTCTCCTGCTATGGGATGACACCCCCGGCTACGTCTCCCTGGCGGCTGCGGCGTGAGCGCGACGGTCCCTTACTTCGGCAAGGCTTGGAAGCTCACAGTCACCCCGCAAGCGACGGGCGAAGAGTGGACCGTCTCAGCGTCGCAATGGGAGCCCGAAGCCTTACGCTGTACGTTTCGCATCGAGCAGCTTCCCCTCGCGCGCTGGTGGACCGCCGATATCGTCATCACAAACTTTCTGCCAGCGCTGGCGCCGACGATCAAAGCGGGCGACGCCGTAAGCGTCACTGCGGGTTATCAGAACCCCGGCTCGGGCGTGATCTTTCAAGGCGTAGTCTTTCAGCCGCTCTGGGAGCGCGCCAATGAGACTGACTACACGCTGACGCTTCATTGTCTCGTCGGACTCTGGGATCAGAACGGACCGACTGTCTCGACCGTCATTCCCGCGAATCTGAGCCCGGCGAACGCCGTCGCGCTCGTCGCCCAGGCGGGCGGCGTTCCGATTGACTATATCGATCCTAGCTTAGCGAGCGCGCCAGCCAATCCGCGCGGGACTTCATTCGCTGGACCCGCGTCGCTCTACTTCGCGCAGACCGCCGCCACGAACGCTATGAATTTCTGGATGAGTTGGAAGGGCGTCGTCATTCGTTCGCTCGCCCCGCAGGGCTCGACGCCCGATGTCATCTACGCACCGCCGTATGCGCCCGCGACGGCGGCTTCAGGCGCGACGAAGTACACCTTGATCGGCACACCCGAACAAGTCGAAGACGGGCTCATGTTTCGCGTCCTACTCGACTATGGAGCTTCGCTCGGCCAGCTCGTGCAAATCTCGTCGGCCGTTTTTAAGAAACTCGCGCTCTATCCAGGTCAAAAGGTGTTCATCGATCCAGACGGCATCTATGTCGTCGTCGGGATCACGCATCGCGGCGATACGCGCGGCAATGAATGGTACACGGAGATTCACGGCGCGACGCGCGCGCTCGCCAAGATGAACGCGGTTATGGCTTTCTAACATGGACACCCCGTCTTATACCCCGTCGCTGCAAACCCGTCTGGGCGATTCGTTCTCGCAGTGGACCGCCGCCTTTCGCGCTTTCGCGCGCGGCCTCCGCGTTGCTATGCCAGGCGTGATTCAGAGCTTCAACGCGACGCAGCAAACCGCTATCGTGCAACTCGCGCTGACCGATCAGGTTCTTCAAGCGGGCGCGCTCGTGACCATCACGCTTCCCGAGCTCGTCGACGTGCCAGTAGTGCTACCGCGCGGCGGCGGCTTCACTTTGACGATGCCTCTTTCACTGGGGGATGAGTGTCTCGTCGTCTTCGGCGATATGGACATCGGCGCGTGGTGGCAATCGGGCGGGGTCGGAAATAACCAGATTCATTTACGGCGGCACTCGCTCGCCGATGGGTTTTGCATTCCGGGACCGTGGAGTCAGCCGCGCGTACTTTCAAATTACTCGACGAGCTCGGCGCAGCTTCGCAGTGAAGACGGGACCGTCGTCGTCGACGTCGCCGGCAGCCAGATTACGCTCACCGCGCCGACTGTCACTGTCGCCGGCAGCTCGGCGGTGAACATCACGGGCGGTCACTGTTCTATTGACGGCAGAACTTTCCTCACGCATACGCACTCAGGCGTGTCGAGCGGCAGCGGCGATAGCGGTCCCGTCGTTTAGGAACTTATGGCAACCATCACAGTACGCGCGCTGAGTGCGACGGGCGATCCGCTCTACGGCAATAGCCAGGGAAACTTTCTCACTGACATCGACGCCGTAGCGCAGATCATCGGCACCCGGTTGAAGCTGCTGCAAGGCGAGTGGTGGGAAAACGTCAACGCCGGCACGCCGCTCTTTCAATCGATCTTGGGCGTCAGTGGCGCGGGCGGTCAGCCCGACACCGTGGCGCTCTTGCTGAAGCAAAGAATTCTCGGCGCTCCCTATGTGCTGAGCGTCTCGAATCTGACGACGAGCTACAACTCGACGACGCGCGCCTTCTCCTTTTCCTGCCAGGTGCAGACGCAGTTTGGAACTCTCACAGTGACGAACCAACCGACGCCGCCGAGCGCGGCTTTGTCTTAACGCGAAAGAACACTCATGAGCTACTCACCCCCGTCTCTTGGCCCGGCTGGTCTGACCGTTCCGCAATACAACGACATCCTCGCCGATCTGATCGCGCAGTATCAAACCGCCTACGGTCAGAACGCGTATCTGGGCGTCGACACCGCCGACTATCAGTGGATCTCGGCCGTCTCCGCCAAATGCGCGGACACGATGTCTTGCTGCCAGCTCGCCTATAACGGGCGCTCGCCGGGGACGGCGATTGGCGCGGCGCTCGACAATATCGCCAAGGTGAACGGTATCGCGCGTAAGGCTCCCATCGCTTCGACGGCTGTCGTTACGCTGGTTGGCACTCCGAACGCCGTCATCAATAACGGCGTGATTCAGGACGCGAATAGCTATCTCTGGAACCTTCCCGCGCAAGTCACCATCGCCTCGGGTGGAACGATCAGCGTTACGGCGACGTGTCAAACGCTGGGTGCGATTCCTGCGAACGCGAACACGATCACGGTGATCGCGACGCCGACGAGCGGCTGGACAAGCGTCACGAATCCCGCCCCCGCGGTCAACGGCGAGCCGGTCGAGCTTGACTCACAATTTCGCGCGCGCCAGGCGCTTTCCGTCGCACTGCCCAGCCTTACGATGCGCGCCACAGTCACCGCCGCTATCGCCGCGACTGCGGGCGTTACGCGCTACAACATCCTCGAAAACTATTTTGGCTTCACCGCCTCCTTTGGAACCTGCAACACGTCGGGAACGGCGCTCACCATCGTTAGCGGTTATCCGCTCGACGCGACCGATGTCGGCCAGGCCATCGAAATCGGAGCGACGAGCTACACCATCGCGACCGTTACGAGTGGTACGGCTGGGACGCTCACGACCTCTGCGGGAACGCAGACGGGCGCTTCTTTCTACATAGGGGATGGGATCAATCTAGGACCGCAGCATTCTCTTACGTGCGTCGTAGAGGGTGGGACAAATGCGGCCGTCGCGCAAACGATCTATGGCGCGCGCGGCATCGGCTGTTACACCAACGGAACGACGAGCGTCACTGTCACCGACCCTTATACAGCGGTCACAATGCCGATCCGCTTCAGCTTGCCTTCGTACGTTCAGCCCTACGTCAGTCTCTCGATTCACTCGCTCGCGAACTATACGACCTCGACGACGACGGCGATTCAGACGGCCATCGTGAACTATCTCAACTCGCTGCAAATCGGCGAGACTATCGTTCTGAGCGAGCTCTACGGCGCCGCTCTCACCGTTCGGCCGAATCCCGACGCGCCGATGTTCTCGATCCGCGCGCTCACGCTCGGCACCACGGCCTCTCCCACGGGAACGAGCGATCTGGCGATGACCTACAACCAGGTCTCGCAAGGCGTCTCGGCGAACGTCGTCATCACGCTGGTTTAACCAAATGAGCTCTACACCTCAGAGTTTCGGCTTCGGCACAGATGGCTTCGGCTATGGCGGCTTTGGTATGGAGTGGGGCCAAGGCCCGATTCCGTTTTACTACCTGTCGCTGCTGACGTCTCAGTACCAAAGCTCGTCGCCGAACTTTCTTTCCTGGCTGACTGCCCCGCTTCTCATCATGGACGGGGTAACGCAGTGCCTCGCCAATTTCGACGCGGCTTTCGATCTCGACATCGCGGTCGGTCCGCAGCTCGACGTTCTTGGCCAGCTCATCGGCCAATCGCGGACCGTGGGATTTCAACCGAGCGATAGCGTCTCGCCGACTCTCACCGATCCGACTTACCTTCTCCTTCTCAGAGCACGCGTCGCGCAGAATTCCTGGGACGGCACCATTGACTCACTGCAAGGGATCTGGCAGACGCTCTTTCCCGGCGGCACGATTGCGATTGAAGACTCGCAGAACATGACGGCGACGATCCTTCTGACGGGCGCGTTTAGCAGCATTCTTCAGGACCTCATCACCAACGGCTATATCGTTCCGAGACCAGCGGGCGTTCAGTACACCTACAACTTCAGCACTCTTCCCGCGTTCGGCTTCGACGTCTCGAACGCCTACATCGCAGGCTTCGACGTCGGTCATTTCTAAGCGCGTGCCGCCCAGTATTCTATGAGAGCTTCGGATTGTTTGCGCTTGGTGGCTTCGCTCCGAGGGATTCCTGTCCTTCGCCGATTCGCCTCAGCGACCTCCGGAATCTTTCGGCCTTTACTTTTCTCGCCTATTCGACGACGAGTCTCCAGTGAGCAGGGGCGATTGCGCATCTTTTCTTTGAACGCCTCAGATCGGGACTTGCCGCGTGAACCCGCGCTTATGTTGGCCTTCCACTCGTCAGAGTGTTTTTTGCCGATCTGAGACACCCGGCGTTTTTCGACCCTTTCACGAGACTGCTTTCGGCCTGTATGAATGCGCGACAAGAGGTCCTTGGTTTCCTGTGAGTGCTTTCCATAAGACCCGCCGGGCATTATGTTGTAATTCCGCCGAGACATCGCATCGCAGCTCTGGATGAGCTGAACCTCTAACTGGTCCAGCTCATCTCTTGATCCGGCTTGCGTCAACTCTTCAATAGAGAAGACGCCGATACCGTACTTTCTGATCGCCGCGTAGAGCTTCCGGCACTTTCCGTCCAGCTTGCTGTGGCAGGCGTGCTCGGCGAGACGAAAGCCAAGCGTGCGGGTTGTTTGGCCGATGTATATACCGCCCGTCAAGGCGTTGCGCATTCGGTAAACGATCCCGTAAAGCTCCATCTCTGAACATAGGATGACTCTCGGACATCAATGTTTGCAAGGGTTAGAAGTACCTTGAGAGTCACGGTACTAAGAAGTAAAAGTAAGGCAATAGGAGAACTCAAAACATGCCCTCAGGCAGCACCAACATTCAACAGTGGAACCCCACGGCTGCGAATCAAGAAAGCGATACGGCGTACACCGCCGACACGCTTCGCTCGGGCGGCGCCGTAGACCCGTCGGTGTTTCCTAGCATCACCGCGAACAAGCTCTTCTATCAGCTTTCAACGTTCATCGTCGCCCTAGCGAACGCGCTCGCCGCGAAGGGCTACGTCGTCAGCGATGCGAACGTGACGACGCTCGCGGGAGTACTCGCGAACATCATCACCCAGACCGATCTCAGCGCGGCGCTCGCGCTCTATGCGACGTTAGCAAGTCCCGCCTTAACGGGAGCTCCGACGACGACGACGCTGGCGACGACGGCGCTGGATGCGAACGGCGCTAGCATTCGGATCGAGAACGGCGGCAACCCCGCCGCGCTGCTACGCAATGACGGCACGTCATTCTCTGTATTGACAACGCCAGCGGGCTCGCCGGGGTACAACACTTTACGCCCGTTCTTTTTTAATCTGCTGTCGGGCTTGGTCAGCATCGACAATACGGGCGCGGGTATCTCGCTCGGCGGGGCCGCGCCCATCGCCAACGCGGTCACCGTTCCGACTCCTTCCTCGACTGACAACAGCCTTCGCGCCGCGAACACGAACTGGATTCAAACGCTATTCGCGCCTCTCGCTAACGCGAATCTGACAGGCAGCGTAGTCATAGAGGGTGCAAGCCCCACGACGCAAGCCTTCGGAGTAGGAAACGGCTACGCTGATTTTGCGGCCGGCGCGATTGGGAACTTTCGAACCGGAGGCGGCTCGTCGAGCGATAACAGCACGAACCTACCGAACACAGCCTGGGTGCAAACGAACTTTCCAAACCTGGCGACCGCTTTCTTGAATTCGCTCACCGGGCTTCCCGGCTATCAAAAGTTTCCGGGTGGCTTGGTTTTGCAATGGGGCGAGACAGCCTGCGCGGGCAGCAGTAGCGGCGACACCGTTACGTACGGAATTAGCTTTCCGACGACGTGCATGTGCGTGGTGGGCTGCGACGGCGGCGTAAACGCCAACGTCGTCGCGTGCTCGGTCTCGGGCGGGACCAGCTTCAAAGCGTATTGCAAAGCGAACGGCGGGACGTGGGCGGCAACAGGCGTGCACTGGATCGCCATCGGCTACTAAAATGTCAAACACCATCACACCCAATCTTGGACTTGAAATTCCGGCCTACGGCGATCCGAACTGGAACAACCCTTTTACCGTCGACATGAATCTGATCGACGCTGCGGTCGGCACTCTGCAGACCACCGTCGCGGGCATGGGCGGCGGCGGGACGCCCGCCGGGAACTGGACGAGGTATCAACTCACTTCGAGCGGTTCGAATTGGCTCGTTAACGGGGTAGTCGTAGCCGCTCGCTCCTCGAGCGTGAACCCGCAACAGATCGCGCTCTTCACCGCGCCCGCGTTGACGATCTTTCACGCCGTCATGCTCATCCATACCGCGTCGTTCGTCGGCGCGTCTGATTGTACTGTCTCGCTCGGCACCGCCGCCATTCCCGACTCGCTTATGATCGTCTCCGGAGACACGTTCGATATCGCTCAGGCTCCCGCCGCGACTCACTTTTATTTGGCGGGCGGCGCGCGCATGCTCTCCACGTCGGCCACCGCGATCATTGCCCAGGTCGGCATCCCCAGCGGGTCCTATCCTATCGTCGTCACTGCCGGGACTCTCGATATCTTCGTTCTCTGCTCGACCCTTCCCCCACTCTAATCTCATGAATTCCTTTAACGGTTGGACGGACGCCTGGGTCCCCGTCGCAACTTACTATCTCGATCCCGTCAACGGCAATGACTCGCACGCGGGAACTTCGCCGACGCTCGCCTGGGCGACGTACGCCAAAGCCGAGCAACAGGCGTTGACGCCGGGTCAGTCGATAGCGAAGAAGATCAGCGGGAACTGGATTCTCTTCAAAAGTTACTCGAAGATTGCGCGCTCGCAAATGGTCATGGGCTACTATCAGCAGTTCACGCCCATTCCCACGTCGGCGCTCGACTTCAGCGCGTTGACCCATATCTCACATGATCATGTTGAACCGCTCGCCAGTGGCGCGCTGAACTTCGCCGCCAACGGTCTAGCGATGACGGCTGCGAACTCGACCGCTCTGATTAACGCCGCGCACGCTGCCGGCGTCAAAGTGATTCTGAGCTTCGCCGACGTCTTCGATACGACCGGGACGGCTTTCATCAACGCTGTTACAAACAACCTGAATACGCTCGTCGCCAACATCGTCGAGACAGTCGTCTCGCGCGGCTACGATGGCGTCGACATCGATTGGGAACAAGGGATGACGACGGCCGGCGTCATCGCTTTGATGACCGCGCTGTACCCAGCGATCAAAGCTGCTAATCCGAACCTTCACGTCGATATGTGCGTGAGCATTCAAAACCCGGCTGGCGCGAACATCATTCAGAGCTGGGCGGCCGTCGCGAACTACACCGACACGATGAACGTCATGTGTTACGACGAGATGTCCGGGGGCAACCTCACCGTATGGCATGACGCCGCGCTCTTCGACGGAAACTTCAACGGCTACTATGGAAACGCGATGCTGTCGGGCTTGCGAATCGTTCGCAGCTTCGTCTTCGCGGGCATGCCCGCAGGGATGCTCTTGTTCGGCATTCCGTTCTATGGCAGGCTCTTCTCTGGCAACGTCGGGACGCCCACCAGCGGACCGCTGACGCCGCGTCAATTCATGACGAGCGCGACGAACCTCGTCAACACCTACTGCGCGTACGGAACGCCCTCTATCTCGTCGTCGTCGTCTTCCGTCGTCATCCCGGCGACAACGCAACAAGTCTCGGCCTTCTATAACGCCGCCGACGATTTGTGGGATGCGGTTGCCCAAGTTCCTTATCTATCGCTGCTGAACGGGACGCCCGCCGACAACATGTATTTGACCTATGACGATTCGGCGTCAGTCACTGCGAAGGTTCAATGGATGCTGTCCAAGGGACTCGCCGGAATTGCCGCCTGGGAGCTGACGCTCGATTACTACCCGAGTCGCTCTATCGTGAGTCCGCTGCTCGACGCCGTGAAATGCGCGTGTCCTAAGATCGCGCTGGCAGCCGGAGCGACGCCGAGCGCGCCTTCGACTCTCACCGCGCAAGGCGTTTCGACGACGGCCGTTCCTCTCGAATGGTCCCCGGTGGCCACCGCGACCGGCTACAACGTTCTGCGCTCTTCGACGAGCGGATCCGGCTATACAATTCTCGCCACGGTCACAGGTCCCAGCTACACCGACGCCAGCGTGACAAGTGGATCCACTTATTACTACGTCGTCGCCGCGATCAACAATGGAACGATCGGCGCGAACTCTTCGCAGCTCACCGTCGTAGCGAGCGCGGGATCTCCCCCTGCAGCTCCCACCGCGCTCGCCGCTTCGAGCGTCACTCCGACGACGACGGTCAACGTCGAGCAAGTCACTCTGACGTGGAGCGGCTCGGCCGCGAGCTATCTCGTCAAGCGGTCGACGATGATCAGTGGAAGCTGCTATGTCGTCATCGCCACAACGACGAGCGCGAGTTACACCGATAACTCGCTTGCGCCAGGGATCACTTACTACTATGTCGTGACCGCCGTCGTCGCTGGAATTGAAAGCGCGAACTCGTCGCAAGTCACCGTCACCGCGCCCGCGTACGTCCCGGCGAATCTTCTCACCTCACCGACCGATATCACCAACGGCGCTTGGAGCGTCTCGGCGGGCGCGACGGCCGCGAGCGCGACGACCATCACCATTTCGTCAGGCCAGACTCTCGTCAGCGCGCTTCAGCAAGTCGGTATCGTCGTCTCTCCGAACGTCGAGTACATTGCGACTCTCACCATGATCCCGACGATTGGCGGCTGGTGTACTCTCAGCGTCTACGCGCCCGGCTGGACGCCGATCCCCGCCTCGCTGGGTCAGTGGTGCGCTGCCGGCGTCCCTAGCTCGTTTAGTGTGCCGTTTAACACGACGACAAATCCGACCGTGATTTTTGAATTCGATTGTCCCGCCGTCATGGCGGGCGCGACGGTTACCGTGAGCGGGCTGGGGATCAGTATCCAACTGCCCGGCGCTCAGAATCTGCTCGGCTCGCCGAGCGCGATCAACGCCGCCCCTTGGAGCGTCGCCGGCACGGGCGCGTCCGCGAGCGGACCATCGACTCTCGTCTGCGCGACGACGGGCGTCACGTCGATCTCGCAAAACGTCGCTATCGCCCCGAACACGTACTACACCGCGACGATTACGCTCACGAGCTCGGCGGCGGCGGGCTACGCGACGCTGAACTTGTACGCCCCGGGGTATGCGTCAACTATCGCTCATGGCGCGCTCTCGCTCTCGACGAGCGCGCAAACGATTACCGTCTATTTCAACTCGGGGAGCTTCGGCTCGCTGATCTTCGAGCTCGATCTGGATGCGGCGAGCGCGCTCGATACGCTCACGGTGGCCAATCTCAATCTTTCCCTGACACCCGCCTGGGTCCAGGCTTGGTAGACCGAATGATGACGACACTTTCGCCGTTCGATTGGTCGCAAATCCCGCTACGCATGACGGAGGGGATCGGTGCCTACTTCGCCATCGTCAAGTTGTACGGCTGGGTGGCGCACAAGGGCGCCCGCTTCTGGGCGATGCCCGACCAGATCGAGAAGCTCGCGAAACAAGCCTCCGATATCGTACGCGCCGACATCGCGGCGGTGAGTGACCGCGTGTACCTACTCGACGGGGGAAACAAGCTCATACAGCAGGCGCTCGAAGTTCCCTTCATTGAACTTAACCGGGAAGGACTCGCCGACTTCGTTTCGGTGCATGCTGCGCACCTTCTCGGCCGCGAGCGAGACGACTGCCTCGGTAACAACTGGTGGTCTTCCGTTTATCCGACGCGCGCCGCGAGTCATCATCACCGCGAGGAAATTCGCGAGCGTTGGAAGCAGGCGCTCGCCGAGGGTGGAACGTTCGAAGAAGACGTCCGGCTCTTGAGCAACGGTCCCGGCGCCGGGGCGATTACGATGCGGATCATTCCGATTCGTCCGCCGAAGGGCGGGGGAGTTCTTGGCTGGAAAGTTCTTTTTCCTCGCCAGTTGAGCGTCTTAGAACCCGATGCGCCGCCGCAGCCGATTCGTCGTATTTCCTGACCCCCGTCGCCGCAGCTTGATATATCATCATCCGTCGTTACGGGGTCCGGTGTACGCTTCGATGCGCTTCAAACGCTGATACTCGCGAAACATCGTTTCGCCTTGCAACTGTTGCGCGATCTTCAGTAAAGCGTCTTCGGCGCCGGGGCGTTCGACCGCCAGGCGCGCCAGCGCCAGCAGCACTAATTGACGCTCGCGTTCGTCCTGAAAGTCGAGCCACATTCTATTCAGTGTGGCGCGTTCGAAGAGTTGTCGACGGAAAGAAACGGTACACTGAGGGCACAGCAAGTTTAGCGGTGTGTCGCGCGGTCGTGGCCTCCTTGGCCCTGGAGCTGGTAATGCAGGTCCTCCAGCCGCGCGGTACACTTAGTCGACCCCTTGTGGATTGATGTTTCAAGCCTGCGGGGATCGCGCGTTTGACTCCTCCGTTGACCGATCCCCGCGATCCCCTTCGTCGCCTCACCCTCTCACCCAGCTCATTGCTTCGCGCTCGCTTTCCCCGTCTCGTTCCAATTCTTGCGCCGCTCAGTCAAATCCGGCGATCCTTGGTACTTTTGTAGGGAGTCCTTCAGTACTCGCCAGCTTCGGCCGAATTTTTCCGCGTAAATTTTTCCAGCCTCCGACAGTCGACGGACGTGCGGAACCGGTATGCCTGAAAGGGCGCTCGCTTCCTCCCAGGTGAGCCAGAGCTTCTCCTGCAGCGGAACGCGCTCGCTGCTGATCGACACCACGCCGCGAATCAGCTCCAGAAGGCTTTCGTAGGACCAGCCGCCCGTCTTCAGCGAGACGAGCGCGGCTCCCTTTCCCTGCCCCCAGAGATCGAGGTTGGTTGAGCTCGCCTTCCCTGCCCCGTTCCCTTCCTCATTCCCCGTCTCCGTCTTCTTCATCGCGCTGGGTGGCCGCAGCGCCGCACGCATTTCCTTTTCCCGCTTCAGGCGGTCGACGTCTGCCGTAACAAAGACCCGTGTGCCTTTTTTGCCGGGCCGGGAGGCAAGGGCCGATCCCACCCGCCCGTCCCGAGCCATGCGTTCGAGCGTGGCATCGGCGACTCCTAAGCGTGCGAGCGCCTCTTCTCTTTGCAGCCAGCCTTCCGGCAACGCGCCGTCTTTCAAGACAATCATTCAAAAACCCCCATTTTCAAAAAAATTTCCAATAACTTACAGACCGATCTTTCGGTAGATTGATGGGATTCCTCTTTTTTTGAGGGTATGCAATTCGGTTGCTTCGAGCAATGGCCGGGAGTACCGGTCCGACAGATTTGTCCAATCACCCTGATCGGTTCGCCGCGCTTTATTCCAACAACCGCAGTTGCTCGGGAACGGGCTCCGCGGCGAGCAACAGCAGTTGCTCCGGTTGCGCGCGGTGCAGTTCCCGCCAGAGCATGTAGAGCAGCGGCGCCTCGATCGCGATCGCAAAACTCGGCCGGTGCAGGAAGTGGGCCCGCGCATGGCAACGCCGGCAGAGCGTGACCATCCAGCGGCGCGTCTGCGCGCCCGGTTTGCGGTGATGCACCAGAATTAAGAACTCGGCCAGCTCGCCGCAGGCCTGGCACTGATACTCATCCCGCCGAAGGACGGCTTCCCGTTCGCCGCCGAATTGCTCGCGGTTCAATCGGTCACGCCGCGCGCAGCGCGGGCAATCAACGGCGCCGCCACAACCGCAAAGCAGAGAGATCTGGGTCATGCGAAGCTCACTGATCTTCGTCAGATGCCGTCCCCGCAACTTTTTCGAGAGAGTCGATGGCGTATTGGGTTCTTTGCGTGGAATCGTCCGCGCACACATAGCAGAGCTGGCCTTCTCTGCCGAATCCAGTGACCGTGCCTGCCGCAGGTGTGCGGTTGGTGTCGGTTTTCGTAAGGCGCACTCCCCGCGCTCTGGCCTCACTGGTGAGTCGCACCTTGTCACCGACTTTGATTTTGCTCTCGGCGTCTGTATCGGGTTTCATGATCGCTGCTCCTTTGTGAATTGTGTCGCGAAATACTGAACTTCCGGCGCCGTCAGATCCTCGATCTTACCCGTGCCCTGGAAAGCGCTCCAAACTGACAATCACGGCGGGCGGGTCGTCTGGACTGATCACAACGAGTAGCGGATGATTCGTGATGAACTTCGAGACGAACTTGGCGCCCATCGGCGTCGGGTAAAGCACGCCGAGAAGGATAGCCTCCTCGACGTCCCACACTTCGACGATGGCTTCAGAGGCAGTCGGCGTGATAGGTGGAGCGGAGGCGCGTCATTGGATCGGCTCCTGATTCAGGGCCTCTACCCCAGCCCTGACGATTTCGCGGGCGAGTTCCTCTCTCTTGCTCGGGTTGGGAATCGCGATACGTAAAAGGCGACCGACGACCTCCAGCGCTTTTTCTTGGGCGGCGGCGTCTTGCGGACTCCACTCGACGACGAAGGTCACTTTTACCCTGGCCGTTTTGAGTTTGGTCCGCTTCGCTTTAACGGTGCCAGTCCGAACGCGGTCGCGTGCCTGTATACGGTCGAGGGTCACAACAGTCTGGGCGGGTTTTTTCATTGAATCGGCTCCTTGAACGGTACGGGCGGGATCTCGACGAACTCAATCGCGAGCGGCGCGACCATGCGCGCCGCGTCGGTACCGAAGCGAAAGAAGCGCTGCTCTGGGTCGGGCTCGTCGAGGAACTCCAGCTCGAACAGATGCGGATACTTATCGCCGTCGAAACGCCTCAGCATGTCCCGCACCCAGGCTTCGGCGTCGGCGCGCCTCACGCTCGTTTCGTCCGTCTCTTCGTCGCAGACCTTCACGCCACCGATCCAGGCCCGCCGTCGTATGCGTGTCATGCACTGGCTCCTTTCGATTTCTCGGCGGGCTCCTCGCTTTCGCGGGAGACAATTCGACCTAAAATCTGCGCTGCCCGCCGCACGCCGTACGATGAAACTTTTTGGCTTTGCATCTGTCGCACGTTGCTTCTGAGCTCCCAGGGCTTCATCTTCGGGCTGAACCGTGCGGATGCAGTTCGACTTGCCAAAACGCTTGCCAAAACGCGAGCTTCTTCTTCGACCGCCAGAATCTGCGCTTTGAGTTCGCGGTAGCTGCTGCGCAGTCTGCGCTTTGCTCTGCGGCGTTGCTTCGGCCACATCTTCGAGAACCCGCTTCTGAGCGTCGTTAGGATTGTGAGCAGCTCGCGGCGCAGTGCGGGTGTACTTGGTTTTTTCATCCGTGTTTCCTTTCTGGGTGGCGTTCGTAGAAAGTCTGCAAGATTCCTTTTGCCAATTCTCTGTTCGCCTTCTGCCAGGGGCGGTCGCCAGGTCTTGCGGCGATTTCGTTCCAGCGCATAATATCCTCCTCTGTCATGCCATCGACTAGTGATCCGTCATGCTCGCCGGGCCGGGCATACGGCGATGGCGAATCTTGCAGCGCGGCTCTCTGCTGCGCCAAATGTTCAGCAGCCTTGTAGACGTTGGCGGGCAGAGGCGCAAATTCTGAGATGCGCAAAAGATGCTCCGCTATGGCTCGCACGTCTTCGTCTGTTTCACAAGCCTCTTCGAATGCCCGCACCAGCAACTTTTGGCCAAACTCATCGGGAAAGCGCGGATGCTCCACAAACATCTTCAGTTGGCTCTTGATGAATTTTTCACTGGTCGGCATAGCGTTCACTCGGAATCGAGGAAGGACGTGTCGACTCGTTTCTTGCGGGCGCCGGGCCTGAGCTTGGCGGTCCAAAGTTGCTCGGTCAAGTAGCGCCGTAACGCCGGCACAAAATGCGCGTCGTCGTACTCTCCGGTTTCGCGGCGAATGCGGATGCCGTCGATGGCGGCTGTCCGCTCGTTGGGATTGAGCGCTTGATATGTGGCCCTCAACTTTGGCACCTGCCCTTCGGCGTAGGTCATGTGCGCTTCGTTGGCGGCAAACAGCAATGCGTCGAATTTTGGGGAGTTGTCTTCGGCGTTTATGGAAGGCGTTGGGGGTTCTCGCTTCCCCTCTTGCGCGGCAGCGTGAGAGGGGGTAGGGGGAGAGCTTCTTTGACTGTTTTCCCTTTGAAACTCTGACTCCTTATTAGAGCGATTTTGTACAACGTCCGAAATCCGTTTGTGCGGAATTTCCTCGTCATTTTGTACAGACAAATCGCCGGAATTCTGTACAGACAATTCGGGCGGCCACGTAAGCGAGAGTTGTACAAGGGGCTTTTCGGTCGCCTTCGCTGCGGCACGTTTTTCCTTGCGCTCGAAGCGTCGGATTTTGATACGATAGCGTTCAGAAAGATGCTCGTCCCTCGCCTGCTTCACCTTGCTCCGGACGGCGTCGGTCGCTTCGGCGATGGCCTTCTTCTCGAAGGCATCGAAGCCGTTCAGATCGGCGAGACAGACATCGCGCACGGCCTTACTCACCCGCTGTAATTGCTCCGCCAGATAGGTTGGAAAATTGTCTGTACAGAATTTTTTCCACTCCCTATCATCATTTACATTCAATAACTTAGCGCTGTCTTCGCCTTCCTTCTCCCCCTCCTTTGTTTCGGGACGTTTGCCCGCCAGGCAACAACGGCCTTGTTCGTCCTTTAGGGTTAGGCCAACTGCAACAAGTTCGTTCCAGACGCGCGTGGCGTTTGGGACGCTTGTGTGGGTCAGTTCGGCGATCTCGGGTATGCCAACATCGCGCTTCCCTTCGGGGCGCGATGCGTCGTAGCCGTAGGGCGTTCTCTTGCCCACTTTCCTCGCCCCGATGGTGACCTTGCGCCAGAACGACAGCTGGTGGTGCGCGGCCGGACTGATGCTTAAATCCTTATCCTCAAAAGCGGCATGCTGCCACTCCGGGGTCGGGTTATACCAGGTGGCGCCCATCGCCTTCATCAGAACGAGGTTCGGATCGGGCTTCTTCGGTGGGTGAGGTTGCTCCTTCGCTGTCTGCGTTCCGGTGGCGCTCATACGCGCACCTCGCCCAGCGATGCTACGAGTCCTAAAACTGGTTTGGAAAAGTCTGGTACTCGAAAACTGCGTTGTGACGCATCCGTCATCGATTCGGCTCCTTGCACTGTTGCAGGTTGGGCCGAAAATGGTGACAATAAATCGAATGGGCCTGGCGGCGCAAGTCGTCGACACCATGGTTCGGCGCGTTTGAAGCGTTGGTCTACGCAGGGAATCTTTGGCGAGAGTTCTGCGGAAACCGGATTTTTTTCAGGCCCGCCGACGTACGGCGGGCACGGCTTGTTAGATCGTTACAATAAGTCGTGTCCGCAGTTCTTCCCAGACTCCGTTTCAATCTCGATTTCATGCCTTCGCCCGACCCTGAGCGCCCGGGCCTTTTTATTCGCGATCCTTATCATTATTCCGATGCCACCTTGCTGGTGCCGCCGCCCCTGGTCCCAGTGCTGGAATGGTTCGATGGCCACAGTTCTACCTTGGACTTGCGCGCCGAACTGGTGCGCATCACCGGCGAAATTCAGGTCGGTGAAATTGAGCAGCATTTGTTTGATGCTCTGAATGAAGCCGGTTTTCTTGAGAATGAGCGCTATCTTACGCTAAAGGGTCAGCGCGAAGCTGAATTTGCCCTGGAACCCTTCCGCACGGCGAATTTCGCCGATTCCGGTTACCCCGCAAATTTGCCGAAACTGCGCGCGCTGCTGACCAAGGAAATTGGCACAAGCCAGGGCAAGGAAACAACTGTGGCCATCGCCGCGCCGCACGCCAGTCCCGACGGCGGTTGGGCTACCTATCGCGCCGCCTATCAAGCACTCCCGCCGCGCGAGCAAGCCGCCAACGTTACCTTTGTCATCCTCGGCACATCGCATTATGGCGCGCCGGAGCGCTTCGGCTTGACTCGCAAGAACTTCAACACTCCTTTCGGCGATGCGCAAACAAATGGCTCATTGGTGAATGAACTAGCGGACGCCGCGCCGGATGCCATCGCCATGGAAGACTATTGCCATGCAGTGGAGCATTCCATTGAATTTCAGGTGGTGATGTTGCAACAGATCTACGGCCCGCAGGTTCGCATTCTGCCGATTCTCTGCGGGCCTTTTGTCAAGAGTATTTACGAAAGTGGTTTGCCCGAAGATACGCCGCGCGTGGCGCGCTTTTTCGACACTCTGGGCAACATGGCCGCGCGCGAAGGCCGCCGGTTGTGCTGGGTGCTCGGCGTAGATCTGGCTCACATGGGCCGCCGGTATAACGATCCACTGCGCGCTACGGCCAACATCGGCGAAATGCTCGCCATTGAACAGCGCGACCGTGAACGCATTGACAAAATAGCCGAAGCCGACATCAGCAGCTACTGGTCTTTAGTACAAGATCGGCACGACGATTTGAAATGGTGCGGCTCCGCGCCGTTTTATACGTTTATGAAAGTGATGCCCGGCGTAAAGGGCGAACTGCTCGATTATCATCAGTGGCAGATTGACCCGCAGAGTGTAGTCAGCTTCGGAGCGCTACGCTTTGGCTGACGCCGCCGAGCCGTTACTCAATCGCTCCGCCACCCCACCAATAGCCGGGTCGCGCACGAATCTTTAATCCCGGACGATCTACCGCCACACGGATGTTATGGAAACCTGGCTCGCTCCTGGTGTCAGCCGTCAACGCGTAGCTCAAGACATATTGGTTATTTAGATCTTGACCAATATCACTGATTGCCTTCTCCAGCCCGCGGTTCGTGGCAAAGTTATAAACTTGGCCACCGGTAAAATACGTGAACGCCCGGGCGGGCGGCCTCTTGAACAAGTCGTGGATCGACCGCAGCATGGGCGGCACCAGTTCTAAAGCGTTGCCGTCCGCTTGCTGAGCGTCGTTCGTCATGGTATTCGGGCCGCCACCTCCGCCAATGGGTGCAGGCATCGCTTCCGCCGGTATCCCGCCATGTGCCGGGCGGGGATAACCGGGTTCTTTCGTCAGAGCGCTTAGAATTTTCGAAATATCCACGCATTCAACGGTGATGTTATCGAACTGAGTGTCACGAATGGTCTCGGGCAGCTTTGCCTCGCTCCCTTTATTGATGTCGCGGCTGATCAGAATAATCACGCGCCGTCGTTTGCCTTCCCGATCTCGGCGCTTCAACATGTGGTCACTTTCTAAAACCGCGTCTATAATGGCCGATGAACTGGAACCGGCGCGCAAGTGCTGCATGGCGATATCCAACTTGTCCGGATCGTTGGTGAAATCCTGCAGCAGCAGCATGCGGTGGTCAAATGCCAGCACCGCCACATCGCCATCCACGCCTGTCACGAGCCCATGTAACAGCCCTGCGGATGTCTTTAATTTCGGCAGAAACGCTTCCACTTCGGAATTGGCCTGTATCGCCAGAACAACCGACATGGGCTGCTCAATAAGCTCAGCGTCAATCTTTTGTGGCTTGTTGTTATCGTAGACTTCGAAATCGGCGGCCTTCAGACCGGTGACATAACCGTGGCCATCGGGATCAAGTACGCTTACTGGAATTACCACTCGGCTAGTGGTGGCCCTTCCGATGATCTGGTCATTCTCAAACGTCGGCTTATCGTCCGTGGCCGCATTAGTATCCTTCGCGGCGTCTGCCGGCTTGCTCCCCTCCTCCGGTGCCAATTGTCCTGGCTTGGGAGGGGCCGGAGCGGTTCCCGGCGGCAATTGCCCCGGAACGATCTGCGCCCGCAACGGATGGATTGACAAAGCCAGAATCCCCGCAGCCAAACACATGCACAAAATCACGAGATTTCTTGAACGCAGGCGTCTCATACCGCTTAGACGCTTTAGACTAGCTGAGAGTTTCCCGGTCACATCCCTAGTTTCGCACCGGGCACCTGTGTTATACGTAGTAACCCTCTCGCGCTTGCACCGTGAATCCCTTCTGGCCCACCGTCAAGTCAATTTTGCGATAGCCCTTGTCCGTGCCGGTGTGATCGGACGTGTAGCCGATGCTGTATTGGTTTCGCAGCTCGTCTTGAATCTCGGCATAGATATCTTCGAGCGGTTTCTTTTTGCCGTATTCGAAATAGCCCCCGCCCGTCTCCTTAGCAATTTGTTTGAGGATCTTCTTGCCGTCGGGATGCTCCGTGGCGCCGCCTCCGCGCCCACCGCCGCCGTTCCAGCCACGCGGCACCATACTGCCAATCTCCTCGTCCGCGATGCGCACCGCATAGCCCAAAGTGTCGGCGCGCTGGGTTGACGCAACCGATTCTCCTAAAGAGATCTTGCTGCCGTTGTCTTCGCCGTCTGTGAGCAGGACCACAGCCTTTCGCCCGGTTTGCTTACTCAGAATTTCGTTAGAGGCCAAGTAGATTCCGTCATATAAGGCTGTGCCTCCGCCGTGGTGCCGTTGGCCGCCGCCGCGCCCACCGCCATGCCGTCCCATGCCGCCGCCCGGATAACCGCCACCGCCGCCGGGATAACCTCCTCCGCCGTTGCCTCCTTGATTTGTCTGAGTGTCCGCTTGCTCCTCCGAAGGCGCCAGCAAATCCAACGCCTTCTCCAACCGCTCGCGGGAAGCGGTTAAATCCTGCAGCAACTCGACTTCATGATCGAAGTGGATGAGAAACGCTTTGTCCCGGTCTGGCCGCAGCACCTGTTCGAAGAATTTATGGCTCGCTGAGCGCTCGGTGGGAATCATGCGCCTTTCGCTTCTGCTCGTATCCACCAGCAACCCTAGAGTCAGCGGTAGGTCGCTCTGTTGCGAGAAGTAGCGGATCGTTTGCGGCCGCCCGTCTTCCAGCAAGGTAAAATCTTCCTTCTTCAGATCTTTGACAATCTGACCCTTTTTATCCCGTACCGTGGCAAATACATTCACCACTTTTACGTCCGCCGAGAAAGTGGGTTGGTGCGCCTGCTGAGGTTCCTGACCCGCCAAAAGCCGGACCAGTGGTAGGGAGGCAAAGGTAGCTACGAAAGCGCGCCGGTCGAATAGATTTGCTGGCATACGAGTAAGATGACGCCCAAAAACGGCCCGAAGTTGCGGGTTGCTAGCGTATTAACATGCAGTCCGCCGGTGGAATCTTCCAGATCCGCATTCAAGTCGAGCCTGCCGATATCGATAATATGCAGCACGTCAACAATGTGGCTTACCTGCGCTGGGTGCAAGATGTCGCGGCGGCTCACTGGCGTTATGCGACTACGCCCGCTGAGCAGCAGCAATGGCTCTGGGTCGTGATCCGTCATGAAATTGACTACAAACACCCGGCCGTTTTGGGCGATCAGATTGTGGCGCAAACCTGGGTGGGCAGCGCGCACGGTCTGAAATTTCACCGTCACACCGAATTGTGCCGCTCACGCGATGGCCTTTTGCTGGCGAAAGCGCTGAGTGTCTGGTGCCCCATCGATGCGCAAACCCGCCGCCCCTCGTCGCCCAGCGAAGACATTCGCCGCCGCTTCTCCGTTCCGGATTGAATCGGGGTCACTACTCATAGCGCAGGGCCTCGAGCGGATCGAGCTGTGACGCCCGGCGGGCGGGGATGAAACTGGCTGCGAAGGCAACGGTCAGAAGGAAGAGGGCGGCGGCAACGAACGTGAGCGGGTCGTATGAGGTGACTCCGAACAAGAGTGAACGAGCCGTTGAGACAGCTGCCGCCGCGAGCAGCAAGCCCAAGACAGTTCCACTGAATAACAAGACGGCCGCGCGACCTAAAATTGCTCCAACCACTCCCGCGCGAGTTGCTCCCAAAGCCATGCGAATGCCGATTTCATTGCGCCGCGCGGCGACGTTGTAAGAAACGACGCCGTACAGACCTACTGCCGCCAAAAGTGCGGCGAGCGCGCCGAATATGCCTGAGAGCATGGCCATCAGGCGCTCGCGCACAAGGCCGTCTTGAATCTCTGTGTGTAGGACGCGGAAGTCACTGCGGATTTCGGGAGAGATCTCACTCAACTTCTGGCGCACGGCTGCAATCACTCGATCGGGAGGCGCAGAGGAGCGAAAGAAGACATTCGGCCAGGCACTGACACCGAACTGGTCCACCGAACCGAATACCTCAGGCGGAATCTCATCGCGCAGATCGGAGTATTTAGCGTCCTTCACTACACCCACAATTTGATATTCCCTTGCCGGATAATTCGGCTCCGCCAACGTCCTGAATGTGCGGCCCAGAGGGTTGGCGCCGTTCAGGAATTTGCGAACGAACGTTTGATTCACAACCGCTACGCGCGGTGACGCGGGCAAGTCGTGGTCATTGAGGTTGCGCCCCTGGAGAATCGGCTTGCCCAGCGTTTCGAAGTAGCCGGGACTTACCCAGGTGAACTTGGAAGCTTCCTTCTGGGAGGAGAGTTCGAATCCGAGAGTCCAGCTACTGCCGTCCAGCGGGACATGCGTGGTTGTGCCGGCCGATTCCACTTGGGGCAAAGCGCGCAGCTGTGTCATCAGGTTGTGAACGTAGAGTGCGGCGCGATCTTCCGGAAGCGTTGGGAGGCGCGTTAAGTTGAGTGAGGCAAGCACAACGCCTCTTTCACGGAAGCCTGGATTAAGCGTTGTGAGATTCCAGAAGCTACGGACGAACAGAGTGGCGGCGATTAGAAGGACCAGGGAGATGGCGATCTGTGAAACGACCAGAACGCCTTGCAGCGAGTTGCGGCGACGATTAGCAGTCACGCTGCGATTGCCACTTTTGATGGCCTCGCCCGGATCGGTTTGTGAGCCGCGAAACGCGGGGATCAGGCCAAATATTAAGCAGCTCAAGCACGCCGCTGACGCTGTGAATGCAAAAATCCGCCAGTTTGGGGATAGGTCGAGAACGATCGAGTCGCGCTGAGTGGTGAGAAACAGAACGATGCCGCGACTCAGTACGCGAGCGAGCCAAACTCCGGCAAATGCTCCGGCGGCCGCGAGCACAAAGCCTTCGGTCAGAAGTTGGCGGATCAGTCGCCAGCGCGACGCGCCAATGGCGAGACGCACTGCCATCTCCCGTTCCCGGGTCATGGCGCGGGCGAGCATGAGATTAGCTAGATTTGCGCAGGCGATTAATAGCACCAGTCCCGTAATGCTGAGGAGCAGCCATAGGGAGGTCTCGTATGTCTCACGGAGTCCACTCACACCATTGGCAGCCGGATATGCGGTCAGTCGCGACTTGAGGTAGCCACTTCGTGACCCTTCGTAGCCAGTTGGCACAGTGGCCTGGAAGATAGCGGGGCTGATGGATGAAAGTTGACTGCCGGCTTGCGCGAGTGTCCAGCCAGGGCGTAGACGGCCCATGACGGTTATAAACGCATCGTCAGAGTGGTTAAGAGCCGCGGCGTCGTGCGCGTACAGAGGGAGCGAGCAAAGAGGCAATGCTATCGCGAAGGTCTTCCCCACGTCGAGCCCCGCGAAGGTGGGCGGTGTGATGCCGATGATTTCGGTCGGGTGATCTAGAATCAACAACTGGCTCCCAATGGCGGAAGCTCGTCCGCCGAAGTTACTCTGCCAGAAGCCGTAACTGATCACGGCGCGAGGCGCCTCGCATCCTGTACGGTCATCCTCAAGAGAGAAAAGACTTCCCTGCACGGGGTGAATGCCGAGAGTAGAGAACATTCCACCGCTAACCCAAAGACCTTCCACAGTGCGCCGCTTCGCGCCTTGGCCGAGCTCGAACCTGTTTCCCGCAGCCCAGGCGAAGGCACCGGAGAACCCGTTATGGTGGTCGCGGATCTGCTCCCATATTGGGTATGAAAGGTCTTGGTCGCCCTGCCTCCTTCCGAAATTATTGCCGCCTTCGATCTGAATGAGCGCAAGTTGCTGTGGATTCGGTACGGGCAAGCTGCGCAGCCGAACAGCATCGAGCAATGCGAAAATCGCGCTGTTCGCACCGATTCCCAAAGCCAGCGTCGCGATGGCGGTGAAAGTGAAACCAGGACTCTTCCTCAAAGAACGCATGGCCAGCCGCAGATCCTGCATGGTGGATTCGATCCAGCGCGCACCGCGCGCGTCGCGGCACTCTTCGCGCACTTGCTCAGTGCCGCCAAACGTCAAAGCTGCCTTCCGCCGCGCTTCTTCTTCGCTGAGACCTTGTCGGCGGTAATCGGAGACCTGGCGTTCCAGGTGATCGCGCAGTTCCCTTTCAAGTTCGTTCTCCAACTGGCGCTTCTTGATAAGCCGCTGCATCCAGTTCATAACGCCTCCCCTTGCCGCAGTTTCAAGACGGCCGCAACGGCTTCCGCCAGACGCGTCCAATTTGCGGTTTCGAGTTTGAGTTGAGTCCGGCCTTTCGCGGTCAGGTTATAGAACTTCGCCTCGCGGCCAGTATCCGATTGCTTCCATTCGGCCTTGAGATAGCCCTTATTTTCAAGCCGATGAAGCGCAGGGTAGAGCGACCCTTGTAAGACTTGGAGGACATCTGAGGATACCTGCTGCAACCGCTGAGCGATGGCGTAGCCGTGGATTGGGCCAAGGGCCGCCACTTGCAGGATGAGGAGATCGAGCGTGCCTTGTGGGATATCCGATTTAGGTGAATGCATACCTTTCTCTTCTACATAACATCCTAACATGTAGAAGCGTGAGGCTTCACTCACTGCGGAGCGACACCTGCGGATCGATACGAGTCGCGCGCCACCCGGGAATAACCGCAGTCGCTATCGATACCAATGCAACCAGACCGACAACTCCCACTAGAGTCATACCATCAAAAGGGCGGACGTTGTAAAGAAGTTGCCGAATTGCTCCCGTCATTGCGAAGGCACCAGCCAGCCCGAGGGCCGAACCCCCAGCCGCAAGTAGAGCGCCCTCTCGCATAACCATGGCAACAATGCCGCGTACGCTGGAACCTAAAGCCAGGCGAATTCCGAACTCGTGTTTGCGTTGAGCGATCAGATAGGCGAGTGTACCGTGGAGACCTACAGCGGCGAGCAACACGGACGCCACCGCGAAAGTCACAAGTACAAACATGGTGAAGCGTGTATCGCCGATCGAATCCGCGACGTACTCGCTCATTGGGCGTATGTCGAAGGGCGCGCGGCCAGTGTGCAGGGAATCCGCCACTCGCCGTATGGCTGGTCGCAGCGCTGGCGCTGTCTCTCGAGTCTTAATCACCAGCGACATCTCGATCGGATCGAGATGAAATGGGATCACAAAATGCGGTATGTTGTCATTGCTTACCCGCGTCGCACGCACGGGCGCGATGACACCCACTACTTCGAGTTCCTCGCGCCTGCCATTCTCGTGCTCGATAACAAGGTGCCGGCCCATAGCGCCTTCGGGCCAGAGCCGCCGCGCCAACCGTTCATCGACGATCGTCACCGCGCGCTTTCTCGCGATATCTTCCGGAGAAAAATCGCGGCCTTGCCGTAGAGGCGTTCCTACCACGCGCAGGTAACCGTAGCTTGCAGTTTGTTGAGTGGCGAGTATGCCGGGAATGCCAAGCTGGTCGGCACTCCCCACGCGGCTGGTGGTCTGATCTTGGGCCAACGGCAGTGGACTGGCAGCACCCACTGACTCGACACCGGGCAGCGCGCGGACTCGTTCGAGGAACTCGCGGTACAGCACCCATCGCTCTTCGGTGGTCGGATACTTATCAAAGCTAATCGGGAGCTTGGCAGTGAGTACGTTGGTTGGATCGAAGCCAATGGGTGCATGCACGAGGTTGAAGAACGACCGGAGCATTAAGCCGCCGCAGACGAGGGGCACGATGGAGAGCGAGATTTCCGCCACTACCAGCGTTCGCTGCAGCATGCGAGTGCCGGAATTGGCGGTTTCCGAACGGCCGGCACGCAAGGGATCGCTCACTTTGCCGGATGCCAGTCGCCACGCGGGTAGCAGACCGAATAACAGGCTCGTGCCGATGGATAGCGCCAGCGCGCAGAGCGTGACGGAACCGTCTATCGCGATTCTGGATTGCATGGGGAGGTGCGAGTTGCCCAGTTTGGCTATCGCTTCCAGGCCGATACGAGCGAGTATGAGACCAATTCCGCCCGCGGCCATCGCCAGAATCAGGCTTTCCGTGAGGAGTTGCCGGATGATTCTACCCCTACCCGCTCCCAGTGCCCGTCGAATCGCCAGTTCGCGCCGGCGTCCTGCGCCGCGCGCCAGCATCAGGTTGGCTACGTTCACGCATGCAATCAGGAGCACGAAGCCTACCGCGCCCGCCAGCAGGAACAGTACGGGGCGCGCTTCCCGGCTTAGCTCATCATGCAGTGGACGAGCCGTGAGGCGCAATTTGCCATCAGGGTAGGCCTCTGGGCGTTCCCGTACGAATTGCGAGGCGAGCGACTGCAGTTCTGCGTTCGCCTGAGCGAGCGTTGCGTTGGGCTTGAGCCGTGCAGCGATCGGGAACCAGCGGTATTCGCGTGTGGTTCCGATGCCGGTAGGGAACCAGACATCGATTTGCTCAGGCGCGGCGGCGGAAGGGGGCAGGAATAGACGAAAATCGTGACCGAGGACACCTACGATTTGCAGTTCCATGTTGTTAATCCGCACACCGCGGCCTATCACGGTGGCATCAGCGCCGAAACGCCGGCGCCACAAGGCGTCGCTGATGAGGACAGCGCGCACTTGCGTTTTCCCCTCGTCGATTTTGGATTCGAGGGGCCGGCCTAAAGCAGGGCGGGCGCCTAAAAGCGGAAGGAAATCGTCCGACACGCTGCCAGCCGCCAGATGTTCCATTTCGCCGTTGTAATCCAGGTTTGCATCGACCACACTGATCATCGAGAGGTCTTCGAGCAGGCGGCTGCGTTCCCTCAGATCGAACAGTTCTCCAGGCGCGGCGCCCGCGTTTTCCACGTTGCGCGCATCCACTTGCAACATAACGATCCGTCCAGGCTCGGGGTAGGGCAGCGGACGCCAGAGGACGGCGCGCATCACGCTAAACATCGTAAGGCTGGCACCGATACCCAAACCCAACGTGAGGACCACCACGAGTGTGAAACCAGGCGAACGAAGCAGCGCGCGGAGGGCATGGCGGACGTCTCGAATCGTGGTCTCAATTCCGTTGCCGAGCCAGGCGCCGCGCACATCCTCCTTCATCTGTTCCAGCCCACCGGCTTCCAATAGCGCCTGACGCCGGGCCTCAACAGGGTGTATGCCTTCGAGCACCTTTCGTTCGGTCATCTCATCCAGATAGGCGCGCAACTCCCCATCCAGCATCGTCTCCAATTGCTGCCGGCGGAAGAGATTGCCCAGAAGCCGCTCGATTTTGGCTGCCAACCGCATGCTGTATCTCTTTCCCCGCGCTATGCGGATTCGATGACGCGATTCATGGCCTGCACAATGCGCGCCCAATTTTCCTTTTCGGCCCCCAGTTGGCGACGGCCATCGCGCGTGAGCGTATACGAGCGGACGCGCCGCCCCTCGGCCGACTCCTGCCATTCGCCTTTTATCCAACCTCCCTGTTCCAGCCGGTGCAACGCCGGAAAAAGCGAGCCCGCCTTCACCTGGAAGGTGCCGTTTGTCACTTGAGCGACGCGATCCGCGATGGCGGAGCCGTGCATCGCGTGCAAGTCGAGCGTGCGCAAGATCAACAGATCAAGCGTCCCTTTGAGCAGTTCGGCGGATCGTTTGGCCATTGTTATAGAACTCCAATATAGAACTCCTATAATAGCAAACCACAGCCGCCGGTTTCGCGCACCCTCCCGTAATAAGGTTCACGATAGGCTTTAATGGTGAAACCGATATGCGTTACCTGCGGTACGCAGTTTGAGGAGTCCGCCGCTCCTCCGGATCGCTGCCCCATCTGCGAGGACGAACGCCAATTCGTCGGCTTCGACGGCCAGCAATGGACTACGTTTGAGGACCTTCGCGGCCATCACCAAGTGGACATCGCCTTGCAGGAGCGTTCGCTCACGTCTTTCAACATCGAGCCGCACTTTGCCATCGGTCAGCGTGCGTTCCTGTTGCAGACGTCGGAAGGCAATATTCTTTGGGATTGCTTAAGCATGTTCGACGAGGCCACGGCCGACCACATCCGGCGTCGCGGTGGCTTGCATTATATCTGCATCTCGCATCCTCACTACTACACATCTATGGTTGAGTGGAGCCGCGCGTTCGGCAACGCGCCCATTTACCTGCACCGCGACGATGCCGAATGGGTGATGCGTAGATCGCCCGCGATCGAGTTCTGGTCGGGCGAAACAAAACGGCTGCTCAGTGGCGTAAAACTGGTCCGCTGCGGCGGCCATTTCCCCGGTGGAACTGTCTTGTACTGGCCGACCGGTGCGGAAGGCAAAGGGGTGTTGCTCAGCGGCGATATCATTCAAGTGACGCCCGACCGCCGCCACGTTGGATTCATGTGGAGCTATCCGAATTGGGTGCCGCTCGGACCGCAAGCCGCTAAGCGTGTGGCAGCCACTGTCGCGCCCTACAACTTCGACCGTATCTACGGCGCATTTCCAAAACTCACTATTGCCCATGGCGCTAAACAGGCGATTTCTGAATCGCTCAAGCGGCATCTTCACGCCATGAGCGAGTGACAATGGCGTTTTCGGTCCGCCGAAGCGATTCGCCTTCAATGTGAAATGCCTATTCGTCCGCAAGTCATAAATCCAGAGCACCACCGTCCACGGCGTCTCACTCGCCGGCTTGCGGTCAAAGAAATCACATTCGCTTTTACGCCCTGCACAAAAAAATCCGGTCGGCAGCCGCAACAATGTGTTCACATCGCAGGTATGCAGCAGCTTTCGCCGGATCGTCTCGCCAGCCCCGCCCTCAAACAGCCCGTTCAATCCAGCACCCCCGTCTGCGCCGTTCTTCTCAAGTTTCTGTCTCCCAGCCGTACCGTTAGGCAGAGTTGACTACTCTCCCCACTTTTTCCCCCCTTGGTACGAACCATCCCGTATGGAATACGCCCACGTTCGTTCTAAAACGGACTCTCAAAGCCGATGAGGGAAAACAGAACAGGAAATTGTTCTTGAGAAGGCGAATAAAAGAGAGCGGACGATTTTGCGGAGTGTAGTGATTGTGGTGCTAGCGGTGGCCGGCAACTTAGGTTGGGCCCAGAGCACGATCCAGCCGCGGGATCGATTACGGGAAGATATCACCGAAAGCGACATGGGGGGTTGCCAGGGAACTTGCATTCCGCACTGGCCCACGCTGTGAGTGAAGCGACGGTGGATGAGACCTTCCCGATGGAGCATATAATTCTGCTGCTGCGGCCGGAAGCGGCGCAGCAGCATGATCCGCAGTCTTCTCAAATCAAGTTTCTGACTCTGGAACAATATGCGGCGCGCTTCGGCGTTTCGCAGAATGACCTAGCGAAGATCACCGGATGGCTGGGTCAACACGGCTTTCAGGTGGAGGAGGTAACAGCTAATCATCGACCAATCGTTTTTAGCGGTGACGCTTATGCAGTGCAGGACACGTTTAAGACGGAGGTTAAACAATATAGCGTAAATGGTGAAGTGCATCATGCCAATTCGAGCGATCTGCAAATAATGGCGGCGCTCGCGAGCGTTATGAGAGGCGTGGTCAAATTGCACGACTTTCAGGCGATCCTGTTCGCAGGGTTTGTGGGCCATCGGCGATGCACCAGAGCCGATGTAGACCGCGAGCCCTACGACGCATTATTCAGCAGCGGTTGATTGGACGATGGTCTATAACGTTCGGTCGCTGTACACGGGTAACAGCGGTTTTTCACGATATTACCGGGAATTTCAGGTTATGCGGCGGGCGTCGGATACGACCTGGCGTCGGGACTCGGTTCAGTCGATGCGTTTAAACTGGTGAATCACTTTCACTTACGTATCGTTGAACAGAACCTTTGCGCTGACTGCCGCGCCAACAACCGTGACTGCAAGCTGGGCAGAACGGGCTAAAATGGCGGACAGTGCGAGTTGTTACAGTTTTGCTTCTGTCCGCCCTCTTGCTTTTTGGTGAGACCTTCAAGCTTTATCTAAAAGACGGCGGCTATCACATGACGCGCGAGTACAAGCGCGACGGTGACCGCATTCGCTACTTCAGCACCGAGCGCGGCGAATGGGAAGAGATTCCCGCCGAACTTGTGGATCTCGACAAAACCGAAGCCGAGCGTAAAGCCAAGGCCGAAGCGGAGGCACAAGAGTCGCACGCCATGGACGAAGAAGCCAAGGCTGAGCGCGAGTTGAAGAAAGAATTGGCCACCATTCCCGCGGACCCCGGCGCTTACTTCATGCGCGGCAAGACGGCGGACAAGTTGCTGCTGGCCGATTACCAGGTCATCACGAACAAGAAACGAATGGCATTGAAGATCTTATCGCCCGTTCCGCTGGTGCCCGGAAAGGCCGTGGTGGTGATCAAAGGCGACCGTTCCAAGTTTACGGTCGGCGATGAGCGGCCTGAGTTTTATTTTCGGCGCGACAAAGAACAACGGGTCACCATTGTCAAGGTCACCCCGACGAAAAAGGGTACGCGCATTGTGGAAAGCTTGTCCATCGCGGCGGTGGTGAATCAGCCCACTGAGAAGCGCCAGGAAATGCCCGTGTTCACGCAAGACATGGGCGGTGGACTATTTAAGGTGTGGCCGGAGAAACCGTTAGACCCCGGCGAATACGCGATTGTTCAGTTTGGCGACAGCGAAGATCCATCAGAGATTGATCTGTTGGTTTGGGACTTCGCCTACGTGCCTGTCGCGCATTAGTTCATTACACGAAAAGGATCTTGCGTCGCAACCTTTGTCCGCGGCACCTGCAATTCCGGCATCGGCTTCGCTTGGAATAGTTTGCGGCAGGGAACCGCCAGCCATCTGGCCCAGTTACTGGCGCGAGTTACACGCGCGCTATCGGTTGAGATGCCGGTGCTCGCATACATCTGCCGGTAGAGCTTCGAGACAAACACAAATGCCAATCGAGCCCGCAGATTCGGTGTGCAGCGCGATCTCTTCCAGACTGAACTGAAGCTGTAAAAGCGATCCCAGACGCCTTGCGTGCGTTCACGCATTTCGGCCGAACCCATGGTGGGATGCGGCATGAACATCTTCGGCCGTTTATCCGGGGGAATGAGCCAGTAGCGTGTCAACGGAATGCCGTCTACTGCACCCGCCGTCAGGTCCTGCGCTTTCTCCCACTTCTCAAAATCAACAGTGCCCGGAAACGGCGTAAGCATCACAAACTGCGCGAACGTCACGCCGGCCTTTTGGGCAAGTTGGTGCGTGGCTTCAAAGGTGTCGGCGCGGTCGGTCGGCAAACCAAAGATGAATGAGCCGAGAATGTGCACGCCATGCTCGGAAAAGGTTTGCAGGCGTTTCACCAGGTTCTCGCCGGAAAGGTTGAAGTCCTTATAAACTGCCTTCAATCCTTCGGGAGTGACAGCTTCTATGCCCACTAATGCGCCGCGAATATGCGCCTTCCTCATAGCATCCAGAAACTGCGTGTCTTCGGCGGACTCCATCGTGATCTGTGTGAAGAAAGTCATATCCTGCGGCAGCTCCGAGAGCCGCTCCATGAATTCGAAGCGTTCCGCACGCATCGCTTCCAACTGATCCACGCGTGCTTGGTTCTTTTGCTTTTTCGCGAGGTCGATGTCGGTAAACGTAACCGGATAAAAGTTGTCGTCGGCTAACGCGATAAAGCGAAAGCCGCGCCGGCGAAGTTCCACAATTTCTTCGATCACACTATCGGTGCCGCGCTGCCGCGGACGCTGCCCATCTGTGCGCCATACCGAACAGAAAGAGCAATGCTTTGCACAGCCACGCACCGTTTGCACTGACGCCCACATATAACTGTCCGGCGGCAGCAGGTCCCAGCGGGCTTGTTTGAAGTCTTGCGCCTCCACTTTGCCGCCGTTGTAGATGTGTTCGGGAGCGCCTGCAGCACAATCGCGCAACACTTGGCTCCAGATAAGATCGCCGTCGCCTTTTACCACCGCATGCGCCCCGCCATGCTCAAACGATTCTTCGGCATAGAGCGTGGGATGGATTCCTCCGAACACCACCCAAGCGCCGCGCTCCCGTGCGGCGCGTCCCAGTTCATATCCGCGTAAGGCGTTGCCGGTGTGAATACCGATTCCCACCACGTCGCCTTTCTGAATCCGCTCCAGATTTAACTGCGCAAGTGTTTCGTCGCAAATTTCCGGGTCGCCGAATGCATCCCCTGTTGCGGCCGCCAGCACGTATAGCCAACGTGGCGTGATAACCGCAGTTCCAAAAGCGGTATCACTTGGGTTAACGAGATGCACCTTCATGAATTTTTACCAGTGGCAAGAGCCACGCCAAGTGTATCAATACGCGAAAACATACTGATAAAGTGGCGCTTTTGAGCGAATACGCTAGAGTGAACTGTGTCGCTTGCACAGTGCCCGCATTGCAGATCGGTCGATTTCCGAGCCGTCGGCGCGCGGAACGCTTTGGAAAGAGCCGTGCGTTGGATACTCTGACCCTATCGATGCACTCTTTGCGGCCACTACTTCTTCCTGCTTCGCGGGCGCGCACCTGCGACGGGAAGCGTGTAGCTTCGAAGCGTCGCTATTTTCCGACTTCGAGGATCGTGAAGGAGCCAGGCGCCATGGGACCGCGGCGGGGGCGTTGACCCGGCTCGGCAGCGGGAGGCGCGCCAAACTCCGCTGCGATGAGCAGAACGTGTTTCGTTTTGCTATCGATCGTCATCGTCTTTGCTGACGGCATGGTCTTTACAGTCTGTTCCACTTCAAAAGCGGTCGGACTGCTTTCTTTGATGACGGTCAGCGTGCCGTCTCCTTGTGAGCTGAATGCTTCCTTGGTTTCGGGGAGGAAGCTAGCGCCATCGACGCCCGTTCCGATGGGCAGCGTAGTGATGATCTTACCGTCACGCGCGTCCATAATAACGCTCACCGCCGGGTTGCGGCACTCGACAAAAAGCACATGGTTTTTCGCGTCAAAGGCCAAACCCGCGGGAGTCTTGTTCTCGCCCAAGCCGTAGTGTGCTGTTACTTGCATTGTCTTGGCATCGACCACCGCCACATTATCTTTATCCACGATATCGACATAAAGATGCCCTTTGCCATCGGTGGCGGCCTCTTCCGGCGCGCCACCCAAGTCGATGGTTCCCAATACCGAGCCGGTCGCGGCGTCGATAACCGTGGCATTCGGCGCGGCATGGCTCAATATGTAGATCCGGCGGTTGAACGGGTCGAACAACATTCCGTCGGGATTACCTTGGACGTCAATCGTGCTGAGAATCTTCAACGTTTCGCTGTCGAACATAACCACTGGCTTGCTGGTGGCGAAACCGTGATGGGATTGCGCATCGACTGCTACGCCATGCGCACTGATATCGGGAATCGTTCCCGCAGGTTGCAAAGTGTCGAGATCGAATACAGAGATGCGTTGGGTAGAACCAGTGCGAGCGACGTATAAACGGCGCCCAGTGGAATCGGCGTAGACGTAATCGAAACCGCCTTCACCTCCCACTTTGGCCGTTCTTAATACGCGGTAGGGTCCTTCTGCTGGAGACTGGCTCAAATATGATGCAATGAACAACGTGAGTAAGGAGGTACAAAGTGGGCCAAGGCGTATCATGGGGACCTCTCTTCAACTGAGTATAAGCTGATCAGCGGTTTTGAGCGCTTCGATTCTCAAAAACGGACACTCCGGCCATGGGCGGGCCGACGGTGCGATGAACAATCTCAATTACTTCCCAATATTCGGGAGATGGACCTCTACCTGCACTACTAACAAGACAAATGCTCACTTTACTGAAGGATTTACGCTATTCTTTCCGCGCACTGTGCAAGATGCCCGGGTTCAGCATAGTCGCCCTCCTCGTTCTCGCGCTCGGTATTGGGGCAAATACTGCTATCTTCAGCGTCCTTAACTCCGTGGTGCTGAATCCGTTGCCGTATCCCGGCTCTGACCGCCTTGCGTTGATCTGGGAGACGGATTTAAAAGATGGGATTACTCGCGAAGGTCCGTCCGCTCCAAACTTTCTCGACTGGAAAGAACAGAGTCAATCCTTCGAAGATATGTCATTACTCGAAGTCGGTACGGGCACGCTGACCGGTGAGGGCGAGCCAGAGCAAGTCACTGGTCTACGGGTAACTACGAATTTTCTGTCGATGCTCGGTGCGCGGACTGTTTTAGGACGGGGGTTCACTAACGCGGAAGGTGCGGGCAAGGCGCGGTATCCGGTCGCTGTCCTCACGAACGGTTTTTGGAAGCGTCGATTTGGATCTGATCCGCACGTCGTTGGCAGAACGTTTTTGATGAATAGCGAGCCATATACCGTCATTGGCGTGCTCGCTGCGGATTTCTGGCAGCCTTTGCCCAGCGACCTTTACGTGCCTTGGCCCATTGCACAGCTCCGCGCCAAAAACCGAGCCGACCACGACTTCGGCGTCATTGCCCGGCTGAAGCCAAATGTCAGTATCGCTCGGGCGCAGGGCGAGTTGAGCGCCATCGCGCGTCGAATCGATGCGCAGACTCCTAGGTTGGCCGGCTGGGATGTAACCGTGGTCGGAATGAAGAAGGCGCTGTTCGAATACATACAGCCTGCCCTGCTGCTGCTCTTCGGAGCCGTGGGACTTCTTCTGCTGCTGGCCTGCGTCAATGTGGCGAGTCTGTTTCTGGCTCGTATCACAGGCCGGCGAAAGGAGCTTGGAATTCGCGCGGCCTTGGGTGCGCGGCGCAGCCGCATCGTCAGCCAGATACTGAGCGAAAGTCTGCTGCTTAGTCTCATGGGAGGCGCGCTGGGGGTCCTGTTCGCCATCTGGGGCGTGGAACTCTTAAGCTCCGTCCTACCCGGCACCCTTCCGATGGCGGAAGCGGGCGCGGAGGTTGTGCGACCGGCTATTAACGTGGATGCGCGCGCGCTTGCGTTTGCGCTGCTAATCTCAACCCTGGCCGCGCTGATTTTTGGACTCATTCCCGCGCTGTTTGCCGCTGGCGCCGATGTGAACGACGCCTTGAAAGCAGGCGGTCGAACCTCCTCGTCACTTGATCGGACAGGGGTCTGGGGTTGGCTGGTCGCTGGTGAAGTCGCTCTGGCGGCCATGTTACTGATCGGCGCTGGGCTTGCCATGAAGAGCTTCGTCAATCTGCAGCAAGTCAATTCGGGCATACGTCCCGATCATGTGCTGACGTTCCGCATGCGTCTGCCAACGGATAACCTCTATAAGAGCGATCGCGATCAGGCCGAGTTCTACCGGCGCGTCCTAGCCAAGGTTGAACACATGCCAGGAATTCAATCTGCGGGTCTTACTGATGTGCTTCCACTTGGGCAACAAAACGACCGCGAGTACTTCACAATCGAAAATCGCCCTTTGCCAACCGGTCAGACGCTGGTCGCAGATTTCCGACGTATTAGCTCTGAGTATTTGAGCACGATGGGAATCGCTCTGCTGCGGGGCAGATCGATCTCCTATCGCGATGTTCGCGATGCTCCGCCGGTGATTCTGATTGATGAGAAGCTGGCGCACCAGTATTGGCCCAGCGAGAACCCTATTGGCAGGCGCATGCGGCTGTGGGGCGAGTTCCGGGAAGTGGTTGGCATCGTGAGCCAAGTGCATCATTATGGTTTGGACAAGCAGGCAGAGCCCACCATCTACGCGCCTTATGAGCAGATGCCAAACAAGGCGATGGCGCTGGCCGTACGCACGACGATGGACACTCAGGCCGTGGCGAAAGCCGTGAAGCGAGCCGTCTGGTCTGTGGATCAGGGCCAGCCAGTGTTTCAGATTCGCAGCATGGACGAGTACCTGTCGCTGGCTAATACTGCGCCTCGCATTTCCACGGCTCTGATGGCTGTATTCGCCGGCATCTCAATGCTGCTTGCCGCGATTGGGATTCACGGAGTTGTATCTTACGGTGTGGCCCAGCGAACGCGTGAGTTCGGCCTACGCATGGCGCTCGGCTCAACGCCACGGCAACTGAAATCGCTGGTCATCGGTAAAGGCATTAAGACCGTGCTACTTGGTCTTCTAGCGGGAATGACGGGCGCCGCTATTCTCGGCTCCACCCTGCGCTCGTTGCTCTTCGGCGTAGTGCCGCTTGATCCGGTTGTCATGAGTTGTGTTGCAGCGCTGTTGCTGACAGTGGCATTTGTCGCAAACTACCTTCCCGCCAGGCGCGCGACGCGCATCGACCCACTGGACGCTCTCCGTCAAGATTAAGCTGAGCGCCTGAGCGCGCTTGTCAAGCATGTTTCGATTATGGACGCGCCGGCTCGCTCACAAACGCGGCGATGTCTTTAGCGGCTTTCGTTTCTACTCCAGGTTTTTGCAGAAAGCCCAAATCACGAAACCAATCTATGAATCGGAACTGCCAGGCGCCAAAGGGTGTGGCGTTGCGGTCTGTCAATCCTCCGGTCATGTGGCTGCCATCAGGCAACGCGTCGCCTGGATGCCGGCCGTTGCCATAGATATGCATTTCGATATTCGGAACACCCAGGGAAAGCATCGCGTTGAAGTACTCAATGGCCCAGATAGCGTGAACGCGGTCGCCCGAACCACCGCAAGCAATGAACGCGGGAGGAACATTGCGCGGAATGGGAGGAGGAGTTCGTTTGGCGGCAAAGGGCGATGGGCCTGGATAAATGATGCCGGCGAAATCGGGGCGTGAAGAGATGCCCGCTAGCGGGTCGGTGGGATCGTTGTTTTTCTTGTCGAAGTCGTCGTACAAAACGGCAGCCGCGGCAGTCAATTCCGCGCCCGCTGAGAAACCCATCATGCCGATCTTGTTCGGGTCGAGGCGTAAGTCCTTCGCATAAGCACGCACGAGGCGGATGGATTGGAGAGCGTCATTTACGGCGTCGGTCTGCGGGTTGTAACCGTCGCGCCGGAGACGGTTGCGCAAGATGATGGTGTTGACTCCGTAGTTGTAGAAGAAGGGCACGAAGTCCGCGGCCTCGCTGCCGACGTTGAGAGTGTTGTGCCCGCCTCCTGCGACCAGAATGACAGCCGCGCCGGTGTTGAGGCCGCGATCCACCGTGTGAATTTCAATCGAAGGATTGTGAATATTCACAATGCTGCTGATTCGCCCTGGAACGGACTGGCTCATCATGTACTGCTCCGGCTCGTTGACACGCTGTGCGTTGAGGTAGTGTGAGCGTGCGGGATAAAGAGATACAACGATGCCGCCCGGCAAAATAGGCAAGGGAGAGTAGGGAGTGTTGCCGGCTGGGCCGGGCTGTGGAACTCCCAGCGGCGCGGGCAGCGGAGGGAGTGTTTGCGCGCTAGCGGCCGCTATGGCTAGGAAAAACAGAACTCGTGAGCCTGGTATCGACATGCGGGAATCCGTTCTTGAGACTATATCAAGGGATTGCTCTATACTGACAACGAAATTCGTGGCGTTTGGCGTGGCCGCGTCGCTGCTCGTGACAGCATGTGGGACAACGCGCAGCTCTGTCTCGAAGAACCAAAGGCACTTAGCTGCGGACAAAACCGATGAGCTTCGCGAGCTATTCAACAAAAACGTACGCGAGGATATTTACACGCAGGCTACGGCGCATTTTCGATCTCAGCTACTCCGAGATTGGGAGGCGCGCTGCGATGACCTGCAAAAAGAGCTCGGATCGTGGAATAGCTTCGCGACGGAATCGGCGTGGATTTGCGGTTCAGAGCCCAGTCCAATCTGCCTCGACGGAACTGCGATTTTCGGGCAGGGTCACCGTAGCATGAAAGTGGCCTGGATGCTTGAGGATGGTCAGCTACGGCTATTGTTTCTAGCGTTGGGGCGGGACGGAAAGAGTTTGGAAGTGATTCCTCCCGGACCGCAACGATTTTTTGACACGCCTCCGCCGCCAGGCTCGAAATGGCCTATTTCCCATGCCGGCTGAACAGAATGATGCTTGGAGCGTCGGAACGGGCTGCGACGATATCGGGATATCCGTCGCCGTCCAAGTCGGCGACAGCCATTCCGTAAACTGCACCGTTCGAGTCGCCAAATGGGACTCGTTGATACTTCCGGCCGGAACCGTCGTTGTAGTAAATCGCGCCGGGGGCGTTTACATTTCCTACGATGATTTCTGGTTTGCCGTCGCGGTTTAAGTCTGCCGCCACCATCGAATACGGCACCGCCCCACCTCGGGCGATTTGAACACTGGAACTGAAGGCGCCCTTGCCGTCGTTGAAATGAATGACCAACGCGTGTTCCGCCTCGTCACAAGTAGCAATATCGAGATGTCCGTCGCCGTCGAAGTCCGCCACGGCCATGGCGCGAATCGACGATCTCTCCGGTCCGAAAGGCTGCTTGCGCGGAAAATTGCCCTTACCGTCATTAAAATAGACCGCGCTCTGGCATTCGTCGCGGCAGGCAACAATCAAATCCGTCAGACCATCGCCATCCATATCGCCCGCAAGGATGGTGGTCGAACTGTCAGGCGTGAGTTGTTTGCATTCGAAATGCACTTTGCCGTCGTTGAGACAGACATAGCTCGGCCCAGGCCGATTCGCCACGGCGATATCCGGGTAGCCATCGCCGTTCAGATCGGCCATGGCCACATTCCGTGTCGGCCATTTCGGATCGCCAAATGTTCCTCCAATAGTGAACCGGCCTTTGCCGTCGTTCAGCAGGATGAGTTTGGGGTCGGGGCTATCGTTGCTGAGAACGATGTCCAAATTGCCGTCTTTATCCACGTCGGCGAGCGGCGCGGAGTAGCTGCGGTCAGGCGCATTGGGCAACGGAGGTCCGGGGGTGAAGTGTCCTTTGCCATCGCCAAACAGAACGACATCGCGGAGGGGCCAATGCCGGCCTTTTGCCAGCACGATGTCCAGAAAGCCATCGCCGTTCAGATCGCCGATGCTTGCGTTGGCTGTGGTCTCGGAAACAGCTTCCAATGGAACGCATTCGAAGGTGCGAATGACGGTAACGGCGGCGAACGCAACAGAAAAACCGATAGCAGCAACGAACACGCGCTTCATCAAATGACGATAACAGAAGAATAGCTCCTGCACGCCAGCTATTGAAGTGATATCATTTCAATAGCAGATCAAAATGGAGGGTACTGCTATGGATATCAATCAGCAAAGAATTGCGAATCGGGAAGTAGTAGTAAAAGCAGTGAACGGTTGGCCCTTGCTAGGGTTCTTGTTGTTGCTCGGCGCAGCCGCGATTGCGGGCATTCCGTACGGGGCGGTTCAAGATCGACCGCCGGTCACCATCGCGGCAGCGGTTCTTTTGGCGCTCACGGTTGTCTTGCTTGGTGGGTTGTTCAGTTTGCAGCCCAATGAAGCTCGCGTGTTGGTCTTATTTGGCAGCTACAAAGGAACGGTGCGCGAAAGCGGTCTGCATTGGGCTAATCCGTTTTATTCAAACGGCGCGGTGCAACGCGCGAACGGAGCGACCTTTGAGGTGTTAGCGATCGCCCGGCGCAATTCGAGCCGCAACAAAATTTCACTGCGCGCCCGTACGCTCAATGGCGATCACCTGAAAGTCAACGACAAGGGCGGGAACCCGATCGAAATCGCGGCGGTGGTAGTGTGGCGTGTCGAGGATACCGCGCAAGCGACGTTTGATGTCGATAACTACGAAACTTACGTCACTACACAAAGTGAAACGGCACTGCGGCACTTGGCCAGCTTGTATTCGTATGACGGCGGCGACGAGAATGAAGCTACTCTGCGCAGCAATGTGGACGAAGTCTCTAAGGCTCTGCGCGAGGAACTGGAGGAGCGGTTGGCAAAGGCAGGTGTGCGAGTGGACGAAGCACGCTTAACTCACTTAGCCTATGCGCCCGAAATAGCGCAAGTGATGTTGCGGCGGCAGCAAGCGGAAGCCGTGATCGCAGCGCGCCAGAAGATTGTGCACGGCGCTGTCAGCATGGTTGATCTCGCCTTGAAGGAGTTGGCTGAAAAAGACGTAGTGCAGCTTGATGGCGAGCGAAGAGCGGCCATGGTGAGTAACTTAATGGTCGTTTTGTGCAGCGAATCTGAGGTTCACCCGGTGGTCAACACCGGCACGCTGTACCACTGAACCAGGTGTGAATGGCGGAGAAGAAATCATTTCTGCTGCGGATTGATCCTGCGCTCTGGGCTGACTTGGAAGGCTGGGCGCAGGACGAATTGCGTAGCGTGAACGGGCAGATTGAATATCTGTTGCGGCTGGCGGTGCAAAAGAGGAAAGGCACGAACGCGAGCAACGCCAAGGAAGAGAAGCCCAAAAAGCAGCGTTAAGCGGCGTGGACAAATCTCTAATGCAACCTGCTGACAACGCCACCCCAGACGCAGCACAGCACAAGGACTGTAGTTCTACTCTGCTTGCTCCAACGACCGAGTGCGGATATTACGATTGCTCCGATGAACAAATAGAGCAGTTGGTTCGGCATTCAACAAGATAGTGGCGGGGGTGCGAAAAAAATCGCGGAGAAGTTATTGATTCGCAGTGCAACGATTAGGGCAGCGAAAAGAGGGGACACACCTGGAGTGAATAGGCGTCAAAATAACGCTCGTGGCCAAAAATGACCCGGCTGCGCGATTCAGTCATGGCTCCGTTACTTCCACAAGGGCCGTTTGGGGCAGTGTTCGACAGTATCTCTCCGATTTAATTCGTCGATGAGATAGCCGAACCAGTTGGCCTTTTGGGTCATTAGACGGGGATGGTTCGATGCAATTGCGAGAAACTTGTAAGAGTTGCACCAGAATCAGGTTCTCTTCGACTCCATATGACCGGATTCTACCTGTGGTGATTTCATGCGGGTAGTCACTGCTAGGTTCTCGATTCCAAGTGTCTCCGAAAAGCCTTCCTGGTCGGTGGCATGATTGCTTGTAGCATGGAGTTCGAGCAGTTCTAACAACTCTTGCGGCCGCAGCGGCTTGGTCAGATAGCAATCCATCCCCGCCGCTAAACACATTTCCTCATCGCCCTTCATGGCTGCTGCTGTGAGTCCGAATACCAATTGGTGCTTCCCACTTCCAGTTTCCTTTTGGCGGATCCGTGTGGTTGCCTCCAATCCGTCCATCTCCGGCATATGTACATCCATCAGGACTACGTCATAAGTGTCGTTCTCCAACGCCTTAAGAGCTTGCAGACCGGTGGCTACAACGACTGGGCGATGTCCCTCCTTCTCGAGTAGCCGTACAGCCAGTTTTTGGTTCACCGGGTTATCTTCTGCCACGAGGATCTGCAAACGCACCTTGGTCCGCTTGCGAAGTCCTTGTGGGGCTGAGCCCACTTTGGCTCGAATTGCCGCGCCGAGGCTTCGCGCAATGCTGTCACGCAACTCCAGTCGGCGTATGGGTTTTGTCAAGTACGAGGTCAGCCCCAGCTTTCTGCAACGCTCCGCATCCCGGACATACGTGGCCGGTGTCAGCATCATGACAGTGAGGGCGGAAGAGTTCTGCCGGATTCGTTCCACGAGTGCGAAGCCATCCATAACCGGCATGCGGCTGTCGACTATAACGAGCGCGTAAGGTGTACCGGCGTCGCGTGCCGAACGCAACTCCTCGAGTGCCGTCTCACCGGACGTGACCGCGGTCGCATTCAGTTGCCACTGACATAACATGCGCTGAAGTATCCGGCCGCTTGTTGCATTGTCGTCTGCCACCAGAACTCTCGTCCCACGGAGCGTTTCTTCCAAGGCTTTTGTGGGGGCTTCGCCTGCTTTCGCCCGCGTCTTCACCGTGAAGTGAACTGGGAGCCCTGCCCCACCTCGCTTTCTAACCACATCCTCCCGCCCATCGCGTCCGCTAAGCGAGAGCAGATCGTTAAACCCAACCCGGTTCCACCGTACTTGCGTGTGGTTGATGCATCCGCCTGCGTGAAGGGATCGAAGATAGCCTTCTGTCTCTCCGCGGGAATGCCGATACCGGTATCGGCGACGCTAAAGTGCAGCGTGAGGGAGTCGCCTTCTTCATTTTCGACGCCGGCTCGCAACGAGACCTCTCCGGTCTCCGTGAATTTAATAGCATTGCTCAGCAAGTTCAAGAAAGTCTGACGGAGCCGATTGGAGTCGCCCTCGATCGTTTCCGGCACTTCCGGGGCGACCTCGCAAAGCAGTTCCAGTTGCTTTTCATCCGCGCGAAGGGCGACTGTCTTTAGTGCGGACTCTAAGCAATCTCGAAGGTTGAAATCGGCCAGTTCGAGATCGATTTTTCCGGCTTCGATTTTCGAGAAATCAAGAATGTCGTTGATCACCGCAAGTAACGAATCTCCCGACAACTTGATCATGTCCAAATACTCCCTCTGCTCGGGGTTCAGTTCAGTGTCCAACGCCAGATCTGTCATGCCGATCACTCCATTGAGGGGAGTGCGAATTTCGTGGCTCATCGTCGCGAGGAACTGACTTTTTGCACGGTTGGCCGCTTCCACTTCAGAGGTTCGTTCCTTGACTAACCGCTCCGGTTGACCTTTTGGGCCACCAGAATGCGGACACGAACCCGCCAAACGGTGCGACAAAGAACCAAAGTAAAGACTACAGCCAAGGTCAGGAACCACCATGTTTGCCACCAGGGTGGATTTATCCCGAATGAGAATCGCGCCGGCGAAGGGCTCCATAAACCGTTTGAGCCTGCTGCGATCACCTCGAAGATATAGCTGCCCGCCGGTAGGCCAGCAAAGCGAACACTCCGCTCGCTGGTTTCCCTCCATGTATTGTCATAGCCTGCCAGTCGATAGCGGAAACGGGTGCGGCTTTCTGATTGATAACTCAAGCTGGCATAGCGAATCAACAGGGACCGCCTCGAAAATGGAAGCTCCGGATGATCACCAGGGTCGTACTTATCCGACTCTCCCTCGATCAGCGTGAGTACCACCGGAGATGAAACCTCGGGAATCGGGTAGGGTGGCGCTGAATAACGCGACAGGCCATTGGAGGTTCCAATCCACATACTACCGTCGGGATCTGCGTACAGGGCACTACTGTCGGTGTCGTCCCAAATCAACCCATCTTCCCTGCCGTAGTGACGCCAGCGATTTTGATCGTATACATCAACGCCGTTGTCCGTCCCGGCCCACAGCCGGCCAGCACGGTCGAGCGCAAGAGCCAAGAGCATACACTTCATCGGAAGTAAGCCCATTCTGCATCGTGAAGTGCTCTGTTTCAAGATGATTGCCGTCATACCGCAAACGAGTGAGACCGAAGGCATCACGATAAGCCAGCCAAAGCGCACCCTCCCTTTGCGTAATAGATTCCAAGTCCTCAGCCTTGAGGCCATCTTTGGCCGCGAAGACCTTCCAGCGACCATTGTCGAAGCGTGCTAGACCGCGCGAAGTCGCAATCCACACGACCCCGCTCTCCTCCGCGAAAAGACTCCTGGCATCCGGCCTCGCGGGAAGACCGGGAATGTCCACGAGGTCGAATTTGAGCTCTGCACCGTTGTCGACTTGGGTTCGACTTCGGAAACAGCCTGTGGAACCCCCCACCCAAAGTCGCCGGTTCGCATCGACTGCGACTGCGGCTAGGGTATCTCCAGTCAAACCGGATGCCGATCGGTACGTCCGCAGAAAAGCTCCCTGTTTGCTGAAGTGGCTGATTCCCGCGGGATCGGTTGCGACGAAAAGATCCCCCGATGGCCCTTCCGCAATCGAGGTAGCGCCATTGCCGGCAAGCCCATCGCGCGTGGTCCAGGAGCGCCCCGCATGGTTACTAGTGTAGTGTCCAACAAATGGCTGGACATT